>DAOVEB010000023.1 GCA_030669205.1 Candidatus Parvarchaeota archaeon | reverse complement strand
GGGGTAATTATTTTCACAACAAGAAGTACACTTGGAATATGCTTGAAGGAATGAAGATGATAAGTTATCATCACACATTTGAAATGATTGTTGATTCCTTGAGCAGTAATGGCTTTGTTGTTGAAAAGCTAATAGAACCTTTGCCACTAGAAGTAGCAAAAAAAACAGACAGAAAAAAATTTGAAAAGACAAGTAGAGTTCCATCTTTTTGCGTAATAAAGGCAAGAAAATCATTGGTTTAATATCCCGTTCTGGTATGGTCTTTATACTAAATCACCGTTTTAGTAAAGAACACTCCCGAGGCTTTCAATAAGTCGAACACTTCTCTCCTTCTTGTCTTCTGCAACGTATTATGTCGATTATTTCCAAAACGATTGCAAATACTATGAACACACCCGCAACAATACCAAGTGTTCCTGGATAGAATGACCCTATCATATAGCCTCCAATCATAGGAGCGATTATCCTCGCGATACTTCCTAATGAGTCAGTCACACCCATCACCCTGCCTCTGGATTTTTCTCCTGACTTTTTACTTATTACACTGACTACCATAGGTCGTACAATACCTGCGCCAACCGAGAAGAACGCAACACCTATGTACATCATTGATATCGACTGCACGAAGTATAAACCGAACATAGTTATCCCAACCAAGGTCATGCCAGCAACTATGAGCGGCCTCTCGTCAAACCTATTGATAAGCTTAGGCAACAGTGTCATCTGAAAAGCTACTCTGACACCGCCTATTATCATGAACAACAGCCCGACTTGCTCAGGACCGAGCCCAAGCTGAGCGTCAACGTACAGAGCCAAGCTAGAAGTCACAACTGTAAAGCCAATAAGGTAGATGAGGAACTCCAAAAATATGCTTCTAAGTTCCTTTGCCTTAACCCCTCGTACAAAGTCCTTCATTGGGAAGAAGTCACTGGCTTTCAACTTCACTTTTTTCTCAACTTTGACAGTTTCCTCAAGGAAGAAAAATATTAGGACTATGGTAACAAGGCTCATCCCAGCTGCTAAGAAAGACGGGAGTGCATAACTGACAAGTGCAAGGAACCCCCCAATAGCAGGACCAATGAAAACACCAATTCCGAAGATAGCGCCAATGTAGCCAAAAGCTCTTGTCCTCTCCTTACCTTTGGTGATATCAGTTATATACGCGTTGCCAAGTGTCATGTTGCTGCCTAAAAGTCCGTCTATAATCCTTGATAGGAATATCATGAAAAGCGAGTTGGCAAATCCAAGGATCATGAAACCGAGGAATGTGGAGAACTGGCTGATAATGAGAAGTGGTTTTCTACCATATCTGTCGCTTAGTTTTCCGATTATTGGGGCTGATATAAACTGAAAAATTGAGAAAGTTGAGATGAGTAGTCCTACTACTAAAGGGCTCGCGCCGAACTCCAAGGCGTAGTAAGGGAGAAACGGGAGTATCAAGCTCCATCCAAGTACCTCTGTGAGTATGATAACAGATATTGTAATGAACTCCTTTCTTCTTTTCATGGTCTAGAGTAGGTTATGTGGGTTATTAAAAAAGATTGGGATGCGTGCATCAAAGCCATTTGTCAAAGATGAGTGGGAACCAGGGTCCGTATGAATCTCGGTTTGTTGACATGTCCTTCTTCAGTTCATCTAGAGTTAAGAACTTGTATTCAGATATTTCATCTTTGTTGGGAACTATCTCATCCACACCACGAACTATAAAGAAGTAATCTATCTCGTTCTCCGAGCCAATATCATTGTAGCGGGCTTGATATCTCAGCTTGAGAACAAACTCAACTTCTCCGCATTCGACTCCCAACTCCTCCTTTACTCTTCTCCTAACAGCCTGCTCATCTGTCTCATCTTTGTGTTGGTGGCTGCTGATTGAACCGTCCCAGAATCCAGGCCAGAGCATCTTGTTGGCGCTGCGCTTGGTAATGAGGTATCTCCCTTTGCTATCAACAACCATGACTGTAATTGCTCTGTGAATTATTCCATCACCTAAGTGGCATTTCGTCTTCTCTTCCTCGCGCAGCACGTTATCGTTCTCGTCAACAACCAGAATGCGCCCCTCCACCAAGCAGCCTCAAAGTTAATCCAATTTAAACGCTTTGGTGGAGGAATCCGATTCAAGTGAAAACCAGCACAGTTCTATAAGATTAACAAGACAATAACTCAAAAATATTGGGCGTGGGCAGAATAAAGGTCTATAACTCTGATAACGGCGTATACATGGCAAAACACCCAGACTATCCCCTTTTTGAGATAGATGGAACTACCTGCGAAGTCAAAACAACTGAAAAAACAAAGCAGAAGCACATCAGAGAGGTTCTGGAAGACCAAGAACTGCTCAATGAAGTTGTTGATGAAACCGGCATTGAGACGTCTGAATTGTTGCAGCGTCGGAGAACAGGTCACTCTATATGAGAAAGGAAACCAAATGCCCGTACAGGAGGTACATCGGACCAAGAGTCTTCAAAGCTCTGGGGGACTATGAGCATCCTCTCCTTTCAACCCTTGGTGTTTGGGTTCCCGAAGTCGAATTTGTAGGAGGGGTTGCATGTCTGATGCTACATCTGTTAACACCAATCATACCAATAGTTTATCTTTTCATTGGAGCGAATTCTGTCTCACTACCATTCGCGTTGAAGATGGCTTATGATGACTCTCGTCCCTTAATAGAAAACTTCTAGTCCTTGTCCGGTGTGGCTTGTCCGATGTCTCCATACTTTCTCCTAACATAGAATTCTGTCCTTGTCTTTTCCTTCTGTGCCTCAAGCAGATTGAATAGACTTCTGTTTTCCCGGTATTTGTTCCACACCCATTTTGTAGCATAGAACAAAACTACAGTCGCAACACTGTAAAAAAGTCCTGTCTCAAAATATGGTAACGCGCTTGTGACATTGCTTATGACAGTAGGTATGTCAGACATTTGGTCCAACTCATGTTCAACAGCATAGTATCCCATTGTGAACTCCCATAAAGAGTTTAAGAACGTCAGTGCTGTTACTGCGCCTCCGACTGCTCCCGCCACACCGTATTTGTTTCTCCTCTTTCTTGCGTTTTCAACAACTGGGCTTGCGTATCCTTCGAATATATCGACTTCGTCTTCTACATAGTCATCAATCGTTGAGTCCTTTTTTCCGCGTGTTTGGACCACTTGAGAGACATACGACTCTCTCCATAAAAAGCGTTTTGTGAGCACTCTCAAATGCCGAATTTTCTGAGGAAGTTTTTTTAACCAGTAACTTGAAGATAAGACCATGACACCAAGAACTTCACCAGGAAAGGTCCTATTCTTCGGGGAGCACAGTGTCATCTATGGTTGGCCTGGGTTTGCGGCGTCAATAGACCTTTGCTGCCACGTAAAAGTTGAAGATAGTGACTATTTTGACGTGTCTTCAAATGTGGCTCTGAGCAATAGCCAGAAACAGTTCGTAGAGATGATTGTAGGCCACACCTTTGACTATACCCATAGAAAAAGAAGAGATGTTCGTGTGAAGATAGAGTCAGAGATACCTCTTTCAAGCGGTTTGGGTTCGAGCTCTGCAACTGTCTCGGCACTTGTCAAGGCTCTTTCAAAGACATTTGGTCTAAACCTCGCCTTGAACGACCTCGTAACACTAACACAATGGGCGGATGGGAAAGCCCATGGAAATCCATCTGGAATCGACGCGAATGTGGTCAATCGTGGCGGTTTTATAATGTTCCAGCGAGGTGTCACGACTCCGAAGTACTTTGAACCTTTCACAATCACCCTTGTTGACAGCGGGGAGCGGACAGGTACAAAGGAGATGATAAAAAAAGTTGCTAAAAGAAAAGAAGAATATCAAAATATATTCAACAGGATGGGTCAACTGTGTGAGGAAGGAATCTCGGCTCTTGAATCTGGGTGTTTCGAAGAGTTTGGAAGGCTGCTCTATGAGCACCACAGTTGCATGAAAGAGTTGAGTATCAGCACTTCTACTATTGACGAAATCGTTGAAATTGCGAGGAGTGAAGGTTTGCCAGGTGCGAAACTGACCGGAGCTGGTGGTGGAGGGTTGGTGCTTATAGTTGGAGACCACAGGAAAATTTTTGAGGAGAAGGGATACAAAACAATCTCAGCTAGGTGTGGTGTACCATCACTGTTGTAGTGCTCAGATACCAAATTTCTTGATGAAGTTCTCAACCTTGCCCTTGCTAAAATCAAGTACTGCTTTGGTCATAGAGGGCTGTCTTGTGAAGTAGTTCTCAAATCTCTCGGAGAATAAGAAGAGGATGAGTGTGACTGGAAACATCACGGACGCGAAGACGAACTGATAGAGATGCAAATTTGTCGAGCCGACTGCGTGGAAACCGAGAGCGAGGCCGAGTGCCAAAAAAACAGCAGCGTGGGGTGCGACCTTTGATTCGAGTATGCGCGTGTTGCCCTGGACAGCAAAAAAGAGTGTGAACATTGCAATGAATGTGTCAGTAACAGCGAAGCCAGAGGTAGATGAAAAAGCATTGATTGTGGCGAAGTAATAGAAGATATTGATGTAGAAGATAGAAAGTGTGAAACCGAATCGGTCGTTCCTGTCCTTCCTTGCGAAGAGATTAGTCATGTATAACATTGTGAGTGAAATCATGAGGAAGACAACAGAGTAGGCTGTTAGAAAAGCCAGAGAATAGATAACCCCACCGATGAAAATAAGGTTGAATATGAAGTTGAACGGCACATGTCCCTTCGGATTGCCGAAGAAAACCCCATACCCTCCCCAGGAATCAACCAAGTCCCGCGGGATGAGTAGGGCTATAAAGGCTGTGAAAATTGCCCAGAGCGGCAAAAACATCCAAACGAGTCCTTCGATTCCTGGAACGAAGAGCATGACGGCAAATGCGAGTGGGAAGACGATTGGTTGCCATGCCCCCATAATCAACGACAGGGCGACTATCACCTCAAGTCGCTGCATAATGGGATTGAAGGCGGCCAAGAGGGCTACGGAAATCGAGAGAACTGTGAAAAAGAGGTAGTTCCGGGAAATCAGCGTCTTTATGCCTCCAAGGATTATGTTCTTTATATACCAGTAGATTCCTTGCTCTACATAGGACATGATAGACACAAAACCAGCGCATTATTAAAAAGATTCATGCGAGGGTCGTCTGGAAGAGATGGGGCCTTCCCCTCTCGAACTCGAACTTGGTTCCCTTCGTCTCGTAGAATCGCCAGCCGCGGTTTGTAAACTTGATTGCGATGACTGTCTTGCATCCACCCCGCTTGCCGAACCTGTTGAGTTTGTCGATGTTTTGTTTTGATATACGCCTGAAATTCTTGGACGTTGCCTTGCACTCAATGGCGTAGACCTTGCCAGACTTGACTGCAACCAAATCAGGCGAGTCGCCCTGATGTCCTGAGCCAGCGACACGCACGCAGGCGAATCCCTCATCAGTGAGTTTGGCCTGGAGTTCACGTTCTGCGCGTGCGCCTTTGCGGTAGCTCATTTCAAGGTCTCCAAATCGATTTCGAATGCGCAGACAGGGACCTTAATCCCCCAGTTCTCAAGCACCTGTGGGTGGAGTTCACCTATGAAACCAGCCTTCTTGCCTGAGACAAGTACAGAACCACATCTACCTTTTATGAACGAGCCATGGCTGAGTCTCTTGACTCCATATTTCTTGCCAAAGCTCCTGAGCAGGGCATCCAGAACCTTCTTGATCTCTGTAAAGGTTGCGTCAGACTTGGCAATCATGCAGCTGACTTTGAGCTTCGTGTCTGAGCCAAGATAATTTCCGGATGGTACCACAACCTCTCCAACCTCGAAGATGCTTTGCGGGTAGTCTCTATGTGTATTCTTGGACAGGAGTTCAACAAGCGATGGGATAATCCACGCACGGAGGCAGGAGTAACTCTCAGACATAGGATTCATAATCTCTACCAACTTCAACGTCTCCAGGTTCATCGAGTACCTCTGGAAAGTTGGATTGGTCAGCACCATATTTATTGTCTCAACAAGAGGAATTCCTATCAGAATCTCGCGGACCTTGTCTGACAGCAGTTCATTTTGGTCCAGCCCGCCGTAGGTCGCTACTTTCGGGTCCCTCGGTTCAATCCTGTCAAAGCCATAGGCCACTGCCACATCCTCAAAGACGTCAACCGGATGCATGATGTCCCACCTGTAAGGTGGTGCTTCGACCACCAGCTCCTCTTTCTTTGATGAAACAATGTCGTAGTGCATCTTTGCGAGAAGAGTCCTGAGTTCTTTCACCTTGAATCCCAAAAGGGACTCCATCTCGCCGATATTCACTCTGACTTTGATTGGTTCCAGTTTTGGGTAGGTCTCCTTCCTATCTCCATAGTCAACGTCAACCGAGAATATCTTGCCACCTCTATCCGCAAGGCAAAGCGTGATAAGTGTCAGTACGCGGGAAACCTCCCTCCTGTCCGTTCCTGTGACCTCAACCAGCACGTTTTTTGTGTCCTCGCCAACCTTTCCAAGGTCGTCCGAGTTTGCCACTGGTGGCAGTGAGAGAACTTTACCTTTTGCGTCCTTGAAAATCGGGAACCTCTTTCCCTCTTCAATTATGTGGCCGTACTCCAATCCCTTTGGATGCTCGGTGAGTATCTCGGACGGTGTCATCATCCTGCGGAAGCCGAGTGGCACAAATGCTGATTCATCGGATTCGGTTGTGCTGTAAACAAGGGGCATCTCAAGTTTGTCGAATCTGTAGAGGCCAATGCTTGTGACCTTTCTGTCCCTTCCAACGGTCTCATCAAGTTTTTCCTGGGCGAGCATTATCGATTTGATGGCAGCGTCGTCCAGTTTTAATTTCTTGACAACCGAGGCCGCGATATAAGGTCTGATTTTAGGCGCTGAGCGCGCGTCAACCATGCCCGCTTTTCCAGACACCTTGTAACGCCTCTTCTTTCTGAACTGCCTCGCAATTCCCTCAACAGACCAGAGGTCAGGTCTGTTCGTGTCTTCGAGTTCAACCTTCATCTCCGCCCCCAAAACCGCGGCTTCAGCCTTTATTGATGAAAAATCAAGCTTGTTTACAGAGTTTCCAGTAAGCCTTTCCAAATCTTTCCTTGGAAATGTGAGTGTTGGCATTACACTGTCGCCTCCCTGAGCCAGTCTATATCCTGTGAGAAGAGGTAACGGATGTCCTTTATCCCCTTGGCCATCATGAACTGACGGTCGAGACCAAGGCCCCAAGCAATGATGGGGACCTCCACGCCCAGCGGCCTCGTGAGTTCTGGTCTGAAGATGCCGCTGCCGCCGATTTCAATCCATTTTCCGTTGAACCAGCCGTGAAGCTCTGCGCTCGGCTCAGTGAACGGGAAATATCCAGGAGTTATCCTGTACTTCTTGATTCCTGCAACCTCTGTTGCGAACATCTTTAGAACTCCAAACAGGTCACGGAGTCCAAGTTTCTCACCAAGTATTATACCCTCAACCTGGAAGAATTCTGCGTTGTGCATTGCGTCAACAACATCAGGTCTGAAGCAGCGAACCATCGCAAAATACTTTCCCGGAATTTCTGGTTTGTCCATCAGCCAGCGTGCGGACAGTGACGTGCCTTGGCTCCTGAGTATGAGCTTCCTCGTCTCCTCTATCGAGAACTTGTAACCCCATCCAGTCGAGCCGGCAACTCCTGTCTCGTGCGCTTTCGCAACCTTCTCCACAACATTCTGGTATCCTGCTAGACTTCCCTTCCTTGGCTTTTCAATGAAGTACAGGTCATGTATGCCCCTCGCAACGTGGTTCTGTGGCATGTAGAGCGCGTCACAGTTGAAAAAGGACATCTCAACTATCGGACCGCTCATCTGTTTGAACCCCAGGGAAATGAGCTTTGTCTTCAGCTCGTCCAAGAAACGCCTGTAGGGCTGCTTCTTCCCCATGGCAACCCGGGAAACAGGGTCATTTATGTTGTACGGTCTGAATGTCTTGTCCTTCCAGGAGCCTGTTGAGAGCATCCTGTGCGTAAGGCGCTCAACGCCCTGCACAGACGTGGCACGGGCCTTTTTCCCGGACTGTGTTATCGTTGCTGTCCTTACCTTCTTCACAGCCACTCTGACGATGCCGCGCTTCTTCAAGGAGTCTACAGTCTTCCGTTCATCCCCTCTCAACCGATGGTAATAAAGGCCTTCAACCTTCGCAAGGAGGTTGTCTGCTCTCTTGAGTTTGAGCCGTTTCTTTCCGACTGCGGTCGTCCTGACAACACCTTTTTCAACAGATATTTCACCTTGTCTTTTGAGCGTGCCCATGGAAACATTGAACTCCTGCGGCTCCAACTTTGAGCGCAGCTCGCCCATGGTTGCTGGAAGTAGTTCTAGAAATCTAGTCTCGGGCAGGCCGTTCTTCACATAGGACTTGCCCATAATAGTGAGTGATATCTGCTCGAGTATCTTTTCATGCAGGGATATCATCTTTTTCGTCTTCAACCACTGCAGTGCTCGCATCACCTCATCTCTTTTCAGGCCGGTCTTCTTGCAGAGCTTTTCAACAGAGTCTCCTTTCCCGATTCTGCTCAAAACCCTGTGCTCAAGCGGATGAAGTGGTTCTATGACCATAGCCAATGCGCCAAGCAAATTTTAATCTATGGGTGGTTGAAGATATGTTGTCATACGTATTTCTGGCAGGTGTGACAGTAGTATCTCTGATACTGTGGGATGTAGGTGACAACCGCACCGCATGTTGGGCAGCTGTACTGTGGCTGGGGAGGTGCAGATGGTGTCGCAGGTGCAGATGGCTCCCCAAATGATGGTGGTTCCTCGAACGGTGGTGTCGCTGCCTCCTCGTCAAACTTTGGCTCGTCAAGTTCGGGTTCTTCGTCAAACTTTGGCTCGTCAATGTCACCAAATCCCCTCTCACGCTTGAACCTGAACCACAGCACAAAAAGCAGTGCAGACTGGAGGATGAGGGAAAATAGGGCCAAGTAAAGGGAACCAAAAAGAAGGGATATTGCAAACCCTGCAGAGAACATCATCAGCTTCCTCTTCTTTCCGAGGAAAAGTGAGGCAATGGGCACAAGGAAGAAAGCTGCTAGGAAGACCGTGGAAGAATAGAACTCTGAGATGAGCGGCTGCTCAAGCATCTCAGGTGCGCCGAGCCAAGAAAAGAGCGCTGACGAGATGTCCATCATCATGGACAGGAGGATATCGAAGACCATGCATAAAACAATGTCCTAGACATAGAAAAAGTTACTGTTCGCTGAGCCTTTTTTCAATTGATTCGACGTACGCGTTGACCATGGAGAAACGCTGCAGTCTGAGGTTTTTCGAAGCGAGGTCCAGTTCAACCCTAGACTGGTACATGTCCACGCCCTGTTTCTCAAGTGTTTTCATCCTGTTGTCAAGTTCCTCAAGTTTGTTGCGCAGAGCGACTATCCTGTCAACCTCTGCCGGAGTGATGCTATGGAGGCTGTGCAGAATGGGTCTGAATCTGACCAGGTAAGGCGCGCCTTTGTTGTACTCAGGGTTCTGGAACATACCGGTTCCAACTGTCAACTTTGCTATATTCTTGGAAAACGTGGTGCCATACTTGGCCTTTATCCTTCTTATGTCTCCGTCGAACTCTGTTCTCAACTGAATCTCATTCCCAACATTTGCCCTTACTGCTGCCTTGAAATCGGTCAATACCTGAGAAACCAAAACCACTCCAATCCCCCATTTCCTGAATTCACGGATGGTGCGCTCAAGCATTGGTATCGCCTTCCCGCTCCCTCCATAACGAGGAAGGAGTCTATGGACTTCGTCAAATATTATCAAGTGTTTGAGTGTTTCAGACTCCTGCCACTGCCTGTCAAACAAGGTCCTCAGGACCGAATCTAAGAAGATGTCAAGGGACTTGGAGTTGAGTCTATTGACTGCAATGACTTGCATTTTGCCTTTCTCGAACAATAAGTTGACAGAGTCCGTTGGGTCATTTACAGCATCTATCTCAACAGAAAACTTTCTTGGCTCCTTGATGCCAAACTCAGGATAAAGCTCTAGCATGGCGCTGTTCTTGTTCTCCTTTGTGAATCCTGTCCACTGAAGTGTCGGGTCAAAAACCGTAACTGAAACATCTTTCATCAGTGCCTCCTCTGCCAAAACCATGGCTGCGACGGTCTTGCCGCCGCCTGTGCCGCCACAGATGAGTGTATGTTTGGTAAGTTCGCTCAGATGGATATACGCGCCTTTCTTCGTCTCCGCCACCTTGCCAACAAATATAGTATCTTCACCCACCTTTGGAAGCTCTGACAAGGTCTGCTTGTACTTGGTCTTTTTCTCCCTCCTTTCCTTGAGGACGCGCATTACACGTACAGCAACCCTCCAAAGCGCAATTGAAACCACGACGAGCGTTGAGATGGAAATTATGATGTCACGCAGCCTGAAGCCAAAGAACTTGTTGTCCCAGAACGAAACAGTGATGAGATGAAACGATGAGAAAGAGCGGTCTGTATAGTTGTTGCCAGAAACTGAAAGCTCGAGAATATAATATCCCGCCTCCAGTCCAGAAAGAGGTAATGTTGTCCGATAGGAAGTTATATCTCCAAGTGTGCGCTGTTCTGAGCGGGCGAAAACAGGTGTGTTGTCGTCCTTTGGCCTGACCGTATAGTTTACGACAACGGACTCAGGGACCATCTCGCCAAGATTGAAGACTTTGACATGGAGTTGCAATTCGTCACCTGAGCGCGGCTCAGAATCATAGACGTTAACCGATGAATAGAGCATAGTGATCACCTCCTGGACTACCTCTATGGAGATGGACACGCTCTTTGCTGTGGAGTTTGAAAAGATGCTGACCTCCCCTGTATAAAATCCTCTGGTCGCATTCTCAGGTATGGAAACCAGAACAGGGAGGGTCACAACAGATGAGCTGGAGAGAAAGAGTTCATCAGGGAATGTGAGAAAGGGTTGAACAAATATTGTTGAGTTGACTGTCAGTGTCTGGTTTTCGCCGATGCTACTGAAAATCTGGATGGAAAAGGTCCTGTTCTGGCTCTGTTCAAGCTCTATTGAAATCAAAGACGCCTGGACGTCAAACTCCTCCACAACCTCCTCTTCCTCCTTTTCAGGCGGGTAGTATACAACTGGTGGGGGCTGGTACTCCTCAGGTAGTTCAACGTTGAAGACAATGGGTTCTGTCTGCGCAGAGTTGCCGCCAAGGTCTGTGCAGTTCATGTAAAGGACATGGCTCCCATCGCCTGAGACAACTATTCTGTGAGAATACTCGAGACCTGTCTCTATAGGACCTGCTGGGAGTGTGGTGGTGTCAAGCCGGTATGTACAGTAAACAACAGGACTGAGGGTATCAAAAATCGTGTAGACCATCATAATCTCCTCTGAGGTATAGGTCGTTTCAACCGGCGAAGTGAGAGTTATCTCTGGCGGTGTGTGGTCCTCAAAATATTCGGTTGTGGCGTACGCCACATTACCAAGGGTGTTGTTGGCGAAAACGCGGAGGGTGTACGTGCCTTCTTCGAGCGCTGGCAGGTCAACGGTGTAGAAACCATCATCACGAACCATCGGGGTCCAGTTTCCCTGGGTGTCATTCTCCCACCTCACCGAGACAGCTGAAACGTCGCCGGAGATGAGCACAAGAACTGGGTAGAGTGAAGCAAATGATATATCGGGTGCTGTTGAATCTATCTGTGAGTAGGCGTGCATGATAAGGTTGTCTGTGACAACAATCCACGTATGGTTGCCGTCAACCAGAGAACGGGATGAAATGTTAAAAAAATTGGAGCCGCCTCCCTCCAGAGGATAGGCGGTGTTGAACCAGGCATAGCTGCCGGTTGTTTCGGTTGTCCACATGCTTGGCCCGTCAACGTCAACAACGTCGTAGGAATAAGGTATTGTTACGTTGACAAGGGATATGTTTGCAGGACCATCGTTGGTTATGTAAAAGTGGAACAGTTCGGTTATGTTATATCCTGAAACTGTGTCGTTGCCTGTTGTATAAAAGATGAGAGACGCGCTGGCGGTAGTGAAGAGTGTTAAAAGTAGTACTGGAAAAAGCCATTTCACAAGTCTTGAAAGCAAAGAGAAACTTTAATAGTTTCTCAAAAGAAAGGCTATGTTGTCGCCGTCGTCAGGTACGAATCCACCAGCACCCACCTGTGCCATCTCGTCGTTGACGTAGAAGAACCACGCTTCACCTGCGCTCTGGCATACGCCCTCGATGCATGTGATGTAATCGCCGAACGTTGATGTCTCTGTTTCAACGTCATGCTCAGACCTCAGCGCGTCCAAGGCGTTGGCGTTGCCTTGTAGGGTGAGCTCACTGTCAAAAACTCGGTTCCCCGTGTCCACGTGAATTGTCACAAACTTACGCGCTGCCCCTTCTTCTGGTCCAACTGCCAAAAAAAGTGCTGTTATCGCCATCGCTCCTAAAAACAGAGCTAAAAATGTCCGTGACCTTAAAACGGTTTTCAATGAACTTCGCAAATCTCGGCACCCCCATTACAAATGCTATGTTGGTTACTATATGTGTCAGGAAAAACGGAAGAGACGTTATGAACGCCAGCGGCAGTGAAAAGATGCCAAAGAGCAATCCAAACTGTAGGCTCCACCATAGGTTGACGGACAGCTCGAAAATCAGGGTTGCTGCAACTGTTACAACCATAAGTGGAATCAGGCTTCTCTTCTTCAGGAAACCGCCTAAGAACCCGGCCATACCTGCTCCGAAGACCTGGAATATTGTCCAAGGGCCCTGCCCGCCCCAAACCAGAAAATTCGAAAGGTAAAAGCTGGACGCGCCCACAGCAGCCCCCTTCTTCCTGCCAAAGAGCATTCCGGAGAGTACTGCCAAGGCGGTTATGGGTTCAACACTCGGAACTCCCTGAAGTGCAGCTCTTCCAAGTGCTGCTGCAACGGTGAAGGCTAGCAGGAGAATCAACTGCTTCTGGATTTTCTCCTGCTTCTGAACCTGTACCTGCACAACCTCCTGCTTTTTCTTCTGTCTGGTCTTCTGCCTCTGACTCATTTTGTTGGATAAATTATCCAATATTAAAAATCTTTCCATCCCAATAGTATATATTATGGCGGAGAGTTCCACCCCACATGGTCGGAGCAGAAGCCAGTTTCAGCGCGGTACATCTGATGAGGGCGATGTTCGCGCTCTCTGACGGTGAAGTCAGTAAGAAGAGGTTGGCGAAAGATTTGGGTATTGGTGATGGGAGCATCCGTACCCTTCTGAAGCGGCTCAAGCAAGAGAGTCTGGTCACCTCTTCACGCAGGGGGCATAAGCTCAGCAGGAAAGGTGAAGAGGTTGTCGGAAAAATAAAGGGTGTCATCTCATCTCCAGTACGCGTTGCCTCTGTGAAAAACGGCTGCGCAGTGCACATAAAGGGAAAGAGCGTGTCATCAGGTCTCGCTTTGAGGGATGATGCTGTCCGCGCAGGCGCGTCCATGGCCCTTGTTCTCAACATCAGGAGGGGTAGGGTCGCCTTCCCAGAAAAAGGTGTGGAGTTCTGCGACAACATGCCGAAACTGAATGAAGAGATAGTAGATAGGTTAGGTGTAGAGGACGGCGTTGTGGTGGTCTGCTCAGCCGAAGACTACAACTCTGCTGAAAATGCGGTTCTCACAGTTGCTATGAAGTTTTCAGATAACTTGGGGTTCGTCACAGGCTCAGGCCTCAGCTAACCTTCTTATCATCACAGACTGAATCCTATCTCAAGGGTTAAAAAAGTTAACTATATGTCCAAGAAGTTCCTCTATCCTGACCCTCTTCTGTTTCATGGTGTCACGGTTGCGCACTGTAACTGCACCGTCCTTGAGGGTGTCATAGTCTATGGTGATGCATAGTGGGGTCCCAATCTCATCCTGTCTCCTGTACCTCCTGCCAATGGAACCCGCCTCGTCGTAGAAGCATGAGTAGTGGGGCTTGAGCATCTTATGGAGTTCAGTCGCCTTTTCAGGGAGTCCATCCTTTGAAACGAGGGGAAAGACAGCGACCTTGGTCGGTGCCAGCCTCGGGTCTATCCTCAGAACATCCCGCTCCTTCTCCTTTGCGAACGCGTCTATGACTAGTGCGAGTACGAGCCGTTCAACGCCGATGCTGGGTTCACAGGCAACGTACGGGAGGATATGCTTCCCTGCGGACTCATCAAAGAATGTGAGTTTCTTGCCAGAGAACTTTTGATGCTGTGAGAGGTCGAACTGTGTGCGGTTTGCATGGCCCTGCAACTCCTTCCAGCCGAATGGAAAGTGGTAATCAATGTCCCAATTGTCCTCAGCGTAGTGTGACAGCTCCTGCTTCAAGTGCTGCCTCAGGCGCAGGTTCTTGGCTTTGATTCCCATGTCTAGCAGCCACTTGTAGTCAAGCGCTATCCAGTAGGCCTGCCACTTGTTCTTTATAACGCCCTTTGAGACGCAGTCCTTCAACTTCATCTTGACCGGCTTCTTGCCCTTTTCCTGGTACGATGCACTCAGCACGTTGATTTCAACGTCCGAAACCTCAGCCATCATTTCCTTTGGCACGTCCATCTTGTCAGGGTCAACGAAGAACTCAATCTCCATCAGGGTGAACTCCCTGTCCCGGAAGATGAAGTTCCTGGGGCTTATCTCATTGCGGAAGACCTTACCTATCTGGGCTATACCGAATGGCAGTTTGAGGCGCATTGAGTCGAGCACAGGTTTGAAATCAACAAAAATCGACTGCGCGGTTTCAGGCCTCAGGTAGGTCTTTGCCTTCTCATCCTCAACCGGACCGACGTAGGTCTTGAACATCAGGTTGAAGACCTTGCAATCTGAGAGGTCACTGTTGCATTTTGGGCATCTTATCTTGTTCTCCTCAATCAGCGAAGAAAATGCCTCTGCGTCAAGACCGTCTGCCTGTATCTTCAGCAAATCTTCAACCAAGTGGTCTGCGCGCCAGCGCCTCTTGCACTTTTTGCAGTCAACCAGAAAGTCTGTGAAGCCCTCAACATGGCCTGAAGCGACCCACACCTTCGGGTGGGTTATTATCGAGCCGTCCACGCCAACGATGTCATCCCGTCCCCTCACAAAGAACTTCCACCACTCATCCTCCACGTTGCGTTTTATCTCCACGCCCAGTGGTCCCCAGTCCCAGAAACCAGCAAAACCGCCGTAT
>DAOVEB010000064.1 GCA_030669205.1 Candidatus Parvarchaeota archaeon | reverse complement strand
GCTCATGAGCTATGACGAAAGGATGATTTGAGACGGGCGGCCTGACCCACCCTTATATTTCTGTCTTTCCGAACTGGTAGATAATGCTCTTCGCCAGATTGTCGGCGTGGTCTGATATGCGCTCCAGGTCACGCATAGCATTGGTGAATATCTCCTCTGCACGCGGGTCGCAGAGGCCCTTCTGGAGCCGGAGTATGTGGGCATCCCTACACTTCCAATAGAACTCATCCACCTCCTCCTCAATCATCACAGCCTTGCTCGCGAGGACCTCATTTGATTTTACAACAGAGTTCACTGCGCTGACGTACGCCTCAGTCACCTTGTCAAACATGGCGTCGAGGTCAGACATTGCCTGTTCGGAGAAGGGTATCCTCTGTTTGATTCTCTCTTTGGCGTGGTTGGCGATGTTCTCGGCCAGGTCTCCAGCCCGCTCCATATCTGTTGTGTTGTGAGTCAGTCTCATCCTCTGTTTCAGCTGTTCCTCAGTTGCATCCACCCATGAGACCTTGTCTAGGAAATCCTCAATAACATATCGGAGTTTGTCGACCTTGGGCTCTATCTTCAGCACCTTCCTGGCAGCCTTTATATCTGAACCGAGCAACGCTCTCCTAGAGTGTTTGAGCATGTCTACTGTCATCTCCAACACCTTTTCAAGTTCCTTCTCAGCGTATTTCAGGGCCAACTCCGGCGACTTCAGCACCTCTTTTCTCCTCATGGACATCACGTCAACAACCGCAACCTCCTCTCCTGAAACAATCTTCTCAACAAAGGACACCATCTGCCTTGCAAACGGGAGAAGCAGGAGCGAGACAAATAAATTTGAGATGGTGTGGGCATTTGCTATCTGTCTTGGCATGAATGGCGATGTCATCTCAATCAGTGAAGCGAACTGGTAAACGAAGGGAAGGAAAAGCAGGACCGTTGTCACATTCACCATCACCTGGGCAACAGCAGCCCGCTTCGCCAGTAAAGAGGAGCGCCACGATGCGATGATGGACGTGAAGCAGGTGCCTATGTTCGCGCCCAATATAAGACCTATGGCAGCGGGCAGAGATATTATTCCAGAGGCTGACATGGCTATAGTGACTCCCACCATAGCAGACGAACTCTGCACAATTAAGGTGAGCAGCGCGCCGACAGCTATTGCAGCTGGTATGTTGACGGCTAGGTAGGTCAACAGGTCGACGAAAAACTGCTCATCTGCAAGCGGAGTCATGCTTGAAGACATCAAGTCCATACCCATGAAAAGAAGACCGAATCCGAGCACTGCCTGACCCAGGTACTTGTGTTTGAACCTCTTTGCCGCAAAAAAGAAGAGTAAACCGACGACAATCGGGATGAAGTAAAACTCGCCTATGTCAAACGCAACGAGCTGTGCAGTTATGGTTGTGCCAATCTCTGCTCCAAGTACGATGCCCATCGCCTGGTAAAAAGTCATGAGTCCGGCATTTATCAGACCAATGGTGGTGACCATGGTAAGGGAACTGGACTGGAGAATCGCCGTAGTGAGCGCACCAACCAAGAACCCCTTCACAGGCCTGTTGGTCAGCCTCTCTATCATTGCCTGCAGCCTGGCTCCGGCGTACTTCTCCAGACCCTTGCTCAGGAGGTGGATTCCAAAGAGGAAAAGAGACAGTCCGCCAGCGAGGCGCACAAAAATAAAGGGGCCAATCATAAGGTCATATAATGGTTTTACCCTATAATATCTTTTTTGATATTTTGATACGGACGAAATCCACTACATTTTTATTTGTGCGGCCATTGGTTTTGTCTATGGGGCGTCTTCAGACATTCCACAATTGGTGTATCTTCCACAGGGACAAGGTAACGACGTTTTTTGTGATGCCGTTTCCCATCCTCTTTTTTGCCTTCTTTCTCATCAGTTCGCTCCCATATGAGTTCATACTATACAACAGCTGGCTTTATCCCATCATAGATGCAATCAACATAGGGATGGTGATAGCCGGGCCACTGTTACTGGCTTCACCAATTGTTGGAATTGTCCTTTACAATGAGAACAGGCAAAGAATTCTAATTGCTGGAGCCGTCTTCTGGGTTGTGGCATGGTACATATGGCAGTTCTTCATGGTTACCATATGAAACTAAATGATACTAAATGATAAAAACAATGAACAGAACTCCAAAAATCAGAACTTTACCGTAGACCGTGCGACCTTTCTCTGAAAATGAGGCGGTTTGGTGTCGGAACGCGAACAGAATAGGGGTCTGGGGGGCTTTTTATCTGCCAGTTGTCTGGAAGCCTAAGATTTAAAAATATCAGATGATACTAAATAGTATCAAATGAAAAAAACGACGCCTGTTAACGGGCTTGGCCTAGCTGGGAGGAATCTTGACTCCACATTTGCAGATGAAGTTATGAGACAGGGTATGAATTACCTTGAGAGTTTGCTGAGGACATTTGACCCGCTTGAGCAAGGTGTATTCAACCTATTTCTCAGCAGCAAAACCGCCCTGAGCACAAAGGCCGTTCGCAGGAACCTTGTGGTGGGCTTCATCAGGTACCTCGGAAAGGGTGGAAAACCACCACACCTCACTCCATTGTATGACTTCCTGCCTACAAATCCAGACTGGCACAAGAAATTCAGGAATCTCGTCAGGCGCGAAGCCGTGAAAAAGGGTTTCATAGACATCTTTGAGGAGAGGCCTCTTGGAGTCCTGAGTCAGGATGAGATGAGGTTCTATGAGAAGATAGCGAGGGCGCATGGATTTGTACTTCCCGGTTTCCGGCGCGTGAAACTCTGCATAAAAAACCTTGA
>DAOVEB010000045.1 GCA_030669205.1 Candidatus Parvarchaeota archaeon | reverse complement strand
GTCCGAAGAACTCCGCAGCCTACACCGACGGGCCCGGTGGTAATCCAGAGGAGCAGACTGCGGAGTTCTTCGGACTCAAGGACTGGCTGGATACAAATGGAATAAAGTACGACGACTACGAGAGCCGCTGGGAAGACCTCATACTCAACATATTGCTTTACGACACTACCCTTTGGGAGGACCCGCACCTCGACGTTTGCACAGAGCCTGTTGAGTCGAACTGCGCAGCAGACGAGATGAACAGCACCTATAGACAGATTATGAAGGACTGGGTGTTGGCCGGCGGAAAGGTAATCGACAAGGAAGAGGGCGACTGGATTACAATCTTCAACATGTCGATGCATGACAAGTGGACCAACGAGAACTGCACCAGCGACCCTGCATGGGGCACCAATGGCACAGTTCTGGTCATAAACCGGTTCGTGAACAGTTCGCTCAGTGTGGGAGACCAAATCTGCTTTGACGAGGCGCCTGGGGTTTATAACGGCACAGGAAACAACACTCTTCACAGACTTGTCTCCATAGACGACCCAGCGATACCCTTTGGCTCCTATGCCGGCTACGGCTACTGGGACTATGGTGAAGGCAGGATAATCTACCTTTCTGACACCCATGGCATGGCTCCGGTCTTTGGGAAAAATGTGAGGGACACCATGATTTTCTTTTACCTCCTCGAAGCCGGGGTGGAAAGTCCGGCAAACACGAGTCATGCGGTGTCTGTGGAGAGGCTTGGGCTTGGAAACAACAAACCAGTCGCATTTGAGGTGGTACTTTGGTCTTAGGCAGCAAGGGAATTATCTTCACCTTTGACATATTCATAGCAGTCCTTTTACTGACTCTTTTCTCCTTTATGATATTCCACATATCGGTTCCAAGGTCCGACCACTTGAGGATCCTGTCACTTTCGAGGCTTGCAAACGACTTTCTCATAGTTGCTGACAAGGCTGAAGTCCTCAATACATTCGACAACGAAACCATAGGTCTTTTCATGAATCAGACACTCAGCCCAAAACTCCATGCGCGCGTGGAAGCTGACCTGTACAACAAGACGTTGGACGTTACACAGACCATGAATGTGTCCCGTCTGGACGAGCCCCTGCCTGAGGAGTTTGTGACATCACGCAGAATAGTCAACCAGTTCAACGAGACAGGGAACCTGACTCACATAGGCATTTTCCGGCTTTATCTCTGGTGGGGTGACAAGATTGTCTAAGGGGATAGTCTTCACATTTTCCATCTTCCTCATGTTTACAGTTCTTGTGCTCTTGGCCTGGACCTTTTATCTGGTCACAGATGAGAGTTCAAACGAAGTCAACCTGCTCCTAGCCTCTGACTCAATATATTATCCCTCTGAGAACATACGGGAGAACATTCTTGAACTTCTCATCGTTGACTTCCTTGTTGTCGGTGATGACAACAGGATAGTCCAGAACGTGACCTTGAACGAAAACGGGACAACATGCGGCGCAACCGAGGACTTGGAGTTCTACGCGAACTTCACTGAACTGGTCTTTGACCCAGAAATCTACCCTCATGTTGAGCTCAACGTCACGAAGATAATCGAGGACTCGGAGAGGAAGGTTTGCAGCTACCAAATCGACCCGCTCGACATCTCGTATGAGTGGAACTTCGAGCTGTACTACGTCAACCTGACAGGAGCGATTGACTGCATTTTAGGGATGCAGGTAATAATGACCGTTGGAAACGCGACTGTCCAGACAATGACAGGCAGCGGAAATAATAAACAGGAAGGCGACTTCTACTACTACTTTGCTGTGAATGACAAATCCAGCAACAGCACATATGACAGGACGAAGTCATATACAATACAAGCCCAGCTCAAGGAGGCCGGGACACCCCCAAACCCTGACGCTGGCAAGGTAACCAATATATTTGACTTCACGGCTGCAGAACTGCGCATAGAGTTCGAGGACATAAAGTGGAATGTCATAACCAACATCAATACAACTATAATAACTGACGTGGACCCAGCGTGCCTGGATGGGAAAGGAATTAAAGTTCTATACGCTAATACTTATCTGAACGTGTCAAATGACTTCGGAGCCGCAAGAAAAAGTGAACTTTCAGCGGAGGGTGTATGGTAGGTATTGAAACCGGCGTAGACAAACTCCTTGACCTTGTCCAGGAGAAAAAGGAGATTACTGTCATGGACGCGGCCAAGAAACTCAAGGTTCCTGAGGATAAGGTTGAGTCCTGGGGCAGGATTCTTTCAGACGAAGGCATACTCGAACTCATTTATCCCGCAAACCCGCTCAACCCACCTTTCCTGAAGGTCTTTTCAAAGGAAGCGCCAGAGAAGAAAAAAGAGAAGAAAAAGGAGAAAAAACAGGAGAAGAAAAAGCCGAGGAAAAAGGTCAGAAAAAAGGCTGTCAGAGGAGCAAAATCCAAATCCTCAAGATTTTTCTCAAGGTTCAGATTGGCCAAGACATATGAGAGGAAAGTAGTCTTACCATATGTCATCGTGCTCATCCTCGCAACTTTCCTCGTCCTTTATTTCACAGGGGTGATTGGATGGCTGGCAAGTCTGCTGAGCCCGTGAGCAGTTATGTGATTGTCTCCGACCATGTTCCTGCCAAGGTTCGGATAGTGAAGAAGAAGGAGGATTTTGTCCCAACATATCTTCTGACGCTGCCAAAGGTTGAACGTGCGACAAAGGCGGTACTCGACAAGGTGCAGGAGAGGCTCATTTCAGAGGTCCAGATAAGCACAGCTGAAATGCTCGACCCGAAAGCAGTTGACAAGATAAAGTCCGGCTTCGCAGAGAAGGCGAAGAAAATGATTCAGGATGAGATATCACTCGTACCCCCGAGGACACTCAACATCCTTACCGGTTTCCTGATTCATGAGATGCTGGGGCTCGGCACAATAGAGATGCTGCTGAAGGACGATAGGCTGGAAGAGATAGTTATAAACTCCTCGCGCGAACCCCTATGGGCCTACCACAAGGAGCATGGCTGGGTCAAGACAAATGTCGTTGTCCCGTCTGAGTCCCAGATTGAAAACTATGCAGCACTGATTGGCAGGAGGATAGGCAGGCAGATAACGATTCTCAACCCGCTCATGGACGCGCATCTCATAAGCGGGGACAGGGTGAATGCGACACTCTTTCCGATTTCTACCCACGGAAACACGATAACCATAAGGAAGTTCAGGAGGAAGCCATGGACCATAACCGAACTGCTCAAGTCAAAGACGATATCCTTGGAGGTTGCCAGTCTTTTGTGGATGACGTTCGAGTATGAGATGTCTATGATATTTTCAGGCGGAACCGCGTCAGGAAAGACAACTGCCATGAACGTGATGATGCCCTTCATACCCCCAAATCACAGGGTGATAAGCATAGAGGATACGCGCGAGCTGCGCCTCCCAGACTTCCTGCACTGGGTTCCGACAACCACGAGGGAGCCGAATCCGGAAGGCAAGGGAGGCGTATCCATGCTTGACCTGCTCGTCAACTCGCTCCGTATGAGGCCGGACCGCATAGTTGTGGGTGAGATACGCCGCCAGCGTGAGGCCGAGGTCCTATTTGAGGCGATGCACACAGGGCACAGCGTATATGCCACTGTGCACGCAGACACAGCAGAGCAGACAATCAGAAGGCTGACCTCCCCACCAATCAACCTTCCAATGGGGATGATTGAAACCCTTCCACTCATAGTGGTCCTGTTCCGTCAGAGGAGGCTTGGTATACGCAGGGTTCTGGAAGTCGCCGAGTTAATAGGCACGACTTCCAAGACAGACCGTATAGACCTGAACACGCTCTATAAATGGAAGCCGAGAGGCGATAAAATTGATAAAGTCAACCCGAGTATCCGATTGTTCCAAGAGCTTGAGATGCATACTGGCATGACCAAGGACGAAATGGAGAAGGACGTCCGAGATAGAATGAAGGTTCTGAAATACATTGTCAAGCATTCAATAAACACAGTCAACACCGTGGGCAAGGTTATCTCAAGTTACTATATTGACAGGGAAGCCATCCTTAAACATGTCTCAATGAACAAGAAACCGGACATCCTCATTGGCAGGTTCGCTTCCGAGTTGGGAGGCAAGAAATGAAAAGGATACCCATGCTTTTGCTCCCCTACGAGAGAGCAAAACATCTGAGCAAGCGGTTCAGAGAAAGGGCAACCAAGATGCTCGAAACCTTTCCATCACTCGCACTTTCACTGACCCAGTCGCGCACGGGTTTTGAGCCCCGCGAATACATGTCAGTAGCCATTTTCGGTGCAGTCTTCAACTTCCTACTCTTTACACCACTGGTTCTCTTCGTTCTTTTGATGGTCTTGCAGACCATAACCTTTGATATCATCCTGCTTTCTTTGTTGGTTGGCGGTGGGATTGGGCTGGTTTCATTTTTGTTTGTGGTGAAGTATCCATCTGTCCAGGTTTCAAGGCGGGAGCGGGAGACTGAGAAAAAGATACTGTTTGTCTTGAGAGACCTTTTAATCAAGTTGAAATCAGGGATTTCACTTTATGACGCAATAGTCGGCATTGCCAAGAGCGACTATGGAATCATTTCAGAGGAGTTTGAGATAACCAGCAAGGAGATGAGCGCGGGCATACCGCAGGTTGAGGCACTTGAAAGGATGGCGTTACGAAACCCGTCTGAGAACCTTCGCAGGGTGATATGGCAGTTGGGCAACGCGATACGTGCGGGCGCAGACGTCACCAACACAATAACAGCCATAGTTGACGACCTTGGCCAGGAGCAGAGGGTCAAGATAAAGAACTTCGGCGCCGAGCTCAACCCATTAGCCATGGTCTATATGATGATGACCATTATAATGCCTACAATGGGGATAACCTTCCTGATTGTGCTCAGTTCCTTTGCGTCCTTTCCAATAGATGAAACTATTTTTTACATAATACTTCTTATGCTTTTGATGTTCCAGGTGATGTTCATCGGCATGGTCAGGAGCAGGAGGGAGGAGATAATTGTATGACTTCGATTTCCAGACTGTACAGGTCGTTTAGCAGGCTGGCACCCAAAGGTTACAAGAAGTCAACGAGGAAAATCCTTGTGTACAGTGGCAAGGAGAAAGATGTCGATGAGTGGATAGGTAAGTACATCCTTTTGGGTCTGGTACTTTCCTTTGTCACCTATGTCTTTTTTTCATTTGTATTGATGATAAACGCAACTCTGACTTTGGTCACAGTTGTTGTTCTGTTCTCCATGATTCAGATTTTTCCCAGGTTGATGGCTGACCTCATGGCCGGCAAGCGCTCAACCTTTGTTGAGGAGGTCCTGCCAGATGCACTGCTGTTGATATCATCCAACATGAGAAGCGGCATGACCCCTGACAGGGCAATCATGCTCTCTGCCAGGGCAGAGTTCGGGCCACTGGAAACCGAGATAAGGAACGTTGCAAAGAAAGCAATGTCGGGCACAAGGCTTGACACAGCACTGATTGACATGACAAAGAGCATAAAATCTGAAATCTTGGACAGGACAATCAACCTTCTTGTCCAAGGCCTGCGCTCAGGTGGGGAGTTCGCCTCCCTGCTGGAACAGGTAGCACTTGACATAAAGGACATGCAGATACTGAGGAAGGAGGTCCGGGCGAGTGTCATGATGTACTCAATCTTCATCATGATTGCAGCTGGTCTTGGCGCTCCGGGACTCTTCGCAGTTTCAACCTATTTGATAGAGCAGATTACTGGCATGTCCGCTGGGCTCGACATACCACCAATGGCCATGAGCAACGTACCACTGTCATTTTCCTTCAGCGCGCCGCCGGTTTCCCCAAGATTCCTCTTCTACTTTGCGCTCGCCTGCATGTTCCTGACGTCCATCTTCGCAAGCCTGATAATGGGCATGATACAGAGCGCAAAGGCCAAGGATGGCCTGAAATACATACCAATCCTTATGCTCATGTCATTCGGCTTGTTCTTCTTGGCAAGGGGCGCAGTCTCTTCTGTCATGAGCTCCATGGCGATGTTTTAGCACAAAGAATATAAGCAAAGCGCGTTTTAGTGGTTTTAAGGTGATTTCATGAGAAAAGCACAAGCGGCATTAGAGTACCTGATGACCTATGGATGGGCAATTCTCATAATAGCGATTGTAGCAGCAGCACTGTACTATATGAACGTCTTCGGCGGAGGCTGCGCCTCACCGTCTGCAACAGGATTCCCAAGCAGCGGTGGCGTTGCGATTCTGTCCAACGGATTCGTTGTAATTACAGACCATAGCGGAGAGATAGTTCTTTCAAATAACGCGGCGCAGTCAGTTACACTTAGCAACGTTGTCATAGACAGTTACAGCAATAACACACCGATGGTTATTAGTTCAGGCGGAACAATGACACTCTTCCCTACAACTAATCTAGGAACCGGAACCGTCGCCCAGGGTGACTGTTACAGATTTGATGTTACAATATCCTTTACAAGGTCAGGACTGGTTACAACACAGACCTCAACAGGTACCATCCAAGGAGCATATCAGTAGAAAGCTTGAAAACTTTTTACTTTTTAATTTTTTTAGATTTTTATGGATTGAAAAGCGTCAGTAGACCTTCATTCCTTTCTTGCTTATCTCCATCCTGTGGAGTTTCTCTCCTGACTCACCGCTTATCTTTAGGACCATGAGACCCCTGCGAATC
>DAOVEB010000013.1 GCA_030669205.1 Candidatus Parvarchaeota archaeon | reverse complement strand
AAAGATTTACAGAAGAAGCGGAAACTGACAGTGAGATATTTGCCAGAGAAGTACTTGAAGGTATGGGTTTCCGAGATAAACCAGAAAAGGAATATAGAAAGCTTGGAGAAGATATCTTTCGTGCACTTTTTAAGGAGGCAGGAGCACCATGGGACAAAGATGTAGATACCGTTGATGCAATAAATTACATGGAAAAAAACTTTAAGGAAAACGACAGAGTCATGTATAAGATAATTAAGAAGCTCAAACCAAAATATGATGATGTCAAGATTAAGATAGTTATATTGGCTTTCCGCAAATCCTATAAATCAGGTGATTACATCGAGATTGAACATGAATGTAGCATATAATTTAATCTGGTCAGGAGATAGTCTTGAAAAGACTTAAAACCTGGCTTTGACACTTTCTCTGCATGGAAAAGGTCGTGTGCCTCGTCTCAGGCGGAATCGACTCGCCTGTTGCGGGCTACCTCATGAAGAAGAAGGGGTTCAAGGTCGTCTTCCTTTACTGCGAGCACCAACCCGAGACAGATGGAGTGACCCTTGATAAGGTCAGGAGGCTCGTGAAAAAGGTCAGAGGCAAGGAGCTATACGTTGCCAGCCACGGCGGGGCCATGGCCGAAATCGTGGACAGGTGCGAGCCCCAGCTGCGCTGCGTCCTGTGCAAGAGGATGATGTACCGCTCTGCTGAGAAGCTTGCAAAGCAGGTCAAAGCAAAGGCTATTGTGACCGGCGAAAACCTGGGTCAGGTCGCCAGCCAGACACTCGCGAACATGGCGGCACTAGACAGCGCGACAAAACTCCCGGTTCTGCGCCCTCTACTCACCATGGAAAAAAACGAGACCATTGCAATCGCACGCAAAATCAACACCTACAACATCTCAATAGAGAAATCACCTTCGTGCCCGTTCGTCCCAAAACACCCAGAGACGCAGGCAGACCTTGCAGAGGTCAAGAGCGAGGAGTTGTTCCTCAACCTGGGTGAACTGGTCAAACGCATTGAACTCAAGAGGATTGTATAATCACACAAAATCACGCAGTTTCATCTGATGTGATGATAGT
Organism: Candidatus Parvarchaeota archaeon; assembly: GCA_030669205.1. Lineage (GTDB taxonomy): Archaea > Nanobdellota > Nanobdellia > JAFCGN01 > DAOVEB01 > DAOVEB01. The sequence goes on along the minus strand of DAOVEB010000013.1, from coordinate 22,398 downwards.
GACACAGCACGGCGGCCCTCCTGCCTGAGCCTTTCAGCAAACTCTTCCTTGAAGCCGTGCACTGTGAATACAACTGATGGATCCACCTTCCTGACAGTTTCCATAAGTTCATCAAATCCTGCGTGGTCGCTCAGCGGAAACGCAGCATCTGTATCAAACTGCATGGTCATGGCCCATCCTGTAAACTTGGCGTTTAAGGTGTCAACTGCCATCTTCTGAGGAGATACCAAGATGAATGGACCGTTGTCAAAGTAACCCCTCTTCCTGGCCTCTGCATAGGGGATGAAGCCACGGAGCTCAACACCCAGCTGGGAATATATCGAATTCATTTTGAGAATGGAACCATGGATGTATACGGGAAACTTCAATTTCTCCATCATAGAGCACAGCACTTGGGCTTTGCCAAGTGAATAGCCCAAGGTCGTGACGCTTCTTCCAGATTCAAGCTGTGTTCTGACCCAATCAGTTGATTCCTTGATAACTTCATAGGTGTCAGGGAAGTTGTACCGCGGGTCGCCAAAGGTCGTTTCAAGTATCAGAATCTCTGCTTTCGGAGGTTTGAATCCCTTGAGAAACAACCTGTCTCTGGGAGAGAAATCCCCTGTAAAAAGTAGCCTGCCCTGGTCGGAATGGAGCAGAAGTGCGGTCGAGCCCAGTATGTGACCTGATGGCACCAGTTCAAATCCCTCAGGCATCTCGCGTTCAAACTCGATGTGATAGCGGCCTGAGACGAGTAATGCAGTCTCATCTGAGCAGATGACCCTCTTCGCGCTCCTGCTCACATGGTCTGAATGGGCGTGTGAAATAAAATTGATTTCGCAGCGCTGTCTTGTGTCTAGTCCTATCTCCCTATCACCAAGTTTAAGCTTCACACCAGAAGAGGTGGCGCTCACCTTTATCAAAAAACCACCAAAAACCCATTAGAACGGCACAGATTAAATAGTTATCCGCCGGCAACCATGGACAGAATGGATATCCTATCTATACCGATGAACCTACCCTATAACTCACAAGCACAGAATGCCCATAGGTCTCTTTCAAGCTGAGCCCCCAATCTTTCCCTTGATGTTGTTTATCAGTTCGTCCATCGAGACATTCGCGAGTCCGGCTCCGGCCAGTGCCGCCTTCACGTCCCCGCCCATGCCTTGTAGCACGTCGAAAAACTGCATCGGGAAAATGACCTTTGTGGCCTGACCCTTGCCCATCTCCTCAAGTGCCTTGATGTAGAGGTACATCACCGCCTTGTCGTTGAGCTTTTCAGCTGCCTTGCCAATGGCCTCAATCATGACCCTCTTCGCCTCTGCCCTGAACCTCTGGGCCTGGAGCTGCTGGGCTTCTATCTCCTTCTGCTGCATAGCCACTGCAATTTCAACAGGGGGCTGGATGCTTTTTATTTGGAATGTTGTTATGTTTATACCCCACCGCCAAGTCTGGTGCCTGATTGCGCTTGCAACCATCTGGTTAAGCTGTCCAAGGTTGGAAAAAAGGTCCCGCATAGTCATCTTCGCTATCACATTTCTTGTTTCAGAAACCATCAGATTTGACAGCCCTTCAAGGTAGTTGTCTATCTCCAGAACCGCCTTGCTCGGATTAACTATCTTGTAGTAAGCCATGCCGTCTATGTGCAACCGAAGGTCGTCCGATGTGAATAGGGTAGGAATGTCCAGGCTGACCATGTGCGTCCGTACGTCTATGCGTTTGAACTCCTTCTCGAAGAACGGTATCACGATTGACCAGCCTGGGCCCGCGACCCTGTTCATCTTGCCCAGACGGAAGATTATCCCCCTCTCATACTCGTCGTACTTCTTGACAAACCATCTGAAGAAGAGATAAATGCAGAACAGCGTGAGTATGAAGAGGATTGTGTAGTTGATGAAGATGCGGAACACATATGAGGTGAAGTAAAGGACTAATATGATGAAAAGAATCACAACTACTGCCGTATCAGCCATTGGCATTTTACTGGATAATCAATGTAGAATCTTTTATAGTTTGTGGTGGGGGCGTCGGAAAGCTTTTTAAAGCAACCGGGAATAATGGAGTCGCATGGGCAGAATCCGGACAAAGCTCATCAAGAGGAATGCCAAGGAGATAATACAAAAGTACGGCGACCGTTTCACAGAAAACTTTGAAGAGAACAAGGAGTTGCTCAAGGAACTGATTGATGTCCCGTCCAAAAAGCTCAGGAACAAGATAGCCGGTTACATAACAAAGTTGAAGAAAACCGAGAAAAAATCCGCCAAAAAATCTGCTGAATAGTCTATCGTCACTTCCAGATAGTTATTTAAATGAGAATTCACATCTCGCAATAATGGGTTCCAATTTAGTCCTATCATGCATAACCAATAAAGTAGATGCAACTGTTTTCATACCTAATAAATTGAATGAACATATCCGCCCTAAAAACGGCAAAGTGCCCTCAAAGATAATAGCCGGAGTTGTTTATCCTGCGCTTGCTGTAAAATACTTTGACTTTGTTGATTCTGAGACTATCCACGAATCCCCATATAGACTCGGACTGCCTCACATAGGATTAGAAGGACTCCACACGAATATTTATATGAGTAGTCATAATCTTGGCTTTGACACGTCAGGGGTAAACTCAAGTTCGACGTGTCATTCTGTACTGTTCGGAAAGGGTCTTGGGGACGTAAACATGAGGTTTCAAAGGGAATATGGAAGACTGAGCAGGTTGGGGCATTGGATAAATGGAAAGATCAATCCTGACTATAAACCACTTGTAGAAGACCTGAAAAACATGAGAGACGACATATCCAAGAATATTGAACTCATACAGTGCACGGTCGATGGGATAACAAAACACTACACTCCTGATATGGAAACAGGAAAGTCTGTGTGTAAAATATGTCCAGTCAGAGAAATGGGCATATCCATCTCATCAGCATGTGACTTAGAAGAAATATTAGGGAATGATATACTCTTCAAAGAAATGGATAGAACAGAATTAGCAGACTACTTGATAAGAACTGCAAAGGAGATGTATAGGTTCGACATTGAAGAAGATAATGTAAAATTGATACTGGCGGAGAGTGTGACAGATTTCCTGAAATCTATCAAAGATTTTTCAGACGGTCGGGTGGAACTATCTGTAGAAAAGATGAAGAAGTTGGCAAGGGACGTCAAGGATGAGCAAAAGAAAGTAGAGAACAAAGACTACTCTGGGATAGTCTGAAAGGATAAGAGCAATATCTAATTCTATTTGAGACCCACAGCCTTATTTTTAAATGCGAATCTCCAAATTACAACACCATGATAGACGTCCATTGCCACTTGAGTGAACCTGTATTTGACAAGGATAGGGGGCAGGTGATTGAACGCGCGGGTTGTACAATCATTGACTCTGCGATAGAGCCGCAGCTCTGGGAAAAGAGCCTGGAGATTTCACGCTCGCACGAAAATGTCTTCTCATCCATAGGCCTCGACCCGTGCCAAGCAGAGGAGGAAGGTTACAGCAGATTGGCAGAACGTTGCATGGAGTTCATCCGCAAGCATAGGAAGGAGATAGTTGGTGTGGGTGAAGTAGGTCTCGACTTTCTCCGGGTGAAAAGGAACCGCGACCTGCAGACAGAGGTATTCAGGAGCTTCATCTCGCTTTCAAATGAGCTCAACCTGCCGGTGGTTGTCCACTCACGCTGGGCTCCGAAGCAGGCGGTTGACGTGCTGCTTGGGGAAAGTGCGAAGAAGGTCGTGCTTCATGCCTTCCCAGGGACTGTGAAGGATGCGCTGCGCGCAACTGAAGCGGGCTACCTCATATCAATTCCAACATCAGTGATTCGCTCCGAGCAGGAGCAGGAGCTGGTGCAAAGCCTAGAGCTGAAGCATCTCGTCACAGAGACAGACTCGCCTGTGATGGCGCCGAAACGAGGAGAGCGGAACGAACCAATGAATGTGAAGCTGGTTGTTGAGAGGATAGCAGAGCTGAAGGGTCTGGAAAAGAGCGAGGTTGAGAGGATAACAACACTGAACGCCACTGGCTTGTTTGGGCTCCTGTCAAAAAGATAAGCATTTAAGTTGTATGGTTCCATCTTTTTCCATGGTTGAGATAACGTTTCTCGGAACGAGCAGCATGTTTCCCACAAGGCAGAGAAACCACGCAGCCATGCTGCTGCGCAGGGAGGGGGACTACCTCCTTTTTGACTGCGGTGAGGGAACACAGCGCCAGCTGCGCATAGCCGGGATATCGCCTTACAAGATAGACCACATCTTCATAACCCACTGGCATGGAGACCACTCGCTTGGCATAGGCGGGATAATCCAGAGTCTCAGCGCGTCGCGCAGGGAGCATGACCTCAAAATTCTGGGTCCAGAGGTGAAGAGGAGAGTGGGTCATATAACAGAAACCTATGTGTTCCACAAGACGTACAACGTCGTCTGCAAGGACATCGACGTTCCAGACCCGGCTGTGGTGGAGGAGACACGTGACTGGACCGTCCGCGCAATCAACGTGCGCCACGGTCCAAAGTGCTTGGCGTACAGCTTCGAGGAAACTGGAACAAGAAAGATAAACGTAGACTACATGGCAAAGTTCGGGTTGAAGCAGCACCCGATTCTCGGCAGGCTCCAGCGAGGCGAGGACATAGTGTGGAAAGGGAAGGTGATAAAGGCAGAGGATGCAACATTCATCAAAGCGGGCAAAAAAATTGTCTACATAACGGATACCGAGTTTGACCGCGCCCTGGTGGGATTCTCAGAGGGGGCAGACCTCCTGGTGTGTGAGGCGACCTATGGCGAGGACAAGAAACATATGGCAGAGGAGAGGACGCACTTCACAGCGTCTGACGCCGCAACCCTTGCAAGCAAAGCAGGCGTGAAAAAGCTGATTTTGACCCACTTCTCGCAACGCTACCCAAGTGTGAAGCCCCTTGTTGAGGAGGCAAAGTCCATCTTTAAAAACACAACTGCTGCAGAGGACTTCATGGTTGTCAAGGTGTGAGCAAACCTTTTATCTGACAAAATTCTTAGCACGGCCATGGAACTGCCTGACATAGTAAGGAAGGATGTATTAAGCGTTCTGAAAAAGGTCAAGGAAGCTCTTTCTGAAAGGGATGCAGCGACCATAAAGGAGTTGTCCAACCACACAATACACAACGCGTCGATTTTCCAAGACGGGTTCTCAACAACCGTGGCCACAACTGTATACTCCCTTGCAAAGATAGTTGAAAACAAGTCTCTGCACGAGGAGCACCCACAGGAATGGGAGAGGTTCATCTCCAAAATCGGGTCCATTTTGGACAGCCTTGTAGAGTGCGCTGAAAGCAAGGGTTGCGGGAAGATGGAAGAACTGTTCCAGCAGCTGGTCAAGACCATAGCCTCATTCGATGAGCGTTTCACAGAGTACGTTGGCTTTGTCCTGGAAAAGGCAAAGATAAAAAAAGGTGTTGAGATGCACAGGCACGGCGTTTCGCTCTCCCGTGTCTCCGAAATCCTGGGAATATCCCTCTGGGACCTTATGTCATATGCTGGCAAGACCAAAGTAACCGAGGACGTAGGTGAGGGAGAAGTCATGAAGAGGTTCAAAAAGGCCAGGGGGCTGTTCCAATGAAGTCCATAGTTGTCGACTCATCGTCCATAATAAGCTTGGCCGACAACTGCCTGCTTTGGACCCTTCATAAACTCAAGGAGCAGACCAAGGTGCACTGGATAATATCAAAGCAAGTCAGGAGAGAGACTGTTGAAAGGGCAATCGGAATTCCAAGGTTCAAACTGGTTGGAACAAGGGTGTTGAGGAACATAGTCAACAACACGCTCGAGGTGGTGTCAAAGCCGGAGATTGAAGAGATGTCAGAGCTAATTCTGAGCCTTTCAAACAGCGTGTACAAAACAGAGCGCGGCGATTTCAAAGTCATCCACAAAGCTGACAGCGAAGTCATGGCAATAGCTCACAACCTGGGTTCAAAGGCCCTCCTAACCGACGAGAGGATAATGAGGATGCTTATAGAGGACCCGCACAGCCTGCGGAGAATTCTCAGTTCAAGGCTGCATACCAACGTCGAGTTCAGCCAAGACAACTACAATAAGCTCAAGGAACTCATCTCAGACATATTTGTGTTGCGCTCTGCAGAGGTTGTCACAGTTGCGTACGAAATGGGAATCTACAACGACTTCATCGATGTTGTAGGGAAGGCTGCAAAGGTGCAGTTTTTGGAAGGTATGCTCTGGGGCTTGAAGTTCTCAGGCTGCGCCATGCGGCCGGACGAGATAAAGAAATACGTCGTGATGTTGAGAGGAGATGCCAGATAAGGCCGGCTTCTTTCCAGAGTTCTACTGGAGCAGGGAAAAAGCTGAGGAATACGATTCGAAGCGTTCAATTATGAGGACCCAGCACGAAATGACGCAGGAGGCGTCCAACCTAATCCAGATGAAAGGCGGTTCGCTTGTCTGCGATGTCGGGTGCGGAACAGGCTTCTCAATGTCGGTTCTCGAAAAAAAGTTTGAGGTCATCGGAATTGACATCTCCATCCACATGCTGCGTATTGCGAAGAAAAAGGGCCACATAGTGGTCTGTGGGGACTTCACAAGGATGCCTTTCAAGGACAAGGTTTTTGATTCCATTGTCTCAATCTCAACTCTCCAGTGGGCCAGAGGCTACATAAAGGTGGCCTATGAGTTCAAACGCGTCACAAAGGGCAAGTCGGTCGTCCAGTTCTATCCATCGACTGAGAAGGAGTTTGACGTCGCAGTGGATGCTTTCAGGGACGCGGGATTCGGCGGATTTCTGGTCACCATTGGCAAGGGGAAGAAGCAGAAGAAGTATGTTGTGCTCCAGCCCAGACCTTAATCATTTCTCTTCTTGAACTTGGAGAAATCAAAGTATTCAAAGTCGGAGGGCTTCATAATGGAGGTCTTTTTCTTAACCTCGGGCATGAGTGTCCTATCCACCTTGAACTCTGGCTCAATCGGTTCCGATTCCACCTTCTCGAACTCGGGTTCGATGGGCTCGGGCTCGAGTGGCAGCCCCTCCTCTATTATCTCAATGTCTTCCTCAGGTTTCAGAATCATCTCGGATTCTATCTCGTCCAGTTCGCTCTTGATTTCCTCGATGTCCTTCCTCATCTCAGCGATTTCCGGCTGTTCGACTTCCAGAACCGCATCCTCTGAACCGGCTATCTCGGGCAACTCCGGCTGTGAAGGGGCTGTGGCTCCCATCAAAGGTCTTGTAACCGGAGCTGGAGTGTATTGTGGGGGAGGTGTTGTGGGTTGTGTGGGAATTACTGCTCTCTGCTCGGGTTGTGGCCCCTCCTCAACAGGCTCCTCCCGGAGTGACGCCCTCGCCTGCCTGAGAACGAGCTTCTGTTCGGTTGCTGCGATTATCTGACGGGTTTTCAGAACAACGTCCGGTGATACGGAAACAGAGTCGATACCGTTCCTGACGAGAAACTCTGTGAACTCAGGGTATACGCTCGGCGCCTGACCACAGATGGAGATTGTTATCCCATTTTTGTGTGCCCCTTCAATCAGTCCCTTTATCGCGCGTTTTACAGCCTCGTTCCTCTCGTCGAAATAACCCATCCTCCCGAGTTTCGCTGAGTCGCGGTCAACGCCGAGCACAAGCTGTGTCAGGTCATTGCTGCCTATTGAAAAGCCATCGCACATCTTCGCGAATTTGTCCGCAAGGAACACCATGCTTGGAACCTCTGCCATAAGCCAGACTTGGAAATCCCTGTTGCGCTCCAAACCTTCTGCTCTCATTACGTCCATCGCTCTCTCGACTTCCCAGATGTTCCTGACAAATGGAATCATGACCCACACATTCTTGAGGTTCATCTCATCCCTGACCTTCTTTATAGCCTTGCACTCGAGACGGAACGCCCCTTCAAAGTCCTTGCTGATGTAGCGCGAGCATCCACGCCATCCTATCATGGGATTGCCTTCCTCTGGCTCAAACTCCTCGCCACCCTCAAGACCAGCGTACTCGTTTGTCTTAAAGTCGCTGAACCTGACAACAACAGGTTTCGGCGCAATTGCTCTCGCAATCCTGGCTACGCCCTCAGCAAGACCGTCCGAATACTTCTGACTCTGGCCACGCTTTATCAGTTCATTTGGATGGATCTTTATCTTGTCAGCCACGATGAACTCAACGCGCATGAGACCTACACCGTCGATTGGGAGATTTTTGTAGTCGTCTATCTTCTCAGGAATGCCAAGGTTCAAGTAGACCTTGGTCGCGGTTATCGGAACCTGGTATCCGGCTGCTGCAGCCTCCTCCTTTTTCTCCTCCATCCCAACTATACCCTCGTAGACCACGCTGTTGGTGCCGTCGACTGTGATGTTCATCCCGTCTTTCAACTTTTTGGTCGCCTCTTCTGTTCCAACAACGCACGGTGTGCCCATCTCACGGGAAACTATGGCAGCATGGCAGGTCATACCACCCTTATCTGTCACAATTGCAGCAGCGCGCCTCATGGCAGGGACCATGTCCGGGTCGGTCATCTCAGTTACAAGGATGTCACCCTTGTGCACCTTGTCAAGCTCCTTGGCAGAGTGTATTATCACGACCTCGCCGGCTCCAAAACCTGGGGACGCGCCGAGCCCTTCGAGGATGACTTTCTTCTCCTTTGTCGTTGGTGTGGGACCATCCACCTTCTTCACTGCTTTGTCTTTCTTTATCGTTGTAACTGCGCGGGACTGAACGATGAACATCTTGTCGTCCTCAACCGCCCATTCAATGTCCTGCGGAGAGCCATAGTGCTCCTCTATCCTCTTGACAATTGCAGCCAGGTTGACCATCTGCTTGTCAGTCAGCACCTGATGTTCCCTCTTATCGTCCGGGACCTTCAACTTCTTGGTACTGCCTGTCATAGGGTCCTTTGTCTTCATCCACTCCTGCTTGTTCACCTTTTTGGACTTGATTTCCATTGTGGACTTGTCAACAACATAGTTGTCAGGACTCACCTCGCCTGCGACAATCATCTCACCGAGTCCCCAACCCGCCTCGATTATTATATCGGGCGCTCCGGTATTGGGGTCCGCAGAGAATGCAACACCCGCCTTGTCCGCGTCGACCATCTTCTGCACTATTGCCGATATCTTGACCTTCATGTGGGGAAAGTTGTTTTTCTCCCTGTAGAAGATTGCGCGTGCTGTGAAAAGTGACGCCCAGCACGCCTGGACCGCTTTCACCACCTCATCTGCGCCTTTTATGTTAAGATAAGTTGCCTGCTGCCCAGCGAACGAAGCCTCAGGGAGGTCTTCTGCTGTTGCAGACGAACGGACTGCAACAAATATAGAGTCACGGGAGAGTTTGATTATGTCCAGCGCCTTTGATGGCAGAAGCTTGTATTTGGACGGTCCGCCAGCACAGAGCATCTTGTAAGCCTCCTTTATCTCACTGCCAATCCTCTCAGACATCTTCGCGTTCAGTATCAACTTCTGTATCTGGTTGGACGTATCCTGAAGGGAGTTGTTGTCGTCAACATCCAGATGCTTGAGAACCTCCTCAATTTCCTCCTTGAGTCGGGTTTCAACCAGAAACTCCCAGTACGCGTCAGCAACAACCGCGAATCCCTGAGGAACCGGAAAGCCAGCATTCAACATCTCGCCAAGGTTGGCTCCCTTGCCGCCAGCAACTGCAATGGATTCCTTGTTGAGTTCCTTGAACCATGCGATGTAATTCATAACTACAATAAGGCCAAGGCTGTATAAAAACTTTTCACAAAGCCAGATTCACGCAAAAAACGGTATAAGCATGAACACGTACAACAGCGCTATCACCAGCTGGACAAGCGCGACAGCACCCCCCTTTTTGATGTACTCCTTAGAAGAGATGGAGATGCCTTCGTTCCTTGCAACACCCATCGTAATAACAGTTGAGGGTGAACCAAGTGGGAGCAGGGAGCCGCCAAGGTTCAGTGAGAATAGGAGCACAAACCACAGCAAGATGGATGATGAGAGGCTTGAAACAACCGGTATCATGGCAGCCACCATTGGGATGTCATCAACCAAAGCTGATGTGATAGATGTAACTGTGAAGAGAATTGACGACTCTGCAAAGAGGTTTCCACTGGATAGAGACCTGATTCCGCTTCCGACAAACGAGAAGAAACCCACCTTTCCAAGGCCCCCGACCATGATGAACAGGCCTGCAAAGAATATGAGGATTTCCCAGTCCACCTCCCTCAAAGCGCCTTTCATGCTGTGGCTGGTCAGAAGGAGTATTGCAATGGCACCGCAGAGTGCTATTATGTCGAGCGAGACCGGAAGGTAGTCTGAAACGAAGAAAAGTCCGATTGTGAGGCAGAGCACGGCCGCGCTGCGCCAGAAAGCTCGCCTGTCCTTCACAACGGACCACTCGTCCAACCTCTCGACAACCTTCCCTTCCTCGATGTAAGCGAGGGGAAAAAACCTTCTGACCATCAATATGGTGACAAACAAAAGAATTAGACTCAGTGGAAATGATACCAAGAAGAACTGGATGAAACCTATTCCTGAGGCTGAGATGACCATTATGTTTGGTATCGAGCTGATTGCAAAGACCATGCCGCCAACATCCGCAACAACCGCCTCGCCGATGAGCAACGGTTTTGCGTCAAGTTTGAGCGACTTGCAGATGACTATTGTGAGAGTTCCCATGATTATCATTGTCGAGACGTTGCTGAGTACGGCTGAAAACGCGTAGGTCAGCACAAGGAAAAGTACCAATATCCGTCCTGGGTCGCCTCCTGTCCGCTTTATCGCCTTTATCGCTATGAAGGTGAAGATGTCGGACTTCTTTGCAACACCAACAAGGACCGAGACACCAAAGATTATTGCTATTGTCTTAAAGTCGATGAAGTGCCAGAACTCGCCGTACTCCACGACTCCAAGAACCAGCATCAAAATTGCGCCTATCATGGCAGATATGGCTTTGGGAATCCTCTCGGTAACAATGAGTATACAAACTCCTATGAATATAGCAAGTGCAACTGCGAACATCAACTACACCAACCAGAGAGGTCTAGGAAAGGCAACGGTGTCAACCTTCGCATCATCAGGCACGACCAGAATCATCTCCTCAAATTCAATTTTTTCAATGTCCTCAAGAGTCATGGGTGCAGAGGCGAGTGACACGTCCAGAGAGTCGCAGAGCCGTTTTATACGTCCGGGAACCGAAGACATGAAATTAGGTTCCTTTTCCTGCACCTCTGGCTCGTAGTAGAGGTACATCGCTGCCCCGAACTTGTCAGCCAGCATCAGGCCATAGGTCAGTGCCTTGAGTTTGCGCTTTGAGTTGACCGGAAAGAAGACAACCACATTTTTGATGCTCTTCTCCTTCATGCGAGTCAGGGTGTATACAACATCCTTGAGTTGCTCCTCCATCTCCTCAACTTCGCTCACAGCCCTCTCAACAGATGGCCGCATCGTTTCTTCTGTCATGGAAGGTCAAAGGCTCTCTAACTTTTAATAGTTGATGACGCAGAAAGTTTTTAATAGGAAATTGTGGGGAATTAGTCCAATGGCCAAAAAAACACTTTACAGGTCCAAGAGCAACAAGGTCATAGCAGGCGTCTGCGGCGGAATTGGGGAGTATCTTGACATTGACCCAACGGTAATCAGGCTCCTGTGGGTCATCATAACCATCCCCTGGGGATTCGGTGTGATTGCCTACATCATCTGCATGTTCATAATCCCTGAGGAACCAGCAGGCAAAAGTGTCAAGAAGGTAAAAGAATCGCCAAAGGCAGAGATATTGGAACATGAAGGGAAAATAATCGGCGGTCTGATAATGGTCCTCATTGGAACAATCTTGCTCGCAAACAATCTCGGACTGTTCAGTATGTTCCCCTGGCTGTCCTGGAACTACGTCTGGCCCTTCATCCTCATCGGCATTGGAGCGATACTGTTGATTGCGCCAAAGGGCCGGTGCAGGCGCAGGTGATGGTGTGGACCCGGAACAGGTGACAGGAGGTCTCATATTCGTAGTATTTGGCTCACTTTTCCTTACGAGCCAGACAGGTTACCTGCCCTGGAACATCATGAATACTTTCTTCAAGTTCTGCCCGCTTCTGCTGGTAATCCCGGGTCTGTCCCTGATTTTTCTGAAGAAATGAGTTCACGTCCTGTGGACTGTTACTGAACCAACACCAACGTCGGCAGATATATCGATTTTATCTTCAGCGCTTTCATAGCCATCGGTTGTGTAGGCACCTGAACACGAAAGGTGGCATGAGGTCTCGCCTGAGAACGAACCAAGACCAATCGAGTAGTGAATAGAATATTCAACTCCGGATGGCACATGGATATCAATCGAACCAACGTCCGTGTGCGCCGAGATGTTGCGGAAGCCGTGTGTTGAGAGGACATCTATACCGCCCACGCCAGTGTCGAGCACAAGCGTGGAGCCGGCAACGCGGTCCCTGTCCATTGAAAGCGTCACATCACCAGCCCCCACGTCAACGCTGAGTGTTGCGGTCGTGTTTCCAACTTCAGGCTGGTCACCAAAACACCTTATCAGTAAGGAATCTACAGCCGTCTGTACGGTGATTTTGCCCGCACCAACGTGCACCGAGGCTGTCTGCACCTGGGATAGGTCGAAATCTTGGGAGTAGGTCTGGGTTGGGACGAGAAAATGTGATACATTGAATAATGGAGCGCCATACGCAAAGAATGTCAGCACCAGCCAGACAAATATGATGAAGTCGAGGTAGCCCTTGTACTCATTTAGATTGAAAACTCCGACAGCTATCTTCAGCAAACCAAAGAGAACCATGAGCGTTGGAAACACCAGCAGGCACGAGAGGAAGTCCAGCCTGAGGCTATAGTTGAATATCAGGAAAACCACGCCCAGTGTTATCAGTACCAGACCTGCTGGACGCGAACCCACAGTGAAGGAAAAACACAAACTGCTTATAAATGTTGTCGAGGGTGTTGTAAGGGTTCAGTAGGCCTCGGTCCTGAATATGGGGAACATCAGCTCGGGGAAGCCACACACCCGGCTGAAATCATCACATTTACCACATTCCGGCTCTTGGGTACAAACCTTCCTGCCATGGTACCACACTATGTTGTCCAGTACGCTCGGATGGACTTGGCTTTTTTCAAGTATACGTACCAGAGAGTCAAGTGACGCCTTTCTGATTGAGCGTTCCTCTTCAGGTGTGACCTCCTCCAAGTTCATCAGCTTTGACCTCAGGTCATGGTCAAGAACCTCAACAGCCCCGACTCTCAGTAGATACTTCATGAAGTGGTAGTCTATGGGTGGCATGAAACGCTCGTCCCTGTCCTCAAAGGTCTGGTAGACCTCTGAAAGGTCCGGTCTGTCCTTAAGGTACATTGTAAAAAGAAAGGCCTTTTTCATGAACTCGTCCCTGTAACCCGGAATTCCCTCCTCTGAATCGCTCAGGAGCTGTAATAAGCCTGTTCCGTCGTCTGTGAGCAGATATCCACCTGCAGCTTCGATGAGATTCTCCACCTTCCCAGCATAGCTCCCATCCAGTATCCTAGCAGCACCCTTGAGTATTTCTATCCTGCCAAGAAGCCTCTTACTGCCTTCAACCTCGGCATCTCCTCCCTGTCCGGAAAGCGGGAACCATTCTCTCTCATCATCCATTAAGAATTTGGCTGCTTCCTCCTCTGTGAGGTTCATCATCCTCTCTGGTTCGAGAACTGTCGGGTCCTCCTTAACCGCCCTTGCGATCGCGTATACAAGGGCATCTGAACCCCTCATCTCCTCGCCGTCGAAGACGCCGTAGAAGTGCTTGTATCTCCCATTGTCAACATTCCAATAACCATGGTCAATTGCTGTCTGGTAAAAAAATATGCGCAGAACAGTTTCCTTGTCATATTCACCTGAAGATACATATGGTGGAAAGTCCCATGTAACCGGTTTGTAATCCATTTTCTCTGCAATATTGGCCAAGATTTCTGACAGATTATCACACTTTTCGGTGTTCACTTTCACCATTGTACGATCATACAAGTCCATGGCCAAAATATAGGAGTTCATGACTCCAGAGATTGCGGACATAGTTACCACTCAAAAGTTTCTATTATTTAAACGTTTTCATAGCCTAAACAGTCGCCTTATGTTGCCGGAGAAGAACCTCTCCTGGTCTCTCTTTGGGATTGCCAGCTTGCGGAGGATATGGGCCTGTGAGTCGAGGATATCTCTCCTGTACCCCCGCGGGAAGAATGACGAGTCCGTGCCAAACAGCAGGTGGTCGATTCCCGCCACGTCTATGAACTTTCTGAAGACCTGCCGGAGTGTGAGGCTGTAAGGCAGGTATCTCATCCAGCTGTTTGAACCTGACGAGTCAAAGTAGACGTTATCGCAGTGGTAGGAGAGGAACAGGCACTCACGCATCATTCCTGCGCCGAAGTGCGGGATGATGAAGTTCAGGTCAGCGAACTCCTTTGCAACGCTGTGCAAATCAATTGGATTTCCGTATCTCATGTCTGTTTTGAGACCCAGACTTATACCAAAGTGCATCATCACAGGTGCCTTGTACTTGCGGCAGATCTCATAGACCCCACTCGCTTTCTCATCGTCCACATGGAACTTGCGCGACACAGGGTAGAACTTCACACCCTTGAAGCCGGCTTTAAAGTCGCGTTCGAGCCTCTCAGCAGCATCTGGCTCTGTCGGGTCGATGGCAGTGAAACCGATGAACCGGTCGCTATGGTTGATGAACTTCAGACAGGCCTCGTTGTTAGGATGAAATGCAAGAAAAACAGCGTTTGAAATCCCATTGCTGTCCAACTCATCCAGCCACATTCCAGACGTTTTGTCGATGTGATACAGTTCCATCTCCGGAAGACCAACACGGGACCTGTGTTTCTTCCACTCCTCTGTTAGCTGCAGCGTCTCCTCAGACATGATGTGTATGTGGCAGTCGAAGATCTCCATGTAGATATGGAGCACACAATCCAATATAAGAGTTGCCCAAAGACTTATTAGCCCCCCACAACTTGAACAACACCATGAAGGTCGCTGTGGTGACAGGTCGCAACGAAGGGGGAAGCGAAACGGTAAAACACCTTCTCCGGAAGGTCGGGCTCAAAGTGTCAAGGAAACCGGATGTGGTGCTAAGCTATGGCGGTGACGGGACCTTGCTCCTTGCAGAGCGGACCTTCCCCGATGTGCCGAAGCTGGTGATAAAGGACAGCAGAGTATGTCACAAGTGTGATTATGAGATATCTACGTTGGAACAACTCTTACAGAGGCTCAAGAAAAAGGACTTCAAAAAGATTTATGTTATGAAGTTGCAGTGCGGTGACAAGGTCGCACTCAACGAGTTCCAGCTCCACAACGCCAATCCCACAACTG
Organism: Candidatus Parvarchaeota archaeon; assembly: GCA_030669205.1. GTDB lineage: Archaea > Nanobdellota > Nanobdellia > JAFCGN01 > DAOVEB01 > DAOVEB01. The sequence continues at coordinate 7,136 of DAOVEB010000013.1, read as the reverse complement.
CCATAAGGTTCTCAACAGATGTCAGGGGGGAAACACATACAAACATAATAGCGGACGGCGCAATAATCTGCACACCTTTTGGCTCAAGCGGATACTACCTCTCTGCAGGCGGCAAACGGTTTGAAAAGGGAATCGGATTCACCCTCAACAACCCGCACAACGCAGAACGCAAGGCAAGGGTGCTCGATGAGGACTCAACTGTGACCATGACCCTGCAGCGTGGACCGGCTCTTCTGTGCTACGACAACGCAGAGTGTGTGGAAGTCAGGGAAGGTGAAAGCTTCACAGTCACCAAGTCCAAGGAAAGGGCGTGTTTTCTCACCTTTCCGTAACACTTTTATGCCCAAATCCTGTTTTTTAACCTACCCTGCGATGAAAACCGACATTTTGCTGAACTACTTGCAGTACGTTCTGCTTGCAGCCGGACTGGCGCTCGCCTACTTCGGCTACAGGGTCTTGGGTCTCGGCCTCTTTGCACTCGGCATCCTGGCTATGTTCAGTAAGCTCAGCATGACGCTCGGGAAGTGACAGAAGGTTTAAAATAGGTGTCCTATTTCATCCACATGCTGTGAAAAGGATAGAGGTGTGTGACAGGTTTGAGGATGGGGCGAGAAGCTTTCTTGGAGGAGTTTTTCCGCAACGTATAAACCTCATCTTGGCGGATTACCTTCCCAGATGCAGACTATGCAGCACTGAGATGTACGGAACAGACTCCAGAAAATACTACAGGTTGGATGTCAGGACTGATTTCCCGCTGATGCTCGAGGACTCGCTCAGAGGGGATATTGAAAAGGACACCATAGAATCGTCCTTTGACAGCGATGGAACCTTAGCTGTTGTTCAGGGTGAGATTCTAGACGCGTTCTACAAGGCGTATGAAGGAGGATTGCGGTTCCACAACGATGTGTGGAACCCTATAATAGACACCCAGCGTTTTCTTCGTGTGAAATTTTCAGAGTCTTCTATTGAGGAAATACCAAAAGTGGGCCTCAGGCTGACCGTTTATGGCTTCAGGGCGGGAGACTTTTACAAAAACGTATTCTTAATCAACGACGATGTCCTCGATGACGAGGAACTCAAATCTGTTTTTGTCAACATTGGTGAGCTGAAACCCAAGTACACTTGTGGAGAGGATGGCAAACCAGAGGAGGAACACGTCTTAGGCGCTATTTTTGCCCCTGCTGACCCTTTTTAGCTGCTGATTCCTTTCTTGCTAGGGAAACCAGACCCAAGAGGGAAACCCTCTCCTCAACAACCAGAAAAATCGGAACCTTTTCGAGAACTCCAGACCTTATACTCTTTTGGTAGTTCTCCAGAAATGTGTCCGTGAAGTGTGGAACGAGCCTGTGCCTCATCTTTGGCAGGATTCCGCCCGCGAGGTACAGCCCGCCAGTTGCCTTTGACACAAGTGCCAGGTCGCTCGCTGCCCTGGCAAGGAACTCCACAAAGAGGTCTGTGGCTGTTCTGGCACCCATGTCCTTGCTGCCTGTAATCCAAGCAGGGTCCACCTCGAGTTTGGGGTCCTGCATCACAAAACGGTAGAGGTTAACGATGCCAGGACCGCTTACAACACTCTCCCAGTCTGGATGCTCCTTCGTATGCAACATTTTCTTCAGGAACTCGACCAGCCGAAGTTCCTCCTCTGTTCTCACAACAAGAGCCATGTGGCCACCTTCAGAAGGCACGACCTCACCACCATGGATGAGGCAGATTCCCAAACCCGTGCCTGGTCCGATAATCGCGATTGCCCCATCTTTTGTCGGCTTGACATTGTTGAGCTGCACTATCTGCTCGGGGTCGCTGTGGTCAAGGAACCGTATGCCGTAGCCTATTGCTTCAAAGTCGTTGTATATGGAAACGTCTGGGAACTTCAGCTCATCTGAGTTCAGTTGCCACTTGAGGTTTGTCAAGAACGTGCTCCTGTTGCCAACAACAGGACCAGCTGCGCCGATGCTGATGGTGGTGATGTCTAGGCTGCGCTCGCGCGCCATCTCCGCGACCATGTCAAACTGCTCCAAGAAGATATCCTTGTCGCCGCTCTTGAAATATGCTGTGAAGAGACAGTCAGAGTTATCAATGGAAAAAACACCAAACAGTGTCTTTGTTGCACCGAGGTCTATGGCCAGGCAGCATCCGCCGGTCGTGTCCTTGCCTGTGAACTCGCCAATCGAATACCCGCCGAAAACCGGATGGACACCCTTGACAGCGGATTCGCCCTCGAACAACATACCAAGTTAATCATTCATGGTATATATTAATAAATGCTGCCGCTCATCGGCGCTTCGGTTGTGAGCATGGGCGGGGTAATGGTTGCTATGCTTAGCACCAGAAGATGGGTGGAACAGCGAAACCGTCAGTAACTGCCCAGATAAACGTCACAGTCAAAGTTGGGATGGTGCGTGATTATCTTCTCCACTATCAGGGGCGGTTTCACGTCCAGGAGCCGCAGTTCCTCCAAAGGCACGAACTTGACCTCTTTCACCTTTGGGTCGTCGCCTTTCATCAGCATTCCACGCTCCCTGCTGCAGAGAACAAAGATGTCAAGGTAGTGCCTGTCCTCCTGTATGAAGTCGCCTATGAAAACGATTCGCTCGAACCCGACTTCAAGTTTTGTCTCCTCAAGCAGTTCCCTCTCAACGCATTCCCTCACAGTTTCCTCTAGCTCGAGTCCTCCGCCCGGGAGAACCCAGTAATCCCCATGCCTCACCAGAAGTATCGATTCCTTGTCAAAGACAAGCGCACTGACCCTGACTCTGAGTTCCATCTCAAATCATCCTTTGAAAAGCGCTATAGACATAAAGACGCAGAAGAGTCCTGCGCCTATACTGCCAATATACGGGAATGTGTAGAGGTTCGCCCGGGCAATCATTGTCAAGACCTGGGCCAGGACAACACATATAACTGCACCCACTATCAACAGATTGACCTTATGTTTCGTCTCCGGCTCCTTTATCTTCGAAGCAACCATGAATGTTCTTGCGATTCCATAAGTCATGCAAAGTCCAAGAATCACATGCCACACTGTGTAAAGATGGTCGTTGAAGTTTATCTTCCAGCCCATGCCGGTGTCAACAGCAGGATAGGGGTCAATCCAAATCTTCGGCACAATGAAGAGGGGGACTAAGAGCAAAACATATTCCCACCAGCGTGGCTTCCTCTCAAAGTATATCATGCTGAACGCGTAGAAAGCGGGAGTTAGTGATATCGTGGTAACGCCCAGACTTTTCACGTACTGCGCGAGCTGCTGGCTCGCGACACCTGGATATATGAGTTCGTCGAATATCCAGAACCACAGACATATGACGGTCAAGAAGAAGAACTGGCGCGGGCGGGTCTTAAGGAACGAGGAAGCCCTGACGAGCAGGAGTGTGCAAAGCACGATTGAAACCAGTGGGAAGATGGAGTACCAATATAGGCTGAACAGGGCCATGCAAAACAGTATTCATTTCCCAAATATAAATCCATGAGTAAAAGGTTTATATCTGCGCTTTATGTCTTATGGGGGGTGTTGGTCGAAAATCTGTTTTTCGGCATGGTCGGCATAATCGCCTCCTTCATCCTCCTAATCCTGTCAATAACGGTCATCCGCGGCGGGACCAAGAACTGGGGCAGGTTGGTCTTCTTCACCTGGCTGTTCATCAAGGCTGTGTGGCTCTGGGTCGGTTCCTTCAGCTACCTTGTGACTGACATCACCCAGTTCGAAATCGCACAGAACCTCTTCTACTCCTTAGTATTCCCCATCTCGCTCCTCATACCTGTATTCTCGATAAGCTTCACCTCAGAGAAAATCAAGGAGTACTACACCCTCGCCATGATGGTTGCTGTGACAATGATAGTGTTTTGGTTCGTCGTCAAACCATATACCATAGAAACAACAGCCTCAGGGTTCAACTACAGGTTATGGGAGCCGGTTGTGGTACCAGGAGGATTGTTCACCGCGTTCTCCCTTCTCATAGGGGTGTTCAACATGTGGTGGATTTCGAGGAATTTAGAGGGTGAGATGCAGAAGAAGCTCAGGCACATGGCACTGCTCATCTTTCTCCACGTGGCAACAACCCTACCCTTTGGCTTCTACGGCCAGCTGACGGGCAACGCGGTCTACGTGCCTGCGGTATCTGGAGTGATGGACTCGATAATCTTCGCACTGATGCTCAAGGTCTATCTCAGCTAAAATTCACTACTACCCAATAAGACTTATAAACAGAAGAACATTTGAATTACTATGAGCGTAGAAATAGCTGTAAGTGAGATTACCAGTGGTATATCAATTAAAGCCGAAGAACTTCTCAAACTTCTGGAGGAAAAAAAGGGGGAGATAAAAGAAGCTATAGAAAAAGTGTCAAAGGAACACTTGAACATATACCTCAACTTTAATGAACTGCAAGCGTACAGCAATGTAACAGAATTGGTGAAGGATAAAATAGACATGAACTCCCTTGACCTGCCAGAAAAGTTCGAACTGTGCTTTTACAGCAACTACCTAGAAGAGCCATACATAGAGATAATAGGCAAATAGGCCAAAACAACTAAAGGATTGTTTTGCATTAGGTGAGTTAGCGGAAACCCACTATCATCACCAACTTATTTCCTGCAGGCCACATACTTGGTATGATTAGAAGGGGTTCAGTTGACCTGCCGCTCCATTCCGGACGCGCTCCGCCCTGGCTCTTCCGGCGCATGGTGGGCCTCTCAAAGGAAATAAGCCGTTATATAATCCACGAGTACGGCACGCACGAGTTTATCAGGCGCATCGCTGACCCTCTCTGGTTCCAGACCCTAGCATGCGTTATCGGCTTCGACTGGCACTCAAGCGGCACAACAACCACAACATGCGGCGCCCTCAAGGTCGCGCTCAACATGGAGGGGTTGGGTGTTGTTGTTGCTGGCGGGAAAGGTGCGACATCGCGCAGGACACCAGAAGAGCTAGAAGTGTTCGGCAGCGAGTTCGGCCTCGACACAGAGGAGTTAATCCACTGCAGCAGGCTTTCAGCCAAGGTGGACAACTCGTGCGTCCAGGACGGCTACCAGCTCTACCACCACTGCTTCTTCCTGGACAAGGAAGGCAACTGGGCGGTTGTGCAGCAAGGTATGAACCATTGTTTTGCCCGACGCTACCACTGGCTCTCAGGCATAATCAGCTTTGTTGTCGAGCCACACTCCGGCTTCTTCGTGGACAGGGTTGAAGACAATGTCTTGAACATGGTCTCAAGCGAGTCCATCCAAGCCCAGAAGGTCTGCGTCGACATTGTGAGGGACAACCACTACTCGATGCCAGTCCATCACGATGTGCGCCTGAACGAACGGGACATGAAAGTCCTCCAGCGAGCATATGAACTCCAGCCGCAGGACTACGAGGAACTAATTTCCCTAAGAGGGATGGGTCCGAAGAAAATCCGCGCGCTCGCACTGATATCCGAACTCGTCTTTGACACGCGGCCCAGCTGGAAAGACCCGGCAAGGTTCAGCTACGCGCACGGTGGGAAGGATGGACATCCATACCCGGTGGACAGGAGGACCTACGACTCCAACGTGCTCACGCTTCGCGAGGCCATAGAGAACGCAAAGCTTGGCAACGACGAGCGATACCGCGCAATCAGGGCGCTGAACAGGTATGTCGAGCTGAAGTGAGAATGAATTTTCCACAAACAGAATGTGTTTTCCCAAAAAAGATATATTACATGTAATATATTTGTTTATAACGTGGCGTTCGGGCTGTCAAGGGACGAGATTTTCTTCATTTTCATCCTGGCACTGGCCCTGGTTTCAGTCACCCTGGTCTATGCAGACGCCAACGGTCCGCCTGTAATCACAAACATAAGCAGCAACCCTCCCCTACCGCTGAGCAACAACGGCTCTGCCCAGAACCTTACCATCAACTTCACCAGCGACGAGTACCCGATAAACGTGACGTTCAAGCTGTATAATGAGAGTGGAGTGTGGGTTGACACAAGCGAACGCACCGAACTGGCCAACTCAGGCGAGCTACCAGTGAACTACACAATCCCGGAGACCCTTAACGACGGCAACTACACCTTGAGGATGAACGTCACAGACCCGGATGAGAACAAGACCTTTGAGTTCATCGGCAACTTCACAGTTGACACAGTGCTCCCAACCGCCCTCTTACCAGTCTACACCAACCGCACCTGGTCAAGGCCCAGCACAGAGCTCACCCTGAACATCTCTGTGAACGACTCTAATTTCGGGGTATCTAGTGACTGTTCGGTTTATATAAATGGCTCAAGTGTAGGCACCATAACACGAAGCGGTAGCTGGTGCAATGGAAGTGTCACTGTACCATCTCTTGATGAGGACGACCAAGTCATAAATGTCACAATAGACGATGATGCGGGTAACGTGGGTTTCAACGACTCCTTCACAACCAGGATAGACAATACACTCCCAACTGTGGAGATGCCCTACTACACGAACGGGACAACCAGTAGGGGAGGTGGCAAAGTCACCCTCAACATATCCGTGAGCGACAACCGTTCAGGGGTTGGAGCGAGTTGCACAGTAAGGATAAACGGTCAGGATGTCGCAGAGTCGCCGGTCACCCAGAGCAACGGCTGGTGCAACGTCTCTGCCACTGTGCCGGCCCTACCAACAGGTCTCTACAACATGAGTCAGCGAGTACAGGACAATGTTGGGCTGTGGGGGTGGAACATCACATTCATGATATACGTGGACAACGACGCACCTTCCCCGTCATTGGAGCAGTCGAACGTCACCACACTGGATCCGTTGGACATGGTTGAGTTTGGGGTATATTGGACAGACGCGGGCTCCGCATCCTTATCACGTTATATCCTCGTCTGGAATGCGACAGGTATCTGGACCAATGATAGTGACCAGGCATTCGGCGGAGCCGAAGGAGTGTGGAGCAACGTGACCAAGACCATGGACGCGGCCTGGGAAGGTAATGTGATAATGTGGGGTATCTATGCAAATGACTCGGTTGGCAACATAGCAGGTCCATCCTCATCACAGTTGATTACCATCAACTCGGACAACCCTTCTGTAGAAATCCAAGTCCCAACCAACGAATCCACAATCCGCTCGACCCAGGACATCTTCACAACCATCACAGACGCAGGAACAATAGAATCAACTCTCTGGCGCTGGGAGAATTCGAC
>DAOVEB010000002.1 GCA_030669205.1 Candidatus Parvarchaeota archaeon | reverse complement strand
CTCAATTGAAAGCAAACCTGATGGTAGGAAGTTGCTCAAAAAATTCGACGATGCAATCAAAAAGATAGAGAAGAAGTTCGAAGAAATTGACGACGATATGAAAGACGGTGGATTAATCGACGAGATAAACAAAGAAATCCTCAAAGAAAATAAATTCACACGACAGCTGAAAACTACCAAGGGCGCTTGGAAAAAGAGTTATAGGATAGTTGAGAGAGCGGTTGAAAAGATTATGAGGTATACGGATAGAAAGATTATAGATGCAACTGAAATTGAGAACTTTGTGTATGGACACAAGAAAAAATTCAAACCCCGGTTGGATAATTTAATCAAGAAGTTCCAAGAGCTCTATGATTTGATTGTTAGTTTGAGAGAGATCATATTGAAGATAGCTCAGTTGTATTGAGTATTATATTCGATAATTATTTAATAAACCCAAACCTTAACTTTTATGTGGTGAATAATGGCTGAAGAGAGCGTACTATACTTGGCCATCGATTCCTTGCAGAGACTGGGATTCTTCGATATAATGCTACCTTTCCTCTTGGTATTCTCAATTGTCTATGGGATCCTTGAGAAGGCCCAGATATTCGGGGAGAATCGACACGACATAAACGCGGTCATAGCCTTTGTAATCGGCCTTATGGTCGTTGTCACCTCAACGGTTTTGAACCTGCTTACAGGGTTCCTGCCCTGGGTGGGGCTCATGGTGGTTGTTTTTCTCTCCTTTATGATACTCACAGTCATGTTCTGGGGCGAGGCAAAGGGCCTTTGGGAAACCAGCGCGATAAAGTATGGGGGAGCTGTGGTTGTCATAGCATTCCTCCTTTTCTACTGGTCGCACACCCTTGGCCTGTTCTCGGCTTTCGAGCCCAGCGCAGGTCTCCCGTTCTTGAACGTTGGGGACATGGCCGCACTCGCGGCCATCTTAATATTCTTTGTTGTTATTATGGCAGTTGTCAAAGGAGGTAAAGAGTAGATGGGAACTATAACTGAGTTTGTTCAGCAGATAGGACAGGCGTTTATGAGTTTTTCAGCACCAGGCATAGACCCGGCACTGTTCTTTGGGACTTTGATTTTAATCTTCGCAATCCTCTGGATGGCGTTGAAAAAGGTCAAGATCTTTGGAACTGACAACGACATAGTCAACGCACTGATAGCACTCATAATAGCTTACTTCGCGGCTTCGTCAACATTCACCACATTAATCATGGCAAGTATCTTCCCGAACTTTTCAATAGCAGTGGTTGCCATACTTGTGTTTTTGATAATCATAGCAATGGTGAGCGGTGATGACACAAGCTTTGCAGACAAAAGGATACAGTACTTCATCACAGGGGTGATTATCCTGTGGTTTGCGTATCTGACAATCAACCAGCTCGGGGCAGTACCCGACCTTGGCTTGTCTGGCGAGATGTTATGGGCGAACTGGGAAGCGACCGACTGGTTAATTGTCATACTGGCACTTGGTGTGATAATCTATTTTGTGAAGCCACAGAAGTTGTTCGGAAGCAGAAGCTGAACAGAGGAATGGTCACATGGCAGAGACCTTTTTAGAAGCGATAGGCGTAATAGGAGGGCTGGGAGCCACGTATTTCCTAGCCCCGCTATTAATCTTCACAATAATCTTTGCAGTGCTCTCGAAGACAAAGGCAATCTCGGACAAAATGGACGCCAACGCGATGATAGCGCTGATAATCGCATTCCTCGTCGGCCTGTTCCCAGAGGCCTCACAGTTCGTCGCACTTTTCATCCCCATCATGATTATGATGCTCATCATAATCTTTGGAGGAGTCCTTGTCTACCTTTTTATGGGTGCCTCATCAGAGAACATCGCCAACTTCTTCAAGCATCCGGGCACGTTGACATTCTTCCTATTGATGTTTGTTGTAGTGTTTTCCTACACCCTTTCAGAAGTCTTCCCCCAGACATATTTAGCTTACGCTGGCAACGAGACCGAATACTCACCCGAACTCTTTGCCGGGCCAATGGGAGTCACAGCAACCATCTTCCATCCCAAGGTGCTGGGCACAATAGTCTTCCTGCTTCTGATGGCAATATCAGTTGCTGCGATTGTTGTTAAGCCAAAAGGATGAGAACTAGCCGCTTCTCTTCGTCTCTTCTGCGATTTCCCTGAGCTCCTTTATTGTGTCTGTCATTGATGGGATGAGCTTTCCCATTATCTTCTCAAGTGCCTTCATCTCCGTCTGCACGTCCTGCATCGTCCTGTCATACTCGTCTACCCTTGAGGCCGCTGACGTCTGAACCTTGTCTATCCTGCCATTGAGAGATGCGATGCCTTTGTCTATGGCCTCCATCTTTGCATCTATCCCCGCTTTCCAGTTTTCGATGGCATCAAGCTTGTTGGTCACACCTTTCCATTTCTCTTCTATTATCTGCTCCAGAAGTCTTTCTATGTTGTCCTTCCCGCCACTTGCCTGCACTGGCTCTGGTTTGGGCAGTTCGGGCTCTTCTGGCAGTTTCAGCTCACCTGGCAACTCAATTTCTGGCAGAGGTATCGCCGGTCCTGGCACCGCAGAGCTCTTGACCTCTGCCTGTGACATCGCGTTCTGTATCTGCGAGAAGTTGAAGCCCTCTGTCTTGAGCTTTGAGATTATCTGGTCGTTCGTCATCCCCCGACTTCTCATGTCGATTATCTCATTTATAGGGGTCTCAGCAACAGGCGGGAAGTCCAGGTCCCCTTCTGGAAAATCCTTCTCCTTTTTTTTCTTCAAAAAGTCGAACATTACGCCTTACCTATCTCCCTGCGCACAATTCTCATAACATCCTTCTCTGTAAGAAATCTAGTGGGGTCTATCATATTAATATATTTCTCTAAGACCTTGAGGTCACCAACGCTCGCAACACCTTCAAGCTCCTTTGCGAAGTAACGTATGGTTTCCTTGACATCCTTGACCTCCTTTTCGAGCTGCTCAAGGCCGACCTTCACTTCCCCTATCATGGTCTTCAACTTATCAGTCTTCCTTATCAGATTCTCGTCCGTAATCTTCAGCTTCTGCCTGGTCTGGTCCGTCCTCTCCTCAAGAAGGCGTATCCTACTGTTCACTTCAGGCATCTGTTTTACGAACATCTGATATATCTCCTGCTCCTGTTTCTGAGGTTTTGGTTCCTTGGATTCAGCCATATCTAATAGGGAGTTTTCGCTCTATTTAAATCTATAACTTTTTATTGTTCAATAAAGTATTACCATTATATGCCTGAGACCAAGCAGATGCCTGACAAGCCATTTTCATTTCTTGTTGAGAAGGAAGCCGAGGGCAGAAGTTTGCTGATGAACTGCGCTGGTGTTCCGTACTATCCCAGCATAGAGGACAGCGAACTCTTCATGTCCAAAATAATAGATGCAATCATAGAAGTGGGCTCTGTCACAACAGTCACACTCACGTCTGACAGAAACTATGTCTATCCCAGCGAGCAGGTGGAGATGCTCAACGAGATAGCAAGAATCTACGTCAAACTTGTCAGGCAGAAGGAGATACTGTCTGTCAAGACGCTTGAAATCGACAAGAAGAGGATGCCATCAAGGCTCGCATTTGTCAGGAAGGTGGTGACCGAGATGCTGAAGGCAGACCCTGTTGGAGCTTATGTTTATACACTCCGTGAGCTGAGGCAGCAGAGAGTCGAGCTTGAAAAAGCACCCATAAAGGATAAGCAGAGCTTTCAGGCGTATATCTCTGTTCTTGAGACCATACTCAGCGAACTTGAGAGAACAAAACTGGTGAAAGAGAGCCGGGAACAGCTGCCTGGGCACATGGTCGGTGACAGGAAAATCTACAGAGAGATCTTCTCACCCATGATAAGACCTAACTTCATGTACACGCGGCTTATGGCAGAGCCACCGATAACAGGCGAGGAGATAGACTCATATACAATAGGCACCGACGAGAAGTCGGATGTTGCCATATACAGAGTCCCTGACAAGATACAGTACATTTACCACATAATGCCACCAGAGTTCCAGCTGGACCAGCATGAATATTCCCTCCTCGACGAGGCACGCCAAGTTCTCGCCAAATACAAGCCGAAGGAAAAGGGGTTTGTGGATCCCCAACGCATGAGGACAGTGTTTTTCAACATAAGCAGGGACCTGCTCGACGAACTCGCCGTTTCCAAAGGGCTGAAGATGGACTACGACGAGATAAAGAGGCTTGCTAAGATACTGGTGCGCCTGACAGTTGGATTCGGACTCGTGGAAGTTCTGCTCTCGGACGACAAGGTTGAGGACATCTACATCAACTCGCCCATAGGTCTCACACCAATCTTTGTGAAGCATGCGGATTATGGTGAGTGCATCTCGAACATTATACCTAATATGAGGGATGCTGAGGCATGGGCGTCCAGGTTCAGGCTCATATCAGGGAGAGCGCTGGACGAGGCAAATCCTGTGATGGACACTGAGCTCATCATACCAGAGGTAAGGGCGCGTGTTGCGGTGGTACAGCAGCCACTAAGTCCGTATGGCCTCTCCTTCGCGTTCAGGCGTCACCGCCAGCGGCCGTGGACTCTACCGCTTTTCATGGAGAACCGCATGATTTCGCCGCTTGGTGCGGGCCTCCTCTGGTTCTTGGTGGACGGCTCGCGAACCATGCTGATTGCGGGGACGCGGGGCTCTGGCAAGTCAAGCCTCCTTGGTGCACTGATGATTGAGATAATGCGCAAGTTCAGGATAATCACCATAGAAGACACCCTTGAACTTCCTACCACCTACCTCCGCAGGATAGGTTACGATATACTGCCGATGAAGGTGCGCTCTGCAATCATCGGCTCAAAGGCCGAGATGTCTGCCTCAGATGGCATACGCACATCCCTGAGGCTGGGTGACTCCTGTCTCATTATCGGTGAGGTGAGAAGCACGGAGACAATCGCGCTTTACGAGGCGATGCGCGTTGGCGCACTGGCGAATGTGGTGGCGGGCACGATACATGGTGACTCACCATACGGCGTCTTTGATAGGGTTGTCAACGACCTCGGCGTCCAAACAACCTCCTTCAAAGCCACTGATGTAATAGTTGTCTGCAACAAGGTGAGGAGTCCGGATATGATGAGCGAGTACAGACGGGTTGTCGAAATCGCTGAGGTCAGGAAGCACTGGACCGAGGACCCGATGCGTGAAAATGGGTTCGTGAGCTTGATGAAATACAACGCGAAGAACGACACGCTCGAGCCGACAAAGGAGTTGATAGAGGGTGAGACGGACGTCATAAAGTCGATTGCTGGCAACGTACGGGAGTGGGCCGGGAACTGGGACAGGGTATGGGAGAACATACTGCTGCGTTCAAAGGTGAAGAACATTTTGATGGGGTATAGCAAGAAAAACAGATTTGTAATCGAATCCGACTTTGTGGCGAGTGCCAACGACCAGTTCCACCGCATCTTCAACAAACTCAAGGAGGAGACTGGTTATCCTGAAACAAAAGACGTTCTCTACGACTTTGAGAAGTGGATGAAGCTCAGGATAAAGTCGCGTTCAGAACAATGAAGAACGATGTGAATGACCTTGTGGAGAAGTACACTGGTGAGAAGACCCCGGTCTCGACCGAGTCCCGCGAGTACAAGATTTTCAAGAAGTACAGGCGCCCGACGATTGTCGCATTATACGAAAAGCTCTGCAACAAGGCAGGCTCCCTCTTCACTGTCAAACTCAGCGAAAAGGAGCGGGAGGACTGCCTCGACCACCTCTCGCTGCTCGACCTGAAGGTCACGCCAGAGGGCATCTACGCCGCATCCCTCCTGATGCTGGTTGCAGTTCTCCTGCCATCACTCCTTCTGCTGCTTGTGAGCCCCATAATCTCTCTTGTGGGTCTTGTCTCCTCAGTACTTTTCTACAATTATATCAGAACCTTTCCTGAGTCGCGTGTGAGAAAACGCAAAAAGGAGTCGTCAGGCGAGATGGTCCTTGCTGTGCTGTACGTGGTCACCTACATGAGGCACAGCTCAAACCTTGAGGAGGCGATACGCTTCGCAGCCGACAACCTTTATGGGCCGCTGGGGGTTGACATGACAAAGCTCCTTTGGGATGTGGAAGCAAGGAAGTACGCTGACATGAATGAGGCGCTGACCGCCTACCTGCCGAACTGGAAGGAGATGAACCCTGAGTTTGTTGATGCCATGTATCTGGTGCGCAGCGTCCTGTACCAAACAGACGAGCAGTATCGACTTGCTCTATTGGACGAGGCTGTGAACCGCATACTGGACGGAACTTACAACCGCATGATAAGGTACGCAAGCGAGCTACGGAACCCGATAAATACCGTGTATATGATGGGTATAGTGCTGCCCGTGCTGGGCATGGTGCTGTTCCCGATGATGTCCAGTTTCATGTCTGGTGGAGTACCCATGGAGTACCTCCTGGTCGGCTACAACATCGTCTTGCCCATCTTCGTCTACCTCTTGGTCTGGCGCATACTCAAGACAAGGCCGGCTGGCTTCCCGCACCCTGATTTGAGCGAGCATCCCGACGTGCCAAAACGGTTCCACTTCTTCGTGAGAAAGCGGCAGATACATGCAATCATACCCGCGGCAGTCGCGTTCATTGTCATAAGCTTGCCTTTCTTCCTTACCCTGAACAGCGACATTGCCGAGGACATGAAGATTTACGTGAGCATGAGCATCACCTTTGCTTTGGCCATATCCATCTACGTCTTCACCCACTTTTCTTCAAAGAAGAGGATGGAGGTCCTGAAGAAGGTTTACGACATTGAAGATGACTTCTCTCACGCCGTGTTCGAAATTGGCTCCCTTCTCTCGCAGGATGTACCACCCGAGAAGGTGATGATACAGGTTGCGGATTCGATGAGGGGCTCGACAATTTCAGTTTTTCTGGATCGTGTTGTCAGCAACATCAAGAACATGGGTATGAGCTTTTCAGACGCGATATTTGACAGGAAGTACGGCGCAATCTGGTACTATCCATCCACAATCATAAACTCAACGATGCAGATACTGCTTGAAACCTCTAAGAAGAGCTTGAAGCACGCAGGAATCTCGATGATATTTGTGTCCAAGTATCTGCGCAACCTCAACAACATCAACAACAAGGTCTATGAGGTACTGGACGAGGTCATGTCGTCGATGCACTTTCAGGTGGTTTTCCTCAGCCCGATCATAAGCGGAATTGTTGTTGGCATGACTGCACTGATAACCATGGTCCTCGGTGGGCTCTCTGGCAAACTGGCTGAGATATCCAGTCTTGCAGAGGGCGGAGGGGGTGCGGCCTCATTAGGTTTCATGGTCGGAATCTTCCAGATGACGCAGGCCACCCCTTTGAACATTTTCCAGGCAATGGTCGGAATCTACACAATCGAAGTGGTCGTCATCATAGCATACACAATTGCTAACATAGAACGGGTTGGAGACGAAGCTTATACCTTATCAACAATCTCCAAGATGGTGATTATACCCATTGTCATCTACTCGGTTGTTGCTATAATGATGACCATGACCCTTGGGGGAATAGCTTCGCTTGCGCTCAACGTCGGAGGTATGTTCTGATGAACAGGAAGGGGCTTGCAATGCAGCAGACAATTGGCATACTATTTTCCGTCATAGTCGTCGCTCTCATTTGGTTCGTCTTCGTCTACAGGTTTCCCGGGGCCCTGCCCTGGGGATGCGACTACGACGGCATCTGCGAGAACTCCTACACTAAAGGAAAGTACCTGTACAACAACAGGTTTGAGAACGATATCTTTATCTTCATTCCATTCAACTGCTGGAAGACCGACTGCTGCTATGACCTTGAGCACGCAGTTGACATGTGTGGTGTTGAGGGGCCGAGCGGTGACTTTGAGACATGGTACTACAACACCTTGACCGACGAGGAGCGCAACTGCGTGTCCAAGTCAAACATAGAGGTGCTCATCGACTGTGCTGAGAGCAGATTTGTCTGCGACAACGAGACGTGCGTTCAGAGCTGCAACTACAACGATGTCTGCGAGCCGGGTGAAACTGTGAGGTGTTACGACTGCTGGTGATTTGAATGAGAGGATTGGTTCAGTCAAAGCTGGTTGAATGGATTATCTATCTTGCGATGTTCGCAGCTGTTGTTTACCTCCTCTTGCTCATGCTGCCGTCGCTTGTCGGAGGAGACGTGGTAGCCAATCCGGGTGTGATAAGATGAACAACATTGAGTGGATTGTGGTCATTGTAGTCACAATCGTTTTGGGTTCCGTCTTGGTTACCTTTGTATTCTCGTTTCTCGGCCCGTTTTTGGGAGGGGCACAGTTCCCGCTCTCCTGCGGATGGGCAGCGGGTCTGAAGAGCTTTTACCTCAACCTGAATCCGGTTATCAGGGCGTTCCCGATTTTCGCACCGTTCAACATCGAGCTCCACACAATGTGCGAGCCGACAACGGTTCTGAACTACAGCTACATTGGCGAGAACACGCGCCTGCACTCCGACCATCTGGCAGAGACCCTCTTGGACTTGGCGAGCTCGTGCTGGTCGCTTCTCTCACTCAACGACCTATTAATCGATGAAGGCAACACGCTCAGGTGCTATGCTGGCGAGATAGACGCGAACTTCATCTATCTCAATGAGGTTGGTGCTGAGGCCCCGAGTCCAGACACCTGCGACAACTATGGACTGTGTGAACTGTGCCTCACAGAGTGCGGGAACCTCGGTTACAACGAGGGCTACTGCTTCGACGACCCGCCGGATGTCTGTGACGGCGGGAGAATAGTTGACTGGCACGACACAGGCACCTCCTGCAATACAGGCGGCACCTGCTACTGCGTGGAAAGTTCGACCGTATGCGCCAAACCAACTGAACGCTGCTATTCAGGGGAGTGTGCGAGCTCCCCGCTCGCGTGTTCGGCAGCGGATTACCCAGGTGGGTCGTGCGATTACTGTTCAGAACTCTGTGAGAAATACGGTCTTTCAAGTGATGGCCATTGCATGAACTACAAGCCAATCGACACATGCGAGAGCGGTGAGTGGGTCCATTGGAGCTACCTGCCTGACAGTGTTGGACTGTCGTGCTCATACTATACTGTTCCAGATCCTTATGGTGGCATCTATACAGTCACACGGAACTGTTACTGCAGGGAGGAAATCACTGTCACCACCTGCAACCTTGACGACCCTGCATGTGACAAGGTGACTTATGAAGAGGATGAGAGGGGGCTCCTGCCCGACGTGGAGGTCAGGTCAAGTGAGCTTTCCTTTTACCCAAAGATAGTTTTCATAAAGCCTGGGCCGAACGGTGCAGAGTATGTGGATATGAAATCCGGAGCTGAGCCGATAGCAGCAAAGTACTTTGAGATTGTCTACAGCGACTGGAGAACGTTCAAGCCTGAAAACGCGCTGGACGTCATCCTCTGGTTCAATCCGCTGAATCTCATTAAAACAGTTAACCCTTACTACAACATGAGAGACGAAACAAAATCCGCTTATTTGACACCGGAGACCAGGAGGCAGATATACGCAGGTGTTGGCCAGGGGTGCGCCAACAACATAGTTGATGGGTATACACCGACCCAGCCGTGGGAGAGTTATCTCCCGTCTTCCGTTGTTGATGATATCCTGATGGTCGGCTCAAGTTACCCGTACCGCACACGCGGCTGCGGCCCCCTCAGGAAATCAATGGTCTGCTGCAGCGACAAGGTGTTCATCTGCCTCACGGACAACCTGGAGATGGGCTACGTCGGTTCAGCCTGTGGTGACGGTATATGTGGAACACCTGAAGAGGATTCGTGCAACTGCCCACAGGACTGCGGTCCGCCTGAAGGGGTGTGCGACGTAACATAAAACCATAAAAGGTTGGATTGAGGATTGGTTGTTGTGCTCACCGGAACTTTGACCAAGATAATACTTGCGGTCGTCATATTCGGCGCCATCATGCTTTTGACCAACATGCTGGTCGGAGGCGCGTCCAGCTTCTCGAACGCGATGCTGTGTCATATGTTCTCGAATATCCGGCACACATGGGAGAGTGTATG
Organism: Candidatus Parvarchaeota archaeon; assembly: GCA_030669205.1. Lineage (GTDB taxonomy): Archaea > Nanobdellota > Nanobdellia > JAFCGN01 > DAOVEB01 > DAOVEB01. The sequence goes on along the minus strand of DAOVEB010000002.1, from coordinate 25,310 downwards.
CTTGGACACGCCGATTGGCGACGCCTGCATTGCCGACAGCACAGAGGCCGTCACGAGCATGAACGTACCGCTGGTTGGATGCGGGACGAACAGGATTGCCTTTACTGAGACAACTGTAAACGGTACAGCAGACTTGCTAGCTGATGAGGCTTCCATGTGCTGGAACAAGTTTGGCTCAGGGAAACTGAATGTCCTGTGGATGGAGGGTGAGAACCCTTCAATGTGTTCATCATTCTTTTCCAACCTCGGCGAGGTGGAGATGACTGCCAAAGACATAACTGAGCGGCTCAAGAGCAGGATTTACGGAACAGCTGTGAACTGTACAGACAGCGACGTATGCTGCGAACCAGGTTTCTACTGCGACGAGACTGACACACGCTACTGCTCGAAGGAGGAGGCAAATCCCTATAGGTGCCTAGCTGGAACGACCCGCGGAACATACAACACCTGTGAATCCGGCTACCAAGAGGTCTCGATTGTAGGGTTCTGGGAGTGTATCAACAAGCTACCTGACCTGGTCTGCGACGCGCCGTATGAATATGACGAGTCATTGACAAATCCAAGCTCATCACTTGACACAGAAGCCTGCCAGTATGAAACTAGCAAGATAGAGATAAACAGGCCGGACATCTTCATACCGTTTGAGGGCGAGCCCCCATCAGAGCCCAACGCCTACCTCTGCAAGCTGTGCAGACAGGTCGTTTCAGGGACAGAGATATACGCCCTGCCTAATGAGTGCACCCTGCTCGAGGACGCGAATCCGGAGGAGTGCACAGTTGAAATCACCTACGCGGACTTTCTTGGCCTGGGAACCCGCACTTACTTCTCCTTCAAGCGGGCAACAGAGAACGGGGGCTACCTTGTTGAGCCAGATGACGCAACCGAGAGCGTTTCAGGTCACATATCAATTTTTGTCGAGTACCTTGACTCATTCACCGGCACGAGGAAGTCCGACGCTGTGAGGAACCTGCCACAGGAGTGCGCAGCCGGAACGTTCCTGGACTCGTGCAACGGCTGCCTTGAGCCGTGCCTGAGGACACTGGGCACCTTTGCCTATCTGGGATTCGGCGGTGCTGGTATTGTGTCCAAGATAGGCACACTCGTGATGACTGACTTCCGATTCAAAGTCCTCGGAGTCGAAGACCCGCTTGGTGTCACGTCCTGCCTCAACTGTCTGGCCGCAAACGCAATGGGCGCAGACCTGCTGGCGTGCGAGGATAAACTATTAATTTGCGTCTACCAATATTAGTAGCATGAAGAGAGGTGTGCTGACCCGCGAGGCAATACTTCTGCTCATTGCAGTGCTCACGCTCGTCGCATTCCTCTTCGTGATAGATTTCCTCAACCAGAGAGGTGAGTCGATAATTGGTCAGATTGCCAAGATTTTTACCTTTCAGTTCTAGGGGCGCTGTGAACCTCGCGCTCAAGTACATAATCCCCCTAATCCTTGGAATCATCATCATAGTGATTTACCTCATCTTCTTCGGCGCGCCGGCCATTATCGGAATGATTAACAGTTCGTTCCCCGGGACCATATTTTAAAGGCTTTTGGCCCGTTTTTTACCTTAAATTTATATACAACCCCAACCATCTGATATTATTATGAAAGCACAAGGTTTACCATTAAACACAATTGTTTTGGGAGCATTAGCAGTTTTAGTACTAGTAATCTTGGCAGCAGTTTTCGTCCCAGGAATAGGAAACATGTTCAGAAGCATCTTCGGACTTGCTCCTGACGCGTACGTCAACTGTCAGACATACTGCACAGGACTCAGCAACATATACTCTTCAGAGACAACAGCGGTTGCAGCAGCGAGGGGTAGCAATTTCTGCTCTGACCCTGACCCAAGCAACACTGCGACAACCGACTGCGGCGACTACATAACAACCGGTTGCGCCTTTTCACTTTCAGGTGGAGAAATAATAACAATCAAAGGCGGGTCATGCGCGGACGACGCAACCAACCATGTATATTGCTGCACAGCCATTTAAACAACCTAAACGGCAACAAAAACTCCCAAACGCGTTTTTTATTAGTTTTCTCTCTTTTTTTATTGTCCTACCGTAAGGGATATTAAACCCGCGTGCCTTTGATTCCGCATGAAAAGGGGGGCCATCGGCCTGTCGCTTGAGACGCTTGTGGTAATTGTGTTCGCGCTCATCATCCTGGTCCTCGCGATATTCTTCATAGGCGATTTTTTCCTCAGGCAACTCGGCTTCATAAACAGCACGGTGCCGTCATGAGAGCCGTCAGCCTCACAATCGGCACAGTTGTCGCACTCATAATCGCACTCCTCGTCATGATAGTGCTCTTCTTCTTCATCCCTCCGCTTTTCCAGATGGCGAACGATACCACAAACTCCTCCGGCAACCTTTTTAATCTGTGGCCCTTCTAATCTGATGATAGAAGGTGGTGAATCTTGTCTATGCCATATTTGGTCTTTTGATGCTAGCTGGTCTGATGATTGTGATACCACCGATACTTGCCAACCTCTCCAATATCCTGGGCACCTCGGTTGAGGCGAGGGCAGACGAGATTGCAGAAGAGTTCGCACTCGCAATTGACAGGGGAACCACCTCAATTGAGCCGTTCAGACTCGCGCCCGACCAGTTCGCCATACAACTGCGCTTTGACCAGGGTTGCACCCCCTTCATAGAGGAGCTCTACCGCAACGGCGCCGTGCTTCCGGGTAGCCAGATGGGTTCGGAATGCCCTGGAAACGTCTGTCTGTGCATAGGCACGTTCAACAACGTCGGTTGTGAAGACCTGGAGATATGCTCGCCCAGCCCATATGGCAGTCCGAGGTGCGACTCTCGTACATGCGTCCTCAACTGGTCCGGCACCGCACCTTCATGGGTACCTATTTTGGAATCATCACTGGAGAATGTGTCTGCTAGGAGGAAGGTCATCTACAAGCTCAGCGCAGACCCGTCCGCAACACTTTCAACCCTCTGCTCGGCCTTCTTTGCAGGAGCCTGGGAAAGACGTCCGAACATAACCCTCATAAACTGCGGCAGGATCGGCGAAGGAACGTACATAACAGTTAACGACGGTTCCTGCTCTGGTGGATGCGAGAACAACCTCTTCCTCTGGGTCAGGCCGAACAGCCAGATTGGAACATCGGGCGCAACCGGTTATCCCACAGAGGGTGTGATAAAGACGGATTTTGAGGTGATAAGATGAGGAAAGGGCTAATCCCGTTTTTTGGCCCGATGTACCAGATAATCTTCAGCGTAATAGTCATAATGTTTGTCTTCACTTGTATCAACTCCTTTACCAGCACCAACACCGAATACGACAAGTTTGTGTCGAGCAGGGGAGCTATGTCTACAGCCTGCAGCAGTGAGCCTGGGAGTTCGGCTGGACCCATGCTCTACCAGACATACTTCATAATACAGCTCTATGGCAGTGAGTCATGTGATACAACACTTGAGACCTTAAACGAAAACAACAAGTTCAGACCTGAGAGCAGCTGCTCCTACGAGAACTGTGATGGGGGGTTCTGCCTCTGCATGGGAAAGACTGCGCCCCCAGCGTCTTTCCCGGGTTACGATATCGTATCAGATGCAATGACAACACTTTCTGACATCCAGACTGACAGGTCAAATGCCTGCAACGACCTTGCCAACACTGACCTCTATGAGATTGGGGATGGTTCGATGTGCTGCATAGGTGTGCCTGTGGAGTGCTTCTTTGTTGCGGTTGACGTGGACCCTGGTTACGAGGTGCTGGACGGCATCTATGCAAAAGGAGCCGATATAGAGATAAGCGGCATGAGCTTTGAAAAGGTGGACACAGGCGGTCCTCTGGAACCGTTTCTGGCGATTTACAAGATATAATTTTACAAGATATAATATTTGTATTAAACTTTATATTGATGTAAATATTAAATTAGACCGATGTCCAGACCGGTTCTGTCCAGGAAGGCATATATCACCATAACGATTGGAACGCTTCTCCTCTCAGGAGCGTTTCTCGTCCTGTCCATAAACTATGCGAACACGACAGGCGTCTTCTACACAGCGAGGAACATGCCTATAATACACTTCACAAACGAGCTTGAAGCCTTGACATCACTGCTCTACTCGCTGCCGGAGGACGCGTATGTCGAGTACCGCGGGCCCCATGCATGCTCTTGGAGCCAGAGGCTCGGAAAGTTCGTGTGCGAGGGGGGGCTGGAGATAGACGACGTCAGCGCTGCTGTGACCTTTACAAAGGACGAGCGCATGCTCTACACCCCGAGGACCGCGTGCATCTACATGAGCTTCGGAACCTTGAAGGCGGTGGCGGGCAAGGCGAAGAAAGCGCTGTTAAATGAGGTTAAGGATACGGCAGGTGATAAGGCAAGAGATATGGTTACCGAAGGGATGCAAGAGGCGACAGAGGAGTTGATAGAAAAAAAGGCGAAGAGCAGACTTAGTAAGCTGAGGGACTGGATAGATGATATAAAGGCCAGGAAGAGCGACTGGGTTACCAATGTGAAGAGCAGGCTCGGCATGGTGAGAGGTATGGAGGTCGATGATATTGTCTCGATGAATGCAGTGGGCAGGCCAAGACACGAGGCACAGGGTGCTATCGCGGACGCAATAAGAAGAGGGGATACTACCTTCGATAATTCGAAGTTCCTAAAGAATCACTACGATGATGCGGATGACTATGCCAAATCGATAATGGATGACATAATAGCAGACCCTAACGGAGCTATGGCAAGACACACTAAGGACATGATAGACGGTGTTCCCGGTGCCGGCAGGGGGGTATATGCTACATCATATAGCCATCTAAAAAGAGCCGAAGACAGACTGGATGTTATGGAGAACGGGATGAACCATTACTTCCTGACCCACACCGGTGACCTCGATATGGACGACTGGCTGAACCACGTGAAGGCCGAGGACCTGAGGAAGTACAACAGCTATATAGAGTACACCTATGTTGGTTCTGACGGGGTTCGCAGGTTCAAACCAGTGAAGTGGATGGCAGCCACACCCTTTAGGTCCATGCCTGACTGGGCCTCGAAGTTGAGGTACTACAGGGACCTGCCTCTCTGGGCACAGACGACTGCAACCGGCTACGCAGCTTACAGGTCGTGCAGGACAGATGACCCGCTGTGGGAACTGGTTGACTTTCTTACAGGCAACCAAATATTGTTCCAAGTTGACCTGGACAGCGCGGACAGCTTCTACGACTTCTACGCCGGCAAATATGGTGCTGTGACCATCGACTTCACCACTGACGAGGACGAGATAAAGGCTGTAAAGAGCTATGGTGTCAATGGGGAGGACATGTGCTTCCTGCGCAACCAGCTCTCCTATTTTGGAGGCAATTACGAGACGCCTTCGCTGGAGATGTCGGATGGGAAAATTGTCCTCTCAAAGAACAAGGAGACCTTTGACACCCTGTGCGGCGATGGAGACAGCTATTATCCAATTGGAGTTGGGGAGATAGCGGATTATGTGAAGAAGGCGTGCAAGGGCAGCGACCAGACCTTTGACGTTTACGTCACACCTGCGAGGTTCTTTTCCTATGAAAACGGCATGCTGTGCGAGAACCACTTCGCAAGGAACGAGGAGGGTGAGGAGCAAGGCAACTTCAAACTCTTCTGCTATGACTTTGCCGACATCGGTTGCAGTGTCGATGTCCAATTTGAAAATCTCACCATAGATTACACCCTGAAGGACGGTCAGATAGTCGAACCCAATTTGCTGGAGCAGATGCTTATAGCCACCGGCTATGACATTAATCCGAGTTTATGGGAGCTCAGGGAGAGCGGCAACACCTACTGGTTCAAGCATACATCACACCTCCTTCCATCTGTGACAGTGGACATACCTTTCTTCGGTGACGGACTTGACTTCATCTTCAGCCTTGCCGGGATGGAATCACCCCTGGATGTGCTGAGCAACACGTTGAACACCATAATACCTGAAATGCCCCTGGAGTCGAGGTCCCTCGAACTGAAACCAGGATTTTTACAGTCGATGTACTATAAATGCTCCCTCAAAGCCGATAGGGTCGGTGCAGAAGTCAAGATCATGAACAATGGCTGCGAGCCAGTTGTGCTCATGAACTGGAACGACATACTCACGGAGAGTTATAAGTGTGGGGATGGGGTGTGTGATGAGGGAGAGGACAGCTGGCAGTGTCCAACTGACTGCCCACCTCCTTTGTGTCTTGTCGAATTTATCGAATGCAGTGGTTGCACTGAGATATGTAACAACGAAGGGTATGGTAATGGAAGGTGTTTCCCGTTCGAACTGGAGTTCACGGGAGATATGAGCAATCTGCAACCACTCTCAGGGGCTAGGTGCAATACTATTTTTAACACCTTGCCTTTACCAGGGGTATGTTATTGTGAGGTTTAGAGGATGGCAGAGATAGAAATCATGGCATACGTGAACGCTTCCCTAGCCATGATGCTCTTTTCACTCATGGTGCTGTCTATAAGCTACAAGTTCAGCGACATCACCATCATCTCGACTTGGGCCGATGCCAGGAGCTTCGCCAATTCTCTCGCTACTCGCGCTTATTCATCTGCCGACTGTTTCGCCTATGAGACAGGCGCTGTGAGTTACGACGAGACGAACGACAAAATCCGTACAATCAGGCGGGTCTACCCAGGAGTGGTGGATGAGAGGAAGTTCAACATGGACAGATACTTCGGCTGCATCCAGAGTTACTTCTTCAACGATATAACCGAGGTTCCGTGGAGCGCGGTTGGCGACACCACCTACAGCCTCTACGTCATCGACTTTGAGTTGAGGGACCTTGAGGACAACCGGAGACTCAAAAACCACCGTCTGAGCACAAGTCCTCAGCTGAACATGACAGAGGCTCATCTCTTTGTCGAGACAACGAAGGAGATTACAAAGTTCTGGTCAGGTGCTATTTCAACAGCCGTCGTAATAACTGATATAGCTTTGAATATAGCTCTCGCAATTGTTGGCCAGGGCGCGGATGTCTCTCTCATCTTCAAGGCACCGGAACCCGAAGGTCTCTACACACTTGACAGTTATTTCATAGACTACCTTGAGGACAAGTCTTCGGTCTATACGTCCAGCGTGCCAGTTGTCATCAGATACGTTGATGAAGATGGGGCTTTCGTCAGGGACAGCGTGGGCATACTCACAACCACAATAAAGTACGGGGTCGGCGGTAGCACCTCTGTATCTTTCACGGGAGGTGGATTCTAATGAACAGAAAAGGGGCAATAACGTTCATCGAAATCATACTTCTGGCAGTTTCCAGCTCCGCATTTATAATAACGTATAGTCTCTTTGCCGAGTCTTCGAAGCAGACCATACTCCTCCAGGTTGTGAACACGGAGAAGATGGAGGAGTGCAGCGCAATGCTCACGTCGCTGTACAGGAACGACTACATAAGGTATGAGCTGGGATTCCAGGAAATCGGCTCCTACGCAGACCTTTCGGAGTACTATGGGGGACTTCCCATAGAGTACGTGAACCCAAACAGGCTGTTTTTGCTCCAGTACTACTCTGACAAGAAGATATACGAGGGCAGCATAACCGGCGACTGCTCCATCTCGGTGTTCAACCCCTATGAGCTTTTCAGAGGAGGGAGACCGTTCAAATATATGAGTGTGGGTGATTAGGTGAAGCGTGCACAGACAAACCTCATAATAATACTCGGGATGGCGGTTGCTACCTTCTGGGCCCTGATGAACACATTCTCCTATACAGCCACAATCGGCGGCTCAACCAACATAAGGGGCAGGCTCGTGACAACAATCTCATCCGGCGAATCAGCAAGGCTGCTCTTTGACCAGGAGAGGCGCTATGCCCTTGACAGGGCGATACTTTTCACCGGTCTTGTGGGTGGTGGGGACCCGGACACGTGTTTGATTCCCGAAAGCTATCGCTACATCGATGTTGCCGACTTTCTCCCGTTCCTGCCAGTTCCGGACTTCTTCGCCACAGTTGACGACGAAACCGTTGTCCGTTACTGGAAGAACCGTGGTGAGCTCTGCATACCTGATGAGAATGATTTGATTGAGACCGTTGACTCGCTCCTCGCCGATTACTTCCCGTTCTCAAGGGCATCCGCCCTCGCACCTTCCGGCTCTCTGCAGTCAGAGACATATCTCGTTTTCAAGGAGACAGGCGGCAGCAAATACATATCCGACCCCGAGCTCTCGAGGCCGTACCTGAAGCATACCTATGACGTCTACTACTATCTGAACGGCACAGTTGAGTTCGACCCGACCGATGACCCGAACCTCGAGATGGTCTCATCCGCGCTCGGCGAAACTGTTACAATAGAAAACATCCAGCTCGAGCTCAGGTCGATGAACAGGACAAAGCTCACATTAACTGACGAGTTTGACGTTTCAGGCTACAACTTCACCGGATGCATGGCTGCCGGCGGCAAGTATCTTGGGGTCTACTCATACAAGGGAGAGGGTGACACCACTTATACCTTTGACATAGGTCAGACGAACGAGTACTGCTATGATGTGGCACCTTCCATAAGGGATTCTTCTGTGGGTTCGGGTGACGAGATTCAGATTGGCACAGCAAGGTACCACGTCTTCATCGACCCGTACGGCAGTTTGACCGGAAGGTCCGTCTACCTCGAGCCTGCTGTGAGGAAGGTCATGGAGCTCGGCAAGGACTGGATATACTATGACATCAGAAGGGACAAGTTCGACTTTGTTGACACCAGAATTGGAGAAATCAACGTGGACAAAGGCGAAATAGGGTATACCTTCATACCGGGCGAGGGGGAGAGGCTCTGCATGAACATCACAGCAGGCAGGTTCGACCTCACCAATTACCTCTCACTTCTCTCGATGGTCGGCTACAAGGGAGGTTTCCCAGACCTGTATTCCTATTCAAAGGACTATGTCAGTGGCGTGTATGCCGGGAAGTACGCAGACTATATTGGGTGGCAGGAGTACGAGCTTGAACACAGGATTGACTACATACTTGACGCGGTCACCATGAAGACGCTCCAGGTATTCGTCAAAGAAGGAGAGACGCTCGGTTCTGCCTGCTCTTCCGGGGACCGGTGTGATTCAGGGAAGTGCGTGCGTGACCCCAGTGACTGCGAGCCGGAAAACATCGTGTACAGCGATGGGGAGTACTACTGTGGGACTGAAGGTTATGACAGTTGCAGCTATACAGATGCGACCTGCCTAGGAATAACATGTGACTCTGGCAAATGTTACAGAGAAAGTTACTCCTACGTCTTCGGTGGCTGTCCTGGAACTTATAACTACATCTGTATTTCAAGTTTTCCGACATGTTTGGATGGTATTGATGTGTTGTACTATGATTTCTGCACAGGTGGAAAGGTTCCGAGGTGCGATGGCAATGTCATAACATGTTATACACCCACTGACGCAAACTGCGCGTCTGGGACCCTAGTTTCAGGCACTTGCCAGTGCGAGCTGAACTCCTGCACAGGGGTTTCAGATGGCTGCACCTGCCATCCAACTGCCACTTGCCCAAGTGGTTACAGCATGGAGCACTTTGAGGAGAGAACCATTGACAGCACAACGTATCCAGCAGGTTACTACTGCAAGAAGGACCTGGCTTGCAATCTGAGGACCGTTGACCAGAGCAAAGTTGACGTGAGAGAGGCTGATTGCGAGTGCTTCGCAACCGAAGACCTCATACTCCCGAAGCAGGACTGGCTCACGAGGCTCATCTGGAACATGGGCTTGGAAGGCACGGACTACACATACGACGACATGGAGTGCGCAAAGTACAACCTGACCGACGTCGAGGTCTTCAACTGCGCGTTCTGTCCGAATGAGGAGTGCGAGAACATGTTCGACGCTGCGCTGAGGGCAGAATTCTTCCGCGAGTTCGAGGAGGTCTCACCAGCGAAACTGGAGGCGCTCACAGGCTATCCGTGGAGGATAAAACTGAAGAGCCTGTACGTCAACGTGACCGACCACTGCACAGGCGAGTCGCGACAGCTCACATATTCGGCCGACTACTCCTTTAACCCGACAGGTAGGGCGCAGGCTGCTGGCCTCCCAATACAGCTCCTCTTTGCAGAGAACAGCACCTTTGAGGTCACGTCTCCGTACAGTTGCGAGATATGTAAAAACCTGAATGAAATAGGTTCGATATGCCTGTCTGGAACCGATGACGAGGCATGCGACTGCAATGTTGTGAGGATAGGCGTCAACGACATACAGATGGTGTGCAACGCGAACAACTTCTGCTGCCTGCCAACCCATGACGAGACTATCAGGGACATCAACGGCAGGATAATTTCGCCCTGCTGCAGGCTCATCACACCTGGCATATGTGTGAAGTACCAGCCAGACACTCTGCAGACCTACGAGTGCTACTACTATGACGAATCTGAAAACCTCAAAACCAGGGATATCATCGTTAAGGAGGAATGCGCGCCTGCCTACGGACCATACGGCAAGATGGAGGAGATACCATGAACAGAAAAGTTCTTTTAACGGTCTGTAATTCTGTCCGTGGAAGCGGGGAGGAGATGATGGAATGAACAAGAGAGTTTTGTTCATAGTATGTCTCTTGTCCTTAGGTCTACTGTTAATTAAGGGGGTATACTCCCAGGTTGACTGCGGAGAATATGTCTCGGTCCTTAGCTATGTTCAGTGTGATGCGTGTACAAATCTGTGCCCATCAGGTACAGGTTACTGCTTCAGAGAAGGCACCGGTCTGCCAATTAGCGGATGTATAGACCAGGTGACATACACCACAGCCGACCAGTGGACAGACCTTAATCAAGGATGCGAATACAGCTTTGTTCCAAGTTGTGCTGGTTTGGGTATACCAGGATGCCCTGCTTCTCAAACCTATACAGGCATCTATGTAAACTGCTGGTGTTTGGATCAGGAGCTCTGCAGCGGTGCTGGATGTATGGATGGGCAATGTGTATTTCAGGGAGGGTCCCCAACTACTCAGTGTGATGAGCATTGCAGAGCAACTGAAACTACACCAGAGACACCAGTGACACCATATTACTGTGGTTCTACTGCATATAGTCCTAACAACCTCTTGGTAGTGGATGGCGATCATTCTGTAGATTTCCTGTATTCCGGCTGTGCAGACGGTGGCACTTGCTACAGTTGTGAGTACAGTCCTGCGTACACTGCGTGGTCCTGCGGCAGGAGCAGCGCGGATTACAGCTTTGATTACCAGTTCCCTGTGAAGAAAAATTCAATTGCATCTGGACCTGATTTAGCTACTTTCCAGAATGTTGTCTGCGACATGACTGGACCAAGTGGCACAAAGCCGACTTCCAGTGATGTTTGTTTGGGATACGCTGAATTGGATTTAGATGAGGACGGCACAGATGAACAGTATGATTTTTGCACCAACAACCTTGATTGTGGGGCAGTTGCTGTGAAACATGATGGTACACTATTTTATTTTTCACATAGTGGCTGGATTATGGACTATTATGACCAGAACGCACAGGAGATGAAGATAGGTACTCAGATGCCGGTATCTGCTGATATTGGTGATATAGACCCGATTGAGCTTACTATGAATCCAAGTGGACCTTCCATGACAACAGGAGACGGGTCACACGATATTTCAAGACTTCCTAGCAGGTTTACATATCAGGACTTGCCAGGTGCATACTACAGTCTTGAATACTCCTGCAGCGATGATGATTACATATATTTCCCTGTTCCATTGGTGCAACCGGGTTGCTTGGATAGCATTTGTGACATTCCGCCTTATGACTACACAAGATGCAGGTGGGATTCCATTGCTGCTGGAATGTACTGCATGTGCCCAAATTGTGAGCCGTACTGTGAAGCCAATGATGGTTCTACAATCTCACCAATGGCTTCTTATGATGAGTTTTTGGATATAATGGAACATTCCTGTCCTAGGGCCGATGAGTATTATAGCCCTAGCTACCTCCACCAAGTCTATTATCAACCATATCATGCATCGGATATTTGTATCGCAGAGTTGGAAGAATACATGAAAAACATCTGTATATACGGCGAGACATGCGGCAATCCATATAATGTCCCGTTCATGACGGACAAGGTCTACTACGCCGACGAGGAAATCTGCACCTGCGACGCTTCTTTGGACTATGATGGGCAACATTATGCGGACTGTAGAAATGGTTACTGTAGCAATTTGAATAGAGGGTTACTTACTGGTGCCGATTGTGACCCATACGGCTGGTCAACCACCGGCTACATCGAGGCCCGCATAACCGAAGTCGGAGTGTTCAACTCTGCCGGGAATTACAAGCAGTACCATGACTGCAACTCAAACACGAGGTATACCACATCCTCGGATTGTTCGGACAGGGGCGGAAACGTCGGCTTCAACAATGACAGTGACAGGGTGATGATTGAGGTGGTTGTTGAGAACACGGGAACTGAAGATATAGACGACCCATTTGTTATGGTGACCCATGGAGGACTGGACATTGATATGGATGTTGGTGCCAGCAAGTTTACCGACCTGACGAGCGTATCTAATGATGCCATTTGTAGCATAGTTGACCGTGGAGTCATCTCTTGTGTAACTAATACTGGTGGTACAATAGAGTGGTTGGATGGCACTACCCAACTGGCTCCGTTTGGTGGTGGAAAACTCCTTGGGTTCTGGTCTGGGAAAACCAATGCCGTTGCTAGGACAGCAAACATGGAGAAGGTTTTCGAATCTGACACAGAACCGGTCTGGGATGGTATATTGACGCCTGGAGAGAACGTAACCTTCACCCTCTCAATGCCGGCGAGCGAATGGGACAGGACAATCGAACTCTACTTCTATGACATCGGAACCTCACTCACACAACCCCCAGCTCCAGCCAAACCATACGACTACCTCACGCGCTTCGACTTCAACGGCAACTTTGACAATGTCTTGGTATATGACATGGAGTTCACTGAAGTTCACACCTGGCGTGTTGTTACTGAGATTGAGCAGTACTCGCTCTGCGACCGATGCAGCGGCGACTGCACCTGCGACAGCTGCTACACTTCCTACTCACTCTGCGGCTCTGACGAGACCTGCGACGGCTATGGCAACTGCGTGCCAAGCGGTGGTTTCTTCTATACACCCTTTGCAATAGCTCCGTTCAGTGCGGTCCCCCCATCAGGCGACGGCCAGTGCCCAAGCAGCTACACGTTCAACCCGTCAAGCTGCGAGTGCGAGAGGACCTACACCATCTCCTGTGCCGCAGGTTACTACAAAAGTGGGTGCGACTGTGTGCCATACGTCAGTAGCATAGCCAGCGACTCGGAGATAGACTTCACAGGCACCCTCTCACCAAATGCTTCGTACAGGATAGACTGCGAAGACTTTGACGGTGTCTGCGGCACCTCACCAGTCCAGTGTGATATAATACCGTCTGGCTCCAAGGGATGTGATGATGGATACACAGCTCTTGGCTGCGACGGCTCAATGCTAGTATGCGAGCAGGTGGAGACGCTCACGTGTACGGATTGTCTCTATTGCTTTGCGTCCAGGCTTGACTCTGATTCATTTGACGTGGTGTGGACCAGCACGGGCCAGTCCCAGCCAACGGACGCTGTGCAGAACTTCTACCCTTCGCTCCACAAGATAAACTCCTGGACAGGATTTTATTTCCTGCCAAGGGCGTATGGAATAACATTGGACGCGAACCTCAACCTGGTCCGCGGGGAGACGGCCATATCCTCAACGTTCAACGATTCCTTCTCAGCAGTCATCTCTGCGCACGGAGCCGATGTCTTGAGTTTCATGACCTCCCAGCCAGATGTCAACTCTGAACCAGTGTGTGAGTCTACAACCCTTTCAAGCGACTACATATTTGAGATGGACACGACAGAGGAGCCGCTCACACTCAAACTTCTCGAGAGGCAGGCCTATTCGCCGCCACTGTTCAACGTGACGATGAACTTTGACGGAACGTTGTACCAGTTTGAAGTTGACGGTACCTTGGACATGGGTCTGGTCGCTGCCTCTGAAGACCCGTACGAAGCCGTACTCTTGGGCCCTGCTGGCCAGAGACTCAGCGACTATACCTTGATGCTGTTCAGCTTGACCGAACCGGAAGACGCGACCTGCGGTGAATGTGATACCGATGGATTCGCTGGTGTCTGTTATGTAGAAGATGAGATTGGGAGATGTGTGAACAGCAGTGGTATGCAGTGTCTAAGTGATGGTTTTCCTGTGACCCCCAACTGCTCCTTTGGCTACCAGCTCTCTGGATGCGCGTGCCAAGGGATTGTGAACGTGACGTCAAACATAACGGACGCAGACGGTATAACTCACATAAATATCGGCAAGGATTACGACGTCACAAGAGCGGTCGTAAGGAAGATAGGCGGCACTGTCCCGGTTTCCGGAGCCACAGTGAAGCTCCATTACACTTCCACCGCACCCGGAACACCACCAACCTGCGACTCTGGATACACTCTCAACACCGGAACGTGCGAGTGTGGGACAACGTCCAGCGCGCGTTGCGAGCCTCCTGCGACCTGCACAGGCGGCGTGTGCTCAGACAGTTCCGAGCCCGTATGTCCCAGCGGCCAGTTCGTAACAGGCACGTGTAACTGTTTGATTACAGAGGCCCCAGCATGTGGTTCTGGTCATATCCTCCAGGGTTGCGAGTGCGTGCTGACTGAGTCGCACACAAAAGATGATGAGACCAATGGTGATGGCATCGTGACCTTCACCCTAGACGAACTTGAAGACCTGAACAGCGCGAGCGTCTTTGTTTTCGACGACAGCGACAACTTCGCGTCTGCAATGGACATTGACGTGTTGTGGAAGATAAACTGCACCGCAGACTGCGAGACAACTAGTCTTTCGGTCTCACCAATACTTGAGATAAGGGACGAGGGAAATCTGTTCGATGGTTATCTTAAGGTTATAGAGTATGAATGCGCAAATTCTCCTGGCTGTGGAATCCTGAACGAATATGACACAGTTTATTCTGTTATAGGTGGTGAAGTAACCCTCGGTGCGAGAGGTAGCTTTGAGAACAACTTTGGAGAGACCGCAGACGCGCCCAACTTCAAACAGTTCCTTCTTGAGTTTTATGCGGAGGACCCAGACGTCAATACAGATAGGAATCTGAATCCACTGATACTTGGCACGGTTTTGGACGTCTATTATGATAATGAAACCGATAAAACATACATAACCAACGACCCAATCATTATTGTTGATACGGTCTCAACTGGAACATTTGTCGGAAGGGACACCTGCAACGTCCATTCATCCGTGAGAATCCCGCGGGAGATAACAGTGTTGGCACCGGACTGCGCGAGCATAGTGGTTTACAACGGCTTGGAAGCCATCCCGCACCAGGTTCTCTCATCAGGCGACTCCCAGTGCAAGATAGTGATAGTACCCGACACCTCAACTACGTCTGTGGACGTCTACTACGGCACAGGCTTCCCTGAAATCTCCTATGAGACGTCATGGGGTTCGATGCTGGGGGACAACAGCAGATATGTGATTGAGAACACTCTGGTCAATGCGACATACTCCCTCAGCTGCTGGGATAGGGGGCCGTGCATAAGCAACCTGACAGTGGTGCCTGACACCTCCCCAAATGGCACGGGCTGGGTTGGAAAGGGCATCATGTGGGACGACACAGAGTCTGAGAACCAGGAGGTGGAGTTCACGGTGGACGGGCCGTTGAAGAAGTGCATGAGCATCAGGTATAACTCGTCTGCCCCGTACTTTGTGGACTGCTCAGTCTATCTGTTGGATCAAAGCGAGTGTCCATCAGTGCCTGGTTCAAGGTACCAGACAGTCGAGAGGGAGATATGCGTCTACAAGGACATTCCTGCCCTGTTCGAGAACTTCCACCTCTTGGATACGTACCCCTCAAACCAGCCACCAGTTGAACACACTATCTTCCAGTCTGCGTATCCAGCAACACCCCTGACAGTCTACAGCTCGGGTTTGTCTGCTGGAAGCTACAGCACTGACGGCGACAGCGGGCAGGTTTCAGGCGACGGAGCGGTCTGGGCCAATTTGTTCGGTGTCTTCTACAATGTCTCATCCAAGTTCAGCTATAGCCTGGACATCAGGCCCACCGTCGTCTCAGACGCGTACCTCTCTGACCTCTGGACATCCCACAGGGAGATATACAGCCAGTTACCTGACTCCCTGGACATGTTACCCAGCGACGACTACATTCTGGACTATGAAACCATATCGTTCTGCACACCAGATAGGTACAGGTGTGAATCTGCAGGTATAAACAACAACGGCTCGATGCAGTACTACGCATCGACATGGCTCCACTCAGGGACCACTTCCAACTGCGAAGGTTATTCGGAGGGTTATGAGAACGTCTTTGGAACCACCTGCGGAACTGGAATGGAGCGCGGAGAACTTGAAATCTCACTTGGCATCCAGAGAACCGGCTCTCACCTCTTGAGATTCTCGACCGTTGAGGAGGAGGCTGACATCGACTCACCGGATATAACGTTGAGGAACTCAATGGGTGGCGAGGCGCGGCTTGTCGAACCTTTCACATGTGGAATAAGCAACAACGACTTCTCCTGCGTCATGGACAAGGATGAGAAGGACATCATGCTCAACCTTGATAGGCAGGGCTACGTCATCAACTGCATGGTGGACAGTGGAAGTTACAAACATCTGAACACAAGGTACTTCAACCCGTACATGATGCCCATGTCCTGGGAGGTCCAATTTGACATCATTGTCAACCCCTACATAAGGCAGCCTGTGCCGATATACGTGGAGGAGAGGCAGAGCTCGCTGGCTGCAACAACCTGCGGCGACTGGATATGCCAAGACAACGAGCGCTGCTACACCTGCCCTGCGGACTGCCCGCCGGTTGATGTCCAGTTCGAGCCAACGCTCACAACAGGTGGTGGATAGATGGTGGACTATGACATGAAAAAGGTCGCACTTTTCGCTGTACTGGTAATTTTTGTAGCGGTAGCCGTTTTCTCTGCGCTGGATTTGGATGGTGACGGAATCCCGAACTACCAGGAGATAATCCTCGGAACAACCATGTTGTTATCCGACACAGACGGAGACGGGCTCACAGATTTGGATGAACTCTCTCTGGGAACAGACCCACTTGCACAGGACACGGACAACGATGGAATAGTTGATGGGATAGAGATAACCTACGGCACGGACCCTCTTTCAAATGACACAGATGGGGATGGATTCAAAGACGGTCTGGAAGTCGAGTTTGGCTCGGTGCCAAACGACACTTGGAGTATACCCCTGTACGAGGTCATACAGGCCGATATGTGGAAGGACGTCACCCATACATGGTGGTACATGTGTATGGACAGCAAGGGTTTGAACAAGACCGAAAGCGTGAATATGGAGCGCGTTGATGGCCACTATGTCTTCCAAAACTCAGGAACAGGACATACAAACTATGAGAACTTCAACATCTCCGTTGTTGACGGTGACCTTTATGTCTATTCCTTTGAAGACTACCAATACAACTATATGTATGACCCACCGTTACTCTCTTATGATACGCCATTTAACGTTGGCAAGAAATGGGACTACGAGGGTGTGTTGCACGTGAGCAACGGAACTTACTCAGTTGACTGGGACCAAAGTTTTTCAAGGGAAGTGCTCGGCGAGGCGGAGTTTGATGGTGTCAGATGCTATTATACTGTGGAAACCGTAAACCGGAGTGGAGGACTCGGTGACATGACCTTGGAGATATATCAGTGCATCACAGACACGTTTTTTATCTTCAACCAGACAATCTTTCGTAATGGGGAATTTGTATCTCAATGTGAGTTGATGTACGGATGAGAAGATACATAGTGTTGGTTGCAACAGCCCTACTTACTTTCATATTACTGTTTCCTCTCTTGTTCGAGACAGGGATGGGGGCTGAGACCGGCCCAAATACGGGCGGCGGAGGTGGTGGAGGTGGAGGAAGTGGCAGCTGTAATTATTGTCCATCCGCTGCATCCTCCTGTGACACTTGTGAGTTAAGTTGTTCTGGCACATCCCTCTGCGTAAATTGGGGCTGTCCTCTGGTCGGCCCTGCTATCTGCAACAACGGACAGTACTGTTGCACAGGAATTCCTTCCTGCCCGTCTGGAGAACTATGTCATTTCTCGACCTGTGACACAGATAAACCTGCCGTAGCCTGCAGTGGACACAAACGTTGTACTCCTTCCTGTACGGATACTGGTTGGACATCAAACTGTCATTGTGTGGTAGGTTCTTGCGGGGCAGAGTGCTCGCTCAACAGCCACTGTTCAGACACCGTTTGCCATGACTATTGCAGCGGCAGTTACAATATATACTACAGGAACAATGTGGTCAACGATTGTACCGATTCTTGCACATGCGAAAGCAACCCATGTCCAACTGGGACACTTACCTCATGCGGCACCCAAACCTGCACCGATGTCTGCGACAATGCAAATAACCGCTTCAAGGACTATACAGCTGACAGTTGCAGTAAAGGATGTATAGAGGCTGCTGGAGACCACTACTGCGAAGCCAGTTGCTGCGGCGACTATGACCAGGGCTGGACAAACTGCGGAACAACCGCACGCACATGCACAGCAGGGGAGAACTGCCAGTGCGAGGCATACAATGGTGGAGAGAGGCTGCGCTGCGACACGGGCACAGACACGACCTGTGACAATGGTTGCACCGCGAGCGAATGCAACCCTGCTTGCACGCCACCTGCCTGCGATAGGGAGTGGTTGGAGTCAGATGATGATGGTGACGGTTACTATGGTTCCTGTGACATCTGTGATAGCGAGATTAAACTCACATATTCTGGTGACCCTGACTATGAGGCAGTGGAGGCAACCTGCGATGACGGAATCGACAACGACTGCGACGGCGACACCGATTTGAACGACCCTGACTGCCCTTGCAGCGCGGCTGATACGTCAGCCAACTGTTCGATTTTATCAACCAAGAAGACGGATGCTGGCTTTGACGGCTGCGACTGGTGCACCAACTGCACCACAGGCGGGCCCTGGACTACTTGGACAATCAACACAGGCACAAATATATACACTCCAAATCAGTACTACGCTGCGTATGGTACAGGGGTGTGTATGGAGCGTGGTGCCTGTACAGACTATGCTTGTGTTGTAGATAAGTGTGGTAGCGGCTGCACAGTCCCAAGCATAGAGGACCAGAATGCTGGTGAAGACGGTGAGTGTGATGATTCACCGTCGCCTGACAATCACTACTGCAACGACTCTGGAAACAACGGTTTGACAGATGTTTACAGGGTCTATAAGGACTTCCAGTGCAACGTGGGAGTGGACTGTGGATGTTACGACACAGGAGACACCTATGAGCGGTTCAATAAGACAAGATGTGTTGATGGCGAATGCGGAGCAGGGTGCGACGCGGATACCGGATGCGACCCGACAACATGCGACGACCATGATGGCTGCTGGGGCACAGGTGGGACGACCTGGCGCGAGGGATGCCAGCTTGGAGACGAATACTGCGTCTACTTTGAGTTTGATAACATTCCGAACGACTGCGACCTCGCGAGTAGCTGCACGTGCCCGAGCAACGCGTGCGCCGTACCAGCTGCTGGATGCAACCCCTTCGCAGGGGGATGCGACTCGACCAACTTGCTCGTGTACACAGATGACAAGGACAGCGATGGATGGTCTGACCAGTGCGACGACCTTTTCATCTCCATACCCAACCAGTCCATGAGCTATCTGGAGCTCTATCCATTCGAGAAGGTTGCTGTGAAAGGTTATGCCACCTTTACGCCCCAGGCCCTCCCCTCCTGTGATGAACCATGGATGGTGGACGAGGTGTGGAACAAATCAGCCTCTGGCGACTGGAGAGTGGGTTGCGAGACAGGGCCAAAGATGGACGCCGAGTTCCTCTGGAGCGCGCCTTTTGAGGAAGGCGTCCCGTACTACTACGAGATATTCTGGGACAGGGGAACTAACAGCAGGTGCGATTTCGGCTATGGGGAGTTCAGACACTTTGACTTTATGGGATGCGACCAGTCTGCAGTCCACTACTGGGACAAAGCACAGATAGCACAGGCAGGTTTTGGAGACCCTGCTATGGACGGCACAACCTTTGCAGTGCTCTCGCCAGTGTTCTGGTACAACGATGTTGAACTCACCTTTTCAGTTTCCGAAGGTCTCGGTTCGCACGCGGGCGAGTTCCACCTACAGGGCATAGCTGACGAACTGTCAGGTGAGAGTCTTACGATAACAACAAAGTGCATGCTCGGCTCGGAACTACATGTACTGGAGGTCCTGAAGGAGAGCCCGAGCGAGCTCGACGCTGACCCGATTTCTGATACAGCCGCGGCCATCGGAGACGAGACCGACTGGGTTGAAAACCTGGGCACAGACCAACAGATACAGCCATGGGACCATCTCTATCTGATTTATGTTCCAACTGGCGATGACTTCACACTCGAGCTCCAGGCCAACGACTTTCTCTCAGACCTCTATCTTGATGACGTTCTGGTAACGCAGGATAAGGTGGACTACTGCAGCGAGAGTGGTTGTTACTGCGAGCACTTTGCTGAGAACTGTGCAAAGGTCAGTGATGAGGCAACCGGACGCACTGTGAAGATGGACCTTGGCTACCTTCCAAAAGGGTTCCACAAGCTCAAGTTCAAGGTTGTCGACGTCTGGATGAAGGGCTTTGCAACCGGTGTGAAAATATACAGCGACGAAGCTGATGCAGGAGCACCAACCTACACATGCACAGACGCCGTGACAGGAGCTTCAACAGACTTTGAGTGTTATATCGGGTCGGGCCTCGAAAACCACGGGTTCTGCAGGAGACCCCAGCACATCGGCTGCATCTCCTATATAGACGACCCGGATGAAGGGGACAGCGTGTTCGACAACGTGCTTCAGACCCACATGTACCTGGAATATGCAGACTGTCCGACTACTTGCATATGTGAGCCCGCAGCAGACTACTACCTCAACACACTGACCGGCTACTGTGAGAGCCTGTGCTGCACAGAGTGGCCATGCCCGGGGTGTTGTGACGAGAGATGTACAAGCCCACACTTCATACAATAGCCTTATAAATCATTTAGACCTCGCCATTCCTGTTATGCCAAGACCAGTTATAGACAAGAAGAAGTGCACGAACTGCGGCACCTGCATAAACATCTGCCCGATGGATGTCTTCGGCAAGGACAACAAGGAAGTTGTTGTGAAGAAGCCGGGAGAGTGCATCGGATGCAAGGCCTGCGAGGTCCAGTGCCCAGAGGAGGCCATAACAGTTGAAAATGGATAGTTTTTTAAACCGAGGTCTTTTGCGTTCATAAAATCAAAAACGAGGTGAAACACTATGGCAGATGATAACACCGTATTTGTTGGCAGCAAACCACCAATGAACTATGTACTCGCTGTGATAACGCAGTTCCACAACGGAGCCAAGAAGGTATATATAAAGGCGAGGGGAAGGGCTATTTCGAGAGCCGTTGACGTGGCTGAGATAGTCAGGAACAAGTTCATGAGTGACTTGAAAATTGACAACATAACAACTGGAACAGAGGAACTCCAAGGGGAAAGAGGAGACAAGCTGAACGTCTCAACAATGACTATTACGTTGGAAAAGGAAAGTCCGAAGAAGAAGTAGCGACCCTTTCCTGACTTTTATTTTTTTGGTGTTTTTATGAAGGAGAAAGAGTTCGTTGAAATAGATTATATAGGTTCTGTTAAGGAAACCTCTGAGCCGTTCGACTTTACAACAGGCGAAGCTGCAAAGAGGTATGGCGTTGAGAAACCAGTTGTAATCATAATCGGGGCGGGCCATGTGATGAGGGGACTCGAAGAGGAGATAAAAAAACACAAGGTAGGGGACGAGTTTGAGGTCGAGATACCTTCTGACAAGGCGTTCGGACCGAGGAGCGGCAAACTGGTTAAGCTGATACCCTTTCGCGAGTTCAAGAAGCATGACCTGTCCCCATATCCGGGGATGAGGGTTGACTTCGACGGACTCCCGGGCAGGGTCCGGAGCGTATCAGGCGGAAGAGTGATTGTTGACTTCAACCATCCGCTGGCTGGCAAGACCCTCCACTACTGGGTTAGGATAAACAGGAAAGTGACCAAAAGGAAGGAGAAAGTCGAGTCGATTTTGGAGTTATACGGCCTGAAAGAATTCAGGACCCGCCTCTCCAAGGAAAAGCTGGTCGTGACAGCGGAGAAACCTGTGCCAGAACATGTGCAGGGGGCTCTCAAGGTTGCAATAGAGGAACATATAGGTTTAAAAATGGTTAACTTTCAACAAAAAGTAAATCAACAAAAAAGTAAATAAAGATGTATTTGGTTTAGAGGCTTGATGAAGATGGAATCATTGATTGAATCCGCAAAAAATCCAGAGTTTGAAGGCGTCAAGGCACCACGACCTGAGATATCCAGGACAAAGGATGTGGACGCTCAGTTGCAGGAGCTGCTGGCTTCCAAGAAGACCGCAATCAAGGTTGTTGGTGTGGGCGGGGCTGGCAACAATACCATAACAAGGATGAGTGAGGTCGGCATACGCGGTGCCGAACTGATAGCACTCAACACAGACGCACAGGACCTGCTCTGCACAGTCGGTGACAAGAAGATACTGCTTGGTAGGGAGCTGACCGGAGGACTCGGTGCAGGGTCCGACCCGTCCGTTGGACGCGAAGCGGCCAAGGAGACCGAGCAGACCATAAAGGCGGCACTCGCAGGCGCTGACATGGTCTTTATAACCTGTGGCTTAGGAGGCGGCACAGGAACAGGGTCTGCACCGGTGGTTGCCGAGATAGCAAAGAAACTAGGAGCTCTTACAGTCGGTGTCGTGACCTTACCATTCTCCATTGAAGGCAGACAAAGGATGGAGAATGCGATGGAAGGCCTCGAGGCGCTCGAAGACGTTGCGGACACACTCATAGTCATCCCGAACGACAAACTTCTGGAGATAGCACCCGACCTTCCGCTTCACACAGCATTCAAAGTGGCAGACGAGATACTCACCAACGCTGTCAAGGGCATTGCAGAGCTGGTTACAAAGCCAGGACTCATAAACCTCGACTTCGCAGACATCCGTGCTGTTATGCAGCAGGCTGGCGTAGCGATGATTGGTGTGGGTGAGAGCGACACAGAGAACAGGGCAGTGGAGGCAGTTGAAAAGGCAATAAACAACCCTCTGCTTGACGTTGACATATCAGGAGCACAAGGAGCTCTGATAAACGTCGTGGGAGGGCCAAGCATGACACTCGAAGAGGCTCGCGAAGTAGTTGAGTCAGTCAGCTCGAAGCTTGACCCAGAGGCAAAGATAATCTGGGGCGCACAGGTCTCCTCTGACATGCACGACACCATACGGGCAATGCTGGTTGTTACAGGAGTGCAATCCTCACAGATATTCGGCAGGGACAAGACGATGTCTGTGGAGCGGCAGAAGGAAATGGAGTCGGAACTTGGCATCAAGTTCTTGAGGGAGTAGACAGGGAGTGTGTGCTATGAAGATTTCGGCTACTCTGAGAGAGTATAAGAGGATACTGAAGGTTGCGAAGAAACCTTCGAAGGACGAGTTTCAGCACATCATTAAAATAGCAGGGTTGGGAATGCTGCTTGTGGGCTTCATAGGCTTCTTTGTCCAGATAGTGTGGCAACTCGTGTTTGGTGGAATCTGATGATATTTGCACTCAGGACAACAGCGGGACGGGAGAAGCAGGTAGTTGACAAAATCATAGCCATAGCAAAGAAGCAGGACAGCATCTACTCTGTTCTGTCGCCTGCAGAGGTCCGGGGCTATGTCTTTGTGGAAGCGGAGAACCGGAGCGATGTTCAGCAGGCCGTTTATGGCGTTCCGCACGTCAAGGGTGTTGTTGACGGGACTGTCTCCATAGATGAGACCACCCACTTTCTTGAATCCAAGCCAACTCAGATAAACATAGAGAAAAATGACATAGTTGAACTCATATCCGGGCCTTTCAAGGTGGAGAAGGCCAAGGTTATACGGGTCAACAAAATCAAGGAGGAGGTCGTTGTTGAGCTCCTTGAAGCAGCTGTTGCAATCCCACTCACTCTGAAGATAGACGCTGTGCGAGTGATACGCAGGGACAAGGAGTAGCGAAACCTTTTTAATCGTTCTAAAACTGGGTCAATTACCATGGTGGAGCAGACAGTCGATACATTAGTCGAAGCGGGCAAGGCCAACGCAGGCCCACCACTCGGACCAGCGCTCGGACCAACTGGCCTGAACATGGGTGAGGTCATTGCAGAGATAAACAAGAAGACAGCGGAGTTCGCGGGCATGTCTGTGCCGGTGAAGGTCGTCTTTGACCAGGCAAAGAAGACGTTCAGGGTTGAGGTGGGCTCGCCACCCGTTTCCCAGCTTGTACTCAAGGAGCTCGGCGTGAAGAAAGGGAGTTCGAACCCGAACATTGAGAAGGTCGGGAACCTGGCCATAGAGCAGGCGATAAAGGTTGCGAAGATGAAGATGGGTGGCATGCTCTCATACGAGCTGAAAAAAGCCGTTAAAGAGGTGATAGGCACCTGCGTTTCCATGGGGGTTCTTGTGGAGGGTGATGAGCCGAAGGAGCTGCTGAAGAGGGTTGACGCGGGCGAGTTTGACAAGACAATAAAGTCCGGGAAAATCGAGGTCAGCGCTGAGAAGAAGGCAGAGCTCGCAGAAGAGCTGGAAGAGGCGAGAGAGGAGATAGCAGAGGAGCTCGCAGAGCAGGCCAAGGAAGAGGCCGAGGAGGCTGCTGAGGAGAAGGTTGAGGAAGCCCCGGCTGAGGAAGCCCCGGCCGAAGCAACTGAAGAAGGAAAACCGGAATCGTCTGAGTAGGCATATTTTTATAGTTGGAAGACTGTATTCTTCACTGTATGGGTGCAAAGGCCTTAGCTTTCACTTTGACATGTTTACTACTGTTTTCTGCTGCGCACGCGAATCCACTATTTGACGTCTTCAGCGGGGTCACAGGGTTCTTTGTCGGGCTTGTGGCTCCACCTCAGACCAGCGCATTCTGGAAGTGTTCAGGGTACTGCGACCCGATTGTGGCATCCAGTGGTATGACTACGTGCAACTGGGTTTCAAATGAGGTTGTGGAAGGCCCCTATGACCCAACAGACACAGTCTGCTGCACCTCAGGGGTTTACATCTTTGTCGCCCCAGGAGGGAGCGGAACAACCTACAAATGGCAGTCATGCACACCTTACTCCACAGCAGAGATATGCAACGGCTTGGACGACGATGGTGATGGTGTCATAGACAACATAAACAAGACCTGCAGCACAAACACGGGCATATGCAGCCAGGGAGTGCAAATCTGCACCAATGGTATCTGGAGCGAATGCAGCGGCATCATGCCGCAGGATGAGGTGTGCGACGGGGTTGACAATGACTGTGATGGCGTC
>DAOVEB010000009.1 GCA_030669205.1 Candidatus Parvarchaeota archaeon | reverse complement strand
TCCATCTCTATCTCGTGCTCGGAAACTTGGAATATCCTTGGCACAGGAACACCGGCCCGCCTTGCCTTGTCTATCAGCCTGGTCTCGCACTTTGTTCTCTCCCTTCTCAGCCTTGAGTCAAGTTCTGCGATTCGATAGGATTTTTTCATCCTGTTCTTTATGACCTTGCCGCCTTTGATTTCAATCACAGCCTCAGCGCCTCTCATACCCGCAACCGCGGTTCCAGCAGCTATTAAACCTTTTCCTGCGCACGGGAAAACCGTTATAACTAGCTGTTTCCTCTGTTTCACCGTGCTCATCTCTGTTGTGCGGCCGCTGAACTGTGCAATCGCGTCTGCAGCAGTTCTGGTCATTTCATTTCTGACAATCGGACAGCTCACCTACTTCGAGCTCTTTGCAGCGGTTTCAGTTGCATTTGTCTGTGCTGCTGGCAACGCTATGAACGACTACTTTGACCTTGAGAGCGACAGGAAGGACAAACCGTGGAGACCGATACCGAGCGGAGAAATCTCCAGGGAAGCAACCCGGGAGCTGTCACTAGTACTTTTTGCGTCAGGATTAACATTTTCAATACCACTTGGCTGGGTTCCCTTTGTTTTTGTACTCGTGGTTGAGCTCTTGCTTTTTGCCTACAGTGCCTGGGTCAAGAAAAGGGTTCTGCTTGGCAATGCGCTCGTCTCACTACTGTTATCACTTGTCGTGGTTTTTCCAGCCATAGTCCATTCGACATTCACCTCTTTCACCTTCCTCGCGCTGCCGCTCTTCCTGCTAAACTTTTCAAGGGAGGTTGTCAAAGACATTGGTGACATGGAAGGTGATAGGCTGGCGAATAAGACAACATTTGCCATTGCCAAAAGCCCTGTGGCAGCTGCTTGGCTTGCAACCTCACTCTTTGCAGCCGCCTGTTTTTCTGTGGCCACATTTCTCGTTTTCTGGTGGAGCGTACCGCTCGCCATCTCACTTGTGGCTGTTGTGCTCGTTTCCATCCCGATTTTAGTAAGGTTTAATAAGGCCCCTGAAAAAGGACATGGGATGATGGAAAGGTTTGAAAAGGCTGCGATGCTCTTTTTCTTAGCCGGACTTGTGATTTAGATGGAGAAACTCTGCGTATTACTCGACCCGAACAAGGAAAGCGCTGACAAGGTGGTGGAGGCCTGTCTGGAGATAGGTTCACATGAGAAAATAGAGTACTGGGTCGGCTGCACGTCCTCACCCCTGTCGAAGATAAGACACTATCTCTTCTCAATCTCCCAGCTCAAGCCCAAATATCTCTATCCGAGCAAATTTTCCCACTTCTTTGCCTTCACCCGCTGCGACAGACTGGCAGCTCCCATACTTCTCAACGCCATGAACAAGGCCGTTGTCCTTGAGAGCAAGATTGGCCTGTTCTTCTGCAGGTTTCTCAGGAGGGCAGAACGCATGGCCTATCTCGTGACCAATCCCCACAGCAGCGTTGGTGAGAGGACAGGTGCCAGGAGACTGGATGAGGACGAGATTGTTGACAGGGTCAGGACGTTTTTCAGGAATTCACCACAGGTGGACTCGCTCTATATCGAAGCAGGTTCGGGCAGCGCCCGACCGGTGTCAGCTTCGCTGGTTGAAACCGTTAGAGGTATACTTGACTCAGCGGGCAACTACGCCCTTATTGTTGGTGGCGGGATAAGGGACAAGAAACAGGTCACTAGGCTGTTCGCCTCTGGCGCAAACAAGGTCGTTGTGGGGACTTCCCTGGAGATGGAGAGCATTCCGGCCATAGTGAGAAAGATACTGGAACTCTCTTCCTTTTGAGCAGATTTTTTATAGTGAGATGCTGTCATCCATATCATTATGATAGTAATATACCCGACCGAGACATGCTATGGCCTCGGATGCAGCATATCCGATGTTGACTCCATCCACAGGGTCAGGAAGCTGAAGAGACGGGATGGAGGGAAATGCCTGCCGGTTGTAGTCCATGACATCAGGCAGTGGAAAGAGGTCGCTGTGCCGAATGAAACGGCACTCACGCTTGCGAAAGCCTTCTGGCCCGGACCCCTCACACTCGTCACAGAGAAGAGGGAAGGGGTCCCTGACGAGCTCTGCCTGGGTTCCATCGCCTCCAGACTCTCGCCTCACGAGGTCGTGCTCGCGCTCACCGCAGAGCTTGGACCGCTGGTCGCAACAAGCGCGAACTTCTCGGGCGGGCCCAACCCATGTTCACTGGATGAAGTCCCCACACCAATACGTGAGGCAGTTGACTGGATAATCGACGGGGGCAAACTCAGCGGCAAGCCATCGACAGTGTACAACTGTCTGACCCAGCAGGTTGTGCGTGAGGGTCCGATATCCTCTGAGGAAATCAGCGAAAAGATTAAAAAGAAATAACTCGAAGTTGACGCTTACAATGGACTGGCTTTGGATTGCACCGCTGTCGGCATTCATTTCCTTGCTCTTCGCAGGCATTCTTGCGTATATCGTTCTTAAGAGGGACAAGGGAACTGAAAGGATGCAGGAGATACACAAGGCCATAAGGCAGGGTGCGATTGCTTACCTCAAGCGCCAGTACCAGACAATCTTCGTAATTGTTGTCATACTCGCCGCGCTTCTCTACATAGTCTTCAGCTGGCAGACATCCTTTTCATTTCTTCTCGGCGCAGGATGCTCTCTCCTTGCTGGTTTTGTGGCTATGGACATCTCAACCCGCGCAAATGTGCGTGTTGCAGCGGCTGCGAAGAGAGGCATGAACGACGCGCTCACAACCGCGTTCTACTCAGGTGCTATAATGGGGCTCTGCGTCGTCGCACTGAGCCTCCTCGGCATAGTCTCGCTTTACATCGTCTTTGACCAGGACCTAGGCGTGATAGTTGGGTTCAGCTTTGGGGCAAGCATTGCCGCACTGTTCGCGCAGCTCGGCGGCGGAATCTACACAAAGGCGGCTGACGTTGGTGCGGACCTGGTTGGCAAGCTGGAGGCAGGAATTCCAGAGGACGACCCGAGGAACCCTGCGGTCATCGCAGACCTGGTTGGGGACAACGTAGGTGACTGCGCAGGAAGGAGCGCTGACCTCTTTGAGTCGATAACAGGCCAGAACATAGGCGCCATGATACTTGGTCTGGCACTGATGCCTTTTTTTGGTATCAACGGTGTTATCTTCCCTCTTGTAATCATGGGCGCGGCCCTCATTGCCACCATAATTTCGGTTCTCTTTGTACGGGCGCGGGAGGGTGAGAACCCCATGTCACCGATGTGGCGCGGTCTCATGGTCAATACCTTCCTTTGTGCGGTGTTCTTCTACTTCATAGTTGACGGTATGTTAGGGGATATCAACCTCTACTACGCGGTCTTGGTCGGGCTTGCCACCAACCTATTGATTGGAGTTATCACGGACTACTATACCTCGTACAAGTACAGGCCTGTGAAGGAGATTGCAGAGGCCTCTGAGACGGGCGCTGCCACCAACATAATAACTGGCTACGCAGTCAGCCTTGAGGCAACCGCACTGCCTGTGATTGTCCTGTCCGGTGCCCTGTTAGCTGCTTTCTACCTTGGCAACCTCTCTGGCCATGGAATCTTCGGCACAGCAGTTGCTACAATGGGTATGCTCGCACCAACGGCTTTCATACTCGCAATGGACGGATTTGGGCCTGTGGCGGACAACGCGGGCGGTATAGTCGAAATGTCCGGCTCGCCTGCGTCGATACGCAAGATAACCGACAGACTGGATGCGGTTGGAAACACAACCAAGGCGCTTGCAAAGGGCTTTGCCGTGGGCTCTGCAGCGCTTGCCGCAATGCTACTCTTCCAGGCGTATCTGCAGACCGTCCAAATCACAGTTATAGACCTGGCGATACCCAAAGTAACAGTGGGACTCATGCTTGGAGCACTGCTTCCTTTCGTCTTCGCATCACTTGCAATCCGCGCAGTTGGAAAGGCGGCGTTCCAGATGATAAAGGAAGTCAGGCGCCAGTTCAAGGAGATACCTGGCATAATGAAAGGCACGGCCAAACCTGACTATTCAAGTTGTGTTGACATCAGCACAAAGGCTGCTTTGCGTCAGATGGTGGCGCCAGGTCTGCTCGCGGTCTTTGCCCCGATTGTAGTTGGCTTCGCACTCGGAGCAGAGGCGATTGGAGGATTTCTGATGGGCGCCATAACATCAGGCGTCCTGCTTGCCATAAAGATGAACACAGGCGGCGCAGCCTGGGACAACGCGAAGAAGTACATTGAACTCGGCAACTACGGTGGAAAGGGCTCGCTAGCGCACAAGGCGGCTGTTGTCGGAGACACACTCGGCGACCCGCTGAAGGACACAGCAGGGCCCTCGCTGAATGTTCTTGTGAAGTTGCTGAACACGATAACTCTGATCTTCGGCTTGCTCTTTGTAACCTACCACTTCCTCTAACGCCAGGTGACCTCAACCTCATCTGTTCTCCAGCGCTGTTTTATCGCAGTGTTCTGTGTCCTGCACCCGCTCCTGTACATGACCAGGCCCGTGTGCGCAATCATTGCAGCGTTGTCAACAGCGTACCTTTTTTCCACTGCCCCGAACTCTGCGCCCCGCTCCTCACACATTATGCGACACATCTCCTGAAGCCGCGAGTTCGCGCCGACACCTCCTGTGAGGACGAGCTGCTCCTTGCCCGTATGTGCAACTGCCCGCTCGCTCACCTCCACAAGCATCGCGAACGCTGTTTCCTGCAGGGAGAAGCAGATGTCGCGAAGTTTGTGTCTCTTCAACAGGGCCCTGGCTTTGGTCAGCATGCCTGTGAAACTCACGTCCATGCCTTTCACAGAGTACGGCATCTCGATGTACTTCCCGCCCCTGGCTAGCCTTTCAATCTCAGGCCCTGCTGGAAAGCCAATGCCTGCGGAGCGGCCGAATGCGTCGAGCAGGTTTCCGACTCCGATGTCGAGGGTCTCACCAAACACTCTGTACCTCCCTGATTCAAATCCAATGACCTGGGTGTTGCCGCCCGACACATAGAGCATTATGGGGTCATCCAGTTTTGTCAGTCTCCGCGCTATCTCAAGATGCGCGATGCAGTGGTTGACCCCGATGAGCGGTACATCACAGTTGAGAGAGACAGTTCTCGCTGCTACAGCCCCAATACGCAGTGCGTGACCTATTCCAGGGCCCTGCGAGAACGCGACCAAGTCCGGTTTTTTCACCATCGCCTTCTCCACCAAGTCAACACACACACCTGTGTGGTGCTCTGCGAGTTCCCGGGGTATGATGCCACCGCTTTCTGTTGTATAGGAGTCGCGCTCCTCGCTGTGGATTTTCCCCTTGTCAACCAGCGACACGCCAAAGGTGTGCGCAGTTGATTCTATTCCCAGGCAGAGCATACCATCAACAACTAGAAATGTTCTTAAATCGTTATTGGTCTCTGCCACCCATGGAAAAGGATGAGAAAATCGGGTTCCACAAGGGTGCTCTGGACACACTGCTCAAGGAGAGGGCCGAGTTTGTGCGTCTGCTCGCAATAGTGGAGGAGCTGATAAAGGCACATGCCGCAGCGCTCAAGGAGCTTGGAGTTGACATCACAAAACAGGCCAAGAAAGCCGAGAAAAAGGAAGATCCGGACAGCTTGCAGGACGTGTTATAAGAGAAGTTCCATGTCCAGTTAATCGGAAGGATAGTCCTATCAGCTCTCTCCGAAAATAGCGTAGCCACACTTGCCGCAGGACATGCGGTTCTTGTGCTTTGCCATGAAAACTCCTGGTCCGCAGCGCGGACAGAACTCGCGCTTCTCGCCCTTGTACATCTCCCACTTCTTACTGGGCTTTTTCTTCTTCTTTGGTTTTTTCCCCTTTACCTTCGCGTCCTTCCTCTTCTTTCCCAACCTTTTTCACCTCTTTCTTCTTCTCCTCTTCTTCTGTCTTGGCATCTTCCTTCCTGATGATGCTGTTGCGGACGAGTATGTACCTGGGCTCACACTCCATCATCTTATCCTGTTTTGAGTAGACATTAGCCTCAACTATGCTGTGCGGCACACCATACAGATTTCTGACCGCCTTTATCACAACAAGTTCCGGCTTGGCCTTCAGCTCCTTTGCAATGGCATCTCTCAACCCCCTTCTCTTCGGAGTGGCGCCGCCTTTGTGCTCCACACGTGCGACAACCTCAATGCGGTTGAAGAGCCGGTTTTCGTCCTTTTTTAGAATTGCGATGTTCATCTATTTCACCTTGAGCGCGTACCGTCCTGGTATGGTTATTCCCATCTTACTGGCTATCTCAGACTTGTCAGGGTTGAATATCACGACACGGCCTTTCCATTTGTCTGTTACGTCTGTCGTGTTGCAGATTGCGCAGTTCTTGCCCTTGAGGATGCGGTTGCATTTCTTGCAGACGTACTCACTTGCCACTGCCTTTCACCTTTTTCTTTTTTCCATCCTTTTCCTTGTCTTCTTCAATCCATTCGAGCTTGCCCAGCCCGACCTGCCGCATGGTCAATCCAATCTTCGCCGTCTGGAGTGACTTGATGGACACAGCGACAACCCGTGCTTTTATCCTGTCCCGTGTCTTGAGCGTCCTCTTGTTCTCCTTCCCCTGCAGGGAGCCAGTTTTGGAAAAACTCACGAAATCGTCCATGACCTGTGACACATGAACAAGACCATCTATTGGCCCGATTCTCACAAATGCTCCGAACTCTGTTATCTCGGATACGTCGCCCTCAACAACTTCGTGCAGCTCGGGCTTGTATGAGAGCATGTCAAAGGTTGTCTCATAGTGGATTGCCCCGTCTCCGGGAATTATCCTTCCCTCACCTATCTCATCTACCCTTACTATGGATAGGAAGAGACCATAGGTTGACGAGAGTTGGTTTACGTATGCGTCCTTTATCGACTTGGTGACAGCTCCCTTCAGCTCGCTGGAGAAGAGTTCTGGCGGAACTCTTATTCTGTCTTTTATCTTGAATATTTTGTACATCTCAGACCCTCATGACGTATCTGCCCTGTCTCAGCGTCAGACAAGGGATGTTGCGTTTCTGCGCCTTTGACAGCAGTTTTTTGTCTACAGTTGCTATGTACGCACTATTCCCGGCAGCAAAGTCGATTACCTTATCATCCACAGTTCTGCTTTTAAAGGTTTGCTCGACCACTTTGACGCCTTTTGACCTTATTAGTTTCACCGCTCCTGGGTTCACTTTCTTCAGTTCATCAACGCACTCCTTGATGGTGTAAAGTTCGAATCCGAGAAGTTGCTCGAAGATGTCGACTTTATAGTTGAACGGGATGTTCATAAAGTTGGTGTCCAGAACTATCTTCATCCCTTTATTACACCATAACCTACCAGTCGCCACCGGTTTTCGATTTTTCGGGAGATTGCAACCTTTTCGCCGACATCGATGCATACCGGAAGCTTCAACTTGACTTCCATGGTCTTTCCATGCATTGAGGTGCAGACCCCGACTGTCTTGGCTGTCCACACGTTTATCATTACCATCTCGTTGGTCTTCAACTCACTCCCGCTTATCTCTTTCTTTGTTCCAACGATTCTGTCAAGCAAGGTTACGTCCATCACCAGATTCCACCACACCTTTGGGACCTTTCCTTCGAGGCCAACGACACTTCCCGCGAGTTTGTCTGCCTTGCACACGAACGGGTCAAGTTCGGTTCCAATGCCTATGGAGCCACCAGGCTTCACTAAGTTCAACCGACCATCTGCAGCGCTAAGTGACTTTATCTTGGTCTTTATTGGGGTGTAGGTGTCACCCTCCCTGATTCCAGGCGCAATCTCCACCACATCACCCTCCTTGAGTTCGCCCTGCTTTATCGAGCCGCCGAGCACACCGCCTTTCAGCGCTTCTATTGAGTTGCCAGGTCTGTTGATGTCAAAGGAACGGGCAACCAACATTATCGGTTCCTTGCTCAAGTCCCTTTTTGGGGTTGGTATGTGCTTCTCTATATAACTAAGCAGCACGTCAAGGTTTGCGTTGTGCTGGGCGCTCATCGGGACTACAGGCGCCCCGTCTGCGACAGTGCCTTTTACAAATGTTTTTATCTCCCTGTAGCTCTCCGCAGCGCGCTTTTCGTCCACAAGGTCTATCTTGTTCTGGACAATGATTATCTTTTTCACACCTATGACTTGCAACGCCATCAAATGCTCGCGTGTCTGTGGCTGCGGGCACTTCTCATTTGCAGCTATGACAAAAAGGCATCCATCCATGATTGCTGCACCTGAGAGCATGGTTGCCATCAGCGTTTCATGGCCCGGTGCGTCAACAAACGAGATATTCCTCTGCAGCACGCAGTCGGTGTTGTGTTTCACGCACTTTGGGAGGGTTGTGTAAGCCTCCACCCCTTTGCACTTGGGGCATTTGTAGACGGAGCAGTTGGCGTATCCCAATTTTATAGAAATTCCCCGCTTCAACTCTTCTGAATGCTCATCGGTCCACTTTCCTGTCAGGGCCTTCAGCAGGGTTGTCTTCCCGTGGTCTATGTGGCCCGCCGTGCCTATGTTGACCTCAGGCTGTCTCACTCTGCTCATTTTTCACCTTCTTGAAGAGTTCCGCTAGTTGCTTTGAACCGGCTTTTGAGACCATGCAGTTGACTTGTACAGTGTCGTCTGTTATTGTTCTGCTGCAAAAAGTTTTCCGCTTCTTCAAACCTTTTCTTTTGGGCTTGAAACCGATGCCTTTGCCGACCATCAGCTTCTTCCTCTTCACACCAGCCAAGTCATGGCGCATTGGGAACCCATCCTTGTCTGAGCCACCCCTTACAATCAATTCGTACCCTGGTAGACCAATCTCCTTGCCGTCTATGGTGTTGCCTACCGACTTCCCAAGCAGTGCGTCGCCGTCAACCACTTTTTGATAGCTCTTTCCATCTTTGTCGTTCACAACGATTTTGACTTCCATTTCAATCCCCTTTTTTATGGTAAGGATGAAACATCCATTTAAAAGACTTCCCCACACATTGGGATTTACCAGGCGGTAGTGAAGATTCTGCATAACTTATTAATTTGAGAACTATCTATGTTGTTTTAGATGTTGACAGGAAAAAGAAACATCTTTGTAGCTTTGGTTTTAGTAGTCGCTCTTTTCCTGCTGTTCAGGGTTGCAAGCGCGCCTGCAACCCGTGGAAACAGTTTTGAGTGGTGGAACACCAGCTGGAGGTACAGGGTTGGGTTCAACGTAACTTCTCCGTCATACGATAGGACCAACTGGCCTGTTGAGATGTGGATGAACTTCTCAAAGGCAATCTACGACATCAAGTCAGATTACCTTGAGTTTGACAACAGTTCCCTCCGCCTTGTTGAGTACAACTCCACAGGCTCGGTTGTCTGGGACAACGCCGGACTCGGGGCTTCATCCCAGTTCGACGAATTAGAGGGGTACAACGAGACCTACAACGCCACTGGCGTCTTCTCATTCCAGCTCAACGGAACAACTGGTTCTGATGAGACCAGGTACTTCTTCATATACTTTGACACAAAGGAGAGGGCGAAGGCGACGCCGAGCTACACGGACGAGATAAGCTACGCCTACTCTGGGGACGAGTTCTACGTCAACAACTCCATGTACTGGGTCTACGTTGACACAAACAGGAGCGAGTACACCTCAGGTATCTACAGGGTGAACATGTCAGATGGAGGCCCTCTTCTCTGGGCGCCGGCAGGTCAGAGGACAGGCGAGTTCACCCAGCTCAACCGCTCGGACAGCCAGCTCCTGGGATTCGACCTTGAGAGCAACTATACCCTTTTGTACTCAGGTCCGGGAAGATATGTAGTCGAGCAGCGGGGTCCCGAGGTCCTGTGGGACAGCGATACCCCAACAGACAACGGCACCCTCATAAAGAGGTACTATTTCTACCCCGGAGTACAATGGATAAAAATCGAGCAGATATTTGAGGCGCACCACTCAATAGTCAGGCAGACGAAGAAGGACGACACACTGCCATTCCACTATCCGGGTTTCGTAACCCTCGACCACGGTAGGGTTGTGGGGCACGCTGCGATGAGCTCATCAGGCTACAACGCAGACCCCTTCACCTGGGCTGCAAGCCCGAACGTGGCCACGTATTCGACTGGTCTCGGCGTCATAAACATCAACGAGACCGGCACTTCAAACTTCGGCGCAAACGCAGATGCAGGAGCTGACGAAACAATGGGTATCAGGCTCGCGCCAACCTCGTTGTCGAACGGCGACGTGATATCCGAGACAGCTGTTGTCTACTTCAACAATGAGACCTCGAAAGACCCGATAACCGACTTGGTGGATAGGTTCAGGATGAACATAAACATCAGCGTCGAGTTCGCAGAGGAGTGGAACGCGACCTCTGAGACAGGCCCGGAGTTCAACTACTACAACAGGAACGAGACCATGTTCATCTATGTCAACATAACCGATGACTACTACTCGCTCGTGTCGTACGTGAACGTCACGCTCAACCAGACGAGCGAGGAAATTGAGCTCTATGACGACGGGACAAACGGCGATTCGCAGGCAGACGACGGCCTTTACACAGTCACGTACAACTTCAGCGACACCGCGCCCCTGGGGGTCTGGAACCTGAGCGCGGACATGTTCGACTACGCCCTGCAGTTCCTCAACGCGTCGTGGAACACGACAATCCTCACTGACTTCTACAACGTCAACATCACGATACAGGACCCGAACATGGTTGTTGAGAGGGAGGCCTTTGTCAATCTCACTGTGTTCAACTACAGGAACGACACTGGCGTAAACTTCGCGAAGATAAACTGCACTTGGAACGGCACGTGGTTCGAACCGGAGATAGTCTCCAACGACACCTTCGGGAACTACGTTTTCAACTTTACTGCCCCGTCCTACTACGGAGACTTCAACCTCAACTGCTCTGCTGCGAGGAACACCAATATAGGATACGGCAACGACACATTTCACGTGGAGGAGGAGAACACGACCCTTACAACCCACCCGCAACCCGAGCAGTACACCGCGACCCAGGTCATAGCCAACACATCCGAGAGCTTCATGCTGAACATAACGTTGAACAACACGGACAACGGCACCGCCTATTACGTGAACCTCACCGTTGTTGCTGAGCCCGACTGGCTGGTGAACGGAACCCTGGGCACCTTCTCAGACGACGCAGGCAACATAACCGATTGGACCTGGGCTGTGAGGTACTTCAACATAACCGTCCCTGAAAAAACGGTTTCTGGAAACTACACAATCAACTCCACGACCATCTGGACAAACCCGGACGGGTCGTCGGACAACTCCACTGCAGAGTCATACGTGGATGTGGAGTCGCATGTCCTTCTCGAACGCACCCCAGACCTGTTTGAGCAGTTCCTCATACATGGCCACCAGTACCATGTGGGCAACTTCACCCTGAACTCGACAGGAAACGACCCAGTTGTGGACATGGTCTTCAACGTCACTGGCGGGAACTATACGCAGAACCCGGGCGACTTTGCCATTTTCGTCGAGTACGAGCCGCCCACCATATCTTCGATGGTCTCAGGCGAACAGCAGCAGGTTGCTGTGAACCTCACGGTTCCTGCAGGTTTTCCCCCGGGCGTCTACCTCGGTAACATAACCATCAACAGCACGAACTCAGATACAGGCAACCTCACCATAGAGCTCAACACAACTGTGCCGCAGAACAGGACGTGGGACGCAACCCCGCTCTACTGCGCGACAACCGCGACCCAGCCGACTGGAACCGTTTGCATATTTTCTGTCGACAACACAGGCAACGTGCTGACAAACTTCACGGTCAGGGTCAACTTCACCGAGACCCCTATTGGTCTGAACGGCTACACCTACCCAAACGTGACCGAGTTCAACCTCTCTGCGCAGGATGTGTACCCTGTTGCCTTCCTCTACGACGCAACTGGCGCAAGCGAGGGCTCCTTCGTGACAAACTACACAGTGAATGCTACCTCGTCTGGACCAATCCCCCAGCACCTCAACGTGACTGTGAACCTCACGACCTTCCTCGGACCAAGGGTCAACTTCACCCTCTCCCAGTACGAGCTGCCGCAGAACAACACGGTTTTCATAAACGCCACAATCGAGGACCGTTCGGTTGTAAACATAAGCTACTCATTTGCGAATATCACGATGCCGGATGGCAGCTTCAGCGTGCGCAACATGACGCTGAACTTCTCCTTCATCTCAGGCAGTACGGGGTTCAACACGACCTACTGGTACGTCACCTTCCCGATTGAAGCTGGTGAGTGGTGGGGCACAACCGAGCAGCTCGGCAACTACAGCGTATTCGTGACATCGTTCGACTACAATAACATAGACAACTCAGACAATGATACCTTCGCTGTTTACACAAATGTTACGGTTGTGTCAAAGCCGCTCCAGAACTACTACAACAGGGAGCGGACAGGCACAATACTGTACAACGTGACCTTCCTGAACCATACAGGGATACAGGGTGTGAACTCAGCAATGAGGATAATCAAAAGTGACGGCTACCTGTTGCAGCAGCCGGATACCTTGACTTCCAACGAAAACGGGACAGTTGACCCGCTTCCCACGTTCAGCATTGAGGGCGACGCGCCCCTTGGAACCTACAACGTGGTGACAAACTCGACCTTCTACGACTCCTTTGTAGGCATGATTGTCAACACAACGGTTTACTTCAACTTCATCGTTGAGGAGGCGGTTGCAGCAGAGGAGCTGAGCGCAGACATCAACACGCAGGTTGTCTGGTACCCGTCGAATACCATGACCCAGATAATGGTTGTCTACAGGAACTACGTCCCGGTTCAGCCGGATTCGATGAACCTGACCATATACGAGGGCGACCCAAGGCTCAACCAAGTCTTTGCAACGCACAACCTGACCGATATGAGTGAGGAATACTCGCAAGGTTACCCCTACTACATTGTGAGCGACACCGCACCTTCGACTTCAGGCCCGTACTGGGCGCTGCTGAGCGTTTCCCGGGGGAGCCTCTTCACCTTCACAGAGAAGCCGTTCAGGGTGGCGACCGGCGGGCCGTACGACGTCTACGTCTGGCCAAACTTCCCAGAGGTCGAACCAGGCAACTACCTGCCGTTCACACTTACCATGTGGAATATGGGCGAATACGGGCAGGACGTGCATGTGACCTGGTGGCTCTCTGACGCTGCGAACACAACACAGTGGCACCTGAGGGAGTTTGACATCTATACACCTCCAGGACAGAACACAACCGCACCACAGAACACCACAACTACGTACATATCGGATTCCATAGGGACTGGCGAGTACTACATCAACGTTGAGGTCAACTATTCCTATGTCGAGCCAGTAAGGTTCGCACGGGCATCATTCGACGTGGTTGATATTGTTGTGCCTGTCTGCGGGGACGGAATCTGCAACGGGGACGAGACAGCGCTTACCTGTCCGGCTGACTGTTACTGC
This sequence comes from Candidatus Parvarchaeota archaeon, assembly GCA_030669205.1. Classification (GTDB taxonomy): domain Archaea; phylum Nanobdellota; class Nanobdellia; order JAFCGN01; family DAOVEB01; genus DAOVEB01. The sequence continues at coordinate 14,130 of DAOVEB010000009.1, read as the reverse complement.
GGCGACGGCGTCTGCGACTCGAGCGAGGATTATACAACATGTCCGGCTGACTGTGGTGCTGTTGGTCCAGGCCCGGCCCCAGGACCAGGTCCTGCTGTTCCAACTGGCAGGCCGCAGATAAACCTCACGAATGTGCCAACCGAGATAAACATTGTTCGTGGCTCAGTCAAGGACATCGTTATTGGCGTACAGAACACAGGCATCGGCGACATCTACAACCTGACCGTCAATATCACAGGAGTTGCCCAGAGCTGGATATGGAGCATAAGGCCCGAACTGGTTGAAAACCTCACGCAGAGCGGATTGCAGCTGTTCACAGTTGTCTTTAATATCCCGGCAGTTGCGGATACAAAGACCTATGACATAGACTTCCTGGCCAACTCTGCAGAGGCGATCGATATTGTGAGCTCGTTGCTCAGGGTCTTTGTATCGGACGAGGAGCTCTACCAGCACGACATAGACACGCTCCGCGAGAGGCTCACAGACCTGCGCTCAGAGGCAGAGGTGATGGAGATTGAAGGGTATGATGTGGGAACCGCCTTCACGCTTTTGGACCAGACTGGAGACTATCTGGACAGCGCGCAGGACAACTTGGACGCGGGCAACATTAACGACGCCATCTTTGACATACGTGGTGCCAGAAACATCCTTGAGGACGTGGAGCGCATACTCTCCGAGGCGGTTATACCGCCAACACCACCTATCCTTCTTGAGGCGGCGCCGTTGTGGTTCGTCTTCATCCTAATATTACTCGTTTTGGTACTGATTGCGGTCATCTATCTGTACCTGAGGAACAGGCAGAGGAGCAGGGTTCTTGCTGAGATGTACGCGAAGAGGCCTGAGAAGGAGTACAGAAAGGAGGTCGCAAAAAAGGTGGCTGAGAAGCCAGGTGTTTCAGCGGAGAGGGCTGAGCTCCAGCGAGTTCTCGCAACGCTTAAATCCCAGCACGACGAAGGGTTACTTTCAAACGAGGTTTATCAGGAGCTAAGGGAGAAGAACGAGGAGAGATTGAGGAAGATGGGTGGATAGTTTTGAAGGTCATAAGCGTCATATCGGGAAAGGGAGGGGTTGGCAAGACAACGCTTACAGCCAACCTCGGAATTTTACTCACAAAGATGGGCAAAGATGTTGTTGTCATAGACTGCAACCTAACCACTTCCCATCTCGGCATGCACTTCGGAATCCCAGCTGAACGCGTCACACTGAACGATGTTCTGCGCGGTGACAGCACATTGGAGGAAGCGATGTATGAGCATCCTTCTGGCATGAAAATAGTTACTGCCTCGCTCTCGCACAGGAACATGAAAGGCGTTGACATTGTCTTCTTGCGGCCGATTGTGAGGAAGCTGGACGCGGACGTTGTCCTGCTGGACGCTCCGCCAGGGTTCGAGCGCAACACCCATGGCGTTCTCATGGCAAGCGACGGCTCACTCATAATAACAACCCCTGACCTGCCTTCGGTAATCGACGTTGTGCGCTGCACCGAAATACTTGATGACCTGAAGATTCCGTCCTTTGGCCTGGTGGTGAACATGCGCGGCAGGGGAAAGGACGAGCTGACCCGCAGCGAGATTGAGGGCATCACGGGCCTCGAAATAATGGAGGAGGTTCCGTTCGACAGGTCGATGCAGCAAACCCTCCGCAAGCGGATACCCATAACGCTTTACAAACCGAACTCCTTGTCAAGCCGGGCGCTGCTCCGTCTTGCGCATAAAATCGAGGGCATTGAGTACAAGACCTCGCTGTTCGAGGCGCTCCGCAACCTCTTGAGGCTGTGATTCAAGGTTTTTGAGCAGTTTGCTTCGAATTCTGGCAAGGACAATGGTCTACAGTTTCTTTTGCTGTCTATTACAACGAATTTTGAAATCCCATAGAACAGGAAACGATACCATGATGCTATAAAACTAACAAAAAATCTTGCTATGGTTATCTATCCATTTAGATTTGCTTCAACCACATTTAATAATCCAATCATAATCCAAGCACTTACAGATGTTGCCAAGTACTGTTTAGGGAAAAAATTTCATTAAAATTACCCTGAAACCTTATAAAATCAAAAAAAGTGGTATTTATGTGGTAAACAAAACCATTCTTTATATCCTAAATCCGGAAAACTACTTTGGAAAAGTAATTGATATCTTCAAAAATGAACTCAAAGGCAAAGATGTGGTGTATGCCACAACAAACAAGCCGTGTGGCCATATTACCACCTTGTTCAAAGAGGCTGGAATAGCCAATAAAATCTTCTTTATTGACTGTATCTCCAGGTCCGTTATGGGAAGCAGGACCGAAGAAGAACCAGAGAACTGTATATTCATAGATAGTCCGCAGAATATAACTGCCATAAGTATTGCCATCACCAAGAGCGTCGAGAACCTTTCAGGAGAAAAGAATTTGTTCGTGGATTCCTTAAGCACCATGTTGATGTATAACGATGCAAACATGATAGGCAGGTTTTCAAACTTTTTTATAAACAAGATGAGGATTGCTGGAGTAGATACGATTATATTGGCGCTAGAGTCTGATATTGATAAGGACATTATCAAAAAAATTGAAGCGTTTGTTGATGAGGTGAAAAAAAATGCTAGCTGAGGTGACTTACATCTTGGAGCTCATCCAAATTGTTGTTCAATTTACTGCAGCCTATTTTTCGTATGTCATATATAAGTATAACAGGCTCTATAAAGCTTGGCTGGCTGTTGTTGTGGGCCTGGTACTCATGGCTTTTCGTAGGGTTACAGCATTGCTTATCGAATTAAGCAGGGCTCCAGCTTCAACTGACCCTGTCCGATTTTTGGATAGGGTTCTGCTCCCCTTTACAATTAGTGTGCTCTTACTCTGGGGCCTCTGGAGCATGAAAAAGAACTTTGAGAGCTTTGAAGTCGTAGAAAAAAGGGTTTCAGAAAAAGTGAAGTCTCTAAATAAGTTCAGAAAGAAAAAAAGAAAAGTCTAGCAAAGCTGTCATAGAAACACCACTTGTTATATTTGATAATAGATTCAACAGGGCTCTCCCAACACCCCTAAATCTACTTCCTTGCTCTTCAAAGCGCTCCGCAGCCTGTTGAGGCTGTGATTTAGGCAATTTTTTAATAGTGTAATCCATTTAGTATGACTGTGGCTGATGTTCTCTCTCTGGTTATCAATGGCCTTGAACTACTTGTTATTTCCATCTTCTTCGTCTATGTCATGTTCAAAGGGATAAAACAGAAGAGCTATCCAAAGATTATGCTGGGAATATCCTTTGCTTCGGGAGCACTTGCCGTCATCTTTCACCTGCTGGTGCAGGAGTTTGGATATGGCTTGTTGTTCTATAAACTCGACCGCTTCTTCATAAATCTCACAACCATCGGCTTTGTCTTCACGCTTCTGATGCTGCTGTTCAGGCAGAGGAAGAAACAACTTTTCTTGGTCTACTTTATCGTACCCCCACTACTCCTCATCCCATTTATCTTCACGGAGGAATCCCTTCTAGGCACCCTATCACTCGTCATAAGCATACCAACAACAGTAATTTTACTCTCGGGCTTTTCGTATATATACTACAAGTCCAGAGTTAAACCCGCACTTGTTTTCTTCTTGGCAATCATACTACTTGCCTTTAGCGGCTTTTACAGCAGGATAGACCCTTTCTTCTGGTCTCACATAGCAAGGACCTGTGCATTTGTCCTTATATTCCTCTCCTTTGAATTTGGGAGGATGTTCAAGTAGGTGAAAAGTATGCCAAAAAAGAATGTTGAACAGAAGGATACGCAACCAGTTGAGCAGAGAAAGACAAAGGCCATAAAAAAAGAGAAAACCGCGGTCAAGCGGATGAGGACAGGCATCTTCGGCTTGGACGAGTTTATAAGCGGAGGTATACCCTTGAACTCAATCATGCTCGTTCTCGGTGAACCTGGTACAGGCAAGTCGACCTTTTCTTTTAACTTCATCCATGAAGGCCTTCTGGATGATGAGTCATGCATATTCATTTCAACATCTGACACACCAGAATTTATGTTGGATACAATGGAGGCAATAGGTTTGGACCACACCGCTTCCCGTAACTTGTCATTCATTGATTGTTATTCGTGGAGGCTTGGCACACCTCCAAAGGCAAAGTATTCCATAAGCCAACCAACTGATTTGAACCAGTTGTCATTGGCCATTGACAGAGCGCTCGGGGATGGCAAGCCGCCATACCGCATTGTCTTTGACTCTCTGTCAGACATCATGTTGCATGTCAAACCAGAGGTTGCCATGAAGTTCATACAGGTAATAAGTGCTAAGGTTAAGGGAGCTGGAGGCGTCGGAATATTCACGCTAGAAGAGGGCATGCATGAAGAAAAGCACGTGAAAACCATTGAATATCTAGCAGATGGTGTTTTCAATATGTATGTTGAGGGTGAGAACAGGTTTATTAGGATAAAGAAGATGGCCAAGACACTCCACACATTAAAACCCATTTTATTCAGAATTGCAACTAAGAAGGGATTGGGTGTGGAGATATCTGAGTTCTTCAAGTGACTTTCAAGATTTTTTTGACCCTTGCAACCAAATCATTGTTGTCAAAGGGCTTTTCAATGTAGTCCAGAACCCCAGTTTTCCTTAGGATTGACATCTCCTTTTTGGGCAATGGAATCGCGCTTATAAAGGCAAACTTTGACTTGACTTTCTTCTCCTTGAGCTTCTGCAGTGTTGACCAGCCCGAGATGTCAGGCAACATAATATCTATTAGGATTAAGTCGAACTTTTTCTTATTGGTTATCTTTAGGCTTTCCTCTCCTGTATATGCTAGCTCTACCTCTAAACCAGCATTTTCCAAAATTATCTTAACAGCATTTGCTGTGTCTATGTTGTCCTCTACATACAAAATCCTCTTCATGCTTTACTCACCCCCTCCGGACCCTTTATAGGCAACGTGAAGGTGAAGGTGGAACCCTCGCCCTTTTTGCTTTTTACCTTCACCTCTCCGCTGTGCAGCTCAACAAACATCTTCACTATTGACAATCCCAGTCCTGTCCCTCCATGCTTTCTTCTTAAGGAAAGGTCAGCTTGATAGAACCTCCTGAACAAGTTAGGTATCACATCCTTTGGAATCCCGATGCCAGTGTCCGTGACACTGATTTCAACAAACTCGCCTTTTCTCTTGGCCTTTATTGTAATCACGCCCTTCTCCGTGAACTTGATTGCGTTGCTGAGCAGATTGTTCAAAATCTTCTTCAAGGCAGATTTGTCAGCCTTTACCTTTGGCAGTTTGTCTATTCTTTTTACCAGTTTCAGATCCTTTTTCACAACCAAGAGCCTGAACTGCTCTGAAATGTCTTTAATGAGCATTTCCACATCTACCTTTTCCAGATTCAGTTTGAGTTTTCCTGACTCCATATGCGAGATGTCAAGGATGGAGAGCACCAGCTTCTCCAGTTGCTTGATGTTCCTGTCCACTGTCTCAAAGTTAGATACTTCACTCTCACTTAGCCTGGACTCCAACTCCTCTCTTAATAACCCAAGATAGGCCTTGGTAGCTGTCAGTGGTGTTTTCAGTTCGTGAGAAACTAAGTTCAGGAAATCTGTTTTCGTTTGCTCTAGTTGCTTGCGCTCTGTGATATCCCTCGAAACAAAGAGCATCTCATTACCAACAAGATTAGCGGTGCTCTCCAGCCAGTGCCACTTTCCATACCTGTCCTTGAAGCGGTATTCTATACTTTCAAATATATCCACACCTTTTCCAGTTAAGAGTCCCTGAGCACCTGCAACGATGTATTTCTCCAATAAGGGGAGCAGTTTCTTTTTATCATCTGGATGAATGAACTCAAAGCCCGATTTTCCAATCATGTCTTCGGGTTCATATCCAAAAACCTTCCTAATTGAAGGGCTTACATAGGTGTAGACAGGGTTCAGACCAAATGTTGTCATAGCAACCAAATCACTCGTATTTTCACTTATCAAGCGGTACTTCTCCTCTTTCTTCCGCAGTTCTTCTTCCAACATCCTGCGCTCTTCTTCCAGTTCTATGTTACGCAGGGCAAAAGAAATATCATTGACCACCTCTTTGAATAGGTGTTGTTCCTCCTTATCGAGAGCATACTTTTCAGGCGTTATAACAGCTACTGTGCCATGAGCCTTCTTACCATATTTAAATTGCATTATCACAGCTCCATTTTCTCCGCAGTATTTTGATAAAGAGCAGTTTTTGCAGGATTTTGCAACACTGGTCATAACCACAACCCTTGGCTTCTCCAGCGCCATTTTGACACAGCGAGTTGTTTTTCCCTTATCAAACATCTTGACTATTGAAGAAAATTCCTTTGCCATTTTTGAGCTTCCACGTACTTTGAGTTTGCCATTTTTGTCAAAAAGGGTTATCCATGCACTCTTGTATCCTCCAAATTCTGTGAGAATCTTGCAACAGGAGTCAAGTAATTTGTATCCATCCTTCTCTCTTGTTATAAGTTGGTTGACATTGTGTATAGTTCTAAGAACCCTGTTGAGATGTTTAATTCTATCCTCTACCTTCTTCTGTTCTGTGATGTCTGAGAATGCGCCAAAAGCATACGACTTACCATCTTTTCTATGGACACTAACTGCTTTATCAAGTAACCAAATCCACTTGCCATCCTTTCTTTGGATTCTGTATTCTATATTGTATTCTTTGCCCTTCTTGAAAAGCAACTCCCACGCCTTTTTCAGGCCTTTGGCGTCATTGGGGTGTACCTTTCCAAAAAAAGGGTGCTCTCTACCATTGTAAATCTCTTTGGGAATATAACCATAAACATTCTTCACATTTGGGCTAATGAAGGTTATTTTGCCTTTATTGTCCGTTATCCATGTGACATACCCTATTCTCTCAAAAAGGAGCCTGTACCCCTCTATACTTTCCTTCACCCTTTCCTCAACCTGCTTGTGTTTCTTGCTTTTGTTAAGTTGCTTCCTGACATAGTCTGGCACTGCTTTCTTTTTTGATTTACCTCTTAATTTCCCAGGAAGACTGTCGAGTAGCCCCATGCAATATTTACATCGTTATCTAGATTAAAATAATTTATGTGAATACCTAGAAGACCTTTTCCTGTGGGTGTACGACCGACCCCTTGGAGGTTATCTCAAAGGGCACAACCCCCTTCCGGTGGCCTGTGCCGCGCATCTTGAGAATCTCAACAGCCCGAATGCGTGAGTCTTGCTTGCCTATGTTATACAGCACTATAACGCCATCTGAAACGAACTCCTCGATTCCTGTGCGCGAGTATTTAGTCGGCTCCTGCTCGGTCTCGGTTATTGCGAGCGTCACTGCGCCTGTCTCGACAAAGGTGCGGAAGAGGTGGTCGATGTATCGTCTGTAGGTTTCTTGCTGGTCCTGAAATGCGACGGATAGAGATGAGAGCGAGTCGATGACTATGCGGTTGGGAACGAAACCCTTCGGAACCATCTCGAGAATCCCCTTCTTGCCGAACTCTATCTTCAGCTTCCCTTTTGTCTGCATGAGCTTGGCCTCAATCAGCTTTGCCAGGTTGAACGGGTTGATTCGAGCCAGAATCAGATTACCCTTCTTCTCGTAAGCGGTGAGATCCATGCCGAACCTGGATGTGATTGTTCTGAGTTTTTCAGGCGGCTCCTGAAACCCTATGTGCAGGCACTTCTCCCCGTTCTTGCACCCTTGATGGAGGAACTGCATTGAGAATAGGGATTTTCCTGAACCGCAGCCACCAGAAACCAAAACTACGTTTCCAGGCTCAAATCCTCCCACTGCCAGAAGTTGGTCGAATCCAGGGATTCCGGTTTTAAGAACGGGTATCTGTGGCGCTGACATGATAGATAAATGGGGGAGAATCTTTTTATTCTTTTCCTCAAACCACACCTTTTTTATTTGTACCATGCCTACTCACATCAGTGATGATGTTAAGAAGAACATTACTACTTATGTTGATACCTCTCCTTCTTGTTGGAGCAGCGCATGCAGAAGCAATCTGCGGCGAAATCCTGATTGACGACTTCGAAGACGGCAACATATCCAACTGGAGGATGATGTATGATGAACCGGACGTGAACAAGAACATAACCCTAAGTACCTTTGTACATGACGGAAGTTATTCAATTAGACTGTGGAACGGGCTGATTGGCTATGCCGTTGACTTTGCGAAGGAGAACATGAACATCACCTTCCCGGACAACCACAGTTATAGATATTACAACCTGTCTTTCTGGTACTACGCGGAAAGTGGATGTTCATATCCGAGCGACCATGACTTCTACATCTCAAATGAAAATAGTTTTGAGAACTGGGTGTCGTGCGTGCTGAACACAGGCATATCAATGTCATGTGGCTCATGGGGCTACATAAGTATGAGCATACCTGACACCTTCTGGTGGAAGGACCCAGGCTTCCTCCTTGATGACACCTTTCTCGGCTCAATAAACCTGGAGATAATGCAAGGGAATATGATTTACTATGATGACATCAAGCTCATACCTTCTGTGCCTGAGACAGACTGGAGCTGCACAGACTGGGGACCTTGCTTCCCTCAAAACAGCACCCAGTATCGGACATGCACCGACGCCTGCGGTACAGAATACAACAAACCATCGGAAAGCCAGAACTGCACGTGCACGCCTGACTGGCAGTGCGGGGCTTGGAGCACATGCACAGGCGGAATACAAACCCGGGGCTGCACAGACGCCAATGAATGCCAGACACTGACGGGCCAGCCCCCTGTACAGCAGGCGTGTCCGCTCAATCCAACGTCTGCGACTGTCGCGGTTTCACCGACAACCGTGAACAGGGGTGGTGAGGTGTCGATATCAGCAACTGCGACCGACGACGATGGCATCTCCCAGGTCAACGTCCACATAACAAAACCGGATAACAGTGTTGAGAGCCATAGCACCTTGCAGGTGGGGAGCGCTTATGCGTATACTTACAGCGTTCCAGCTGACGTGCAGCTCGGAGACTATCAAGTGCGCATCTCTGTAACGGACACAAAGAGTGAGACTTCTTGGTTCATCGGCGAAAACTTCACTGTTGTTGGGTACATCGATGTCCAGCTATCAACTGACAGGGTGCAATACAACCAGAGCGACACAATTTATGTGACTGGAACCACAAGGGATGCGGTGGGCGGTTTGGTTTCTTGCGGTTGCCAGATTGATTTCACCTCCAACTCCTGGAGTGAAACCGTTGATGTAACATCTGACGGCACCTTTTCGTACGACAAAGTCATTAGCCTCGTTGACCCGACTGGAGACTGGGATGTCGCTGTCAGTTGTTCTGGTGTTGAAGGCATCGGCACGGATTCAGTTTCCATAGAGGTCAGCGCACCAACCAGGTACGAGTACTATAATGTCGTTGTTAACTCGCCTGTGATGGGCTCAATCTACTATCAGGGGGAAGACGTACAGTTCACGGCCACTGTCAAGGAGAGCGAGGAACTCGTGTCTGGTGCCACAGTATTTACAATACTGCCGACAGGTAGCCGAGTGACAATGGTTGAAACTGCGAATGGTGTCTACTCTGAGGTGTTCAGGATACCAATAGACGCGTCTACTGGGAACTGGAACACATTGATACGTGCAATAAGAGGAAACTACACAGGCGAGAACGAGGTCAACATAACTGTGCGCGAGTCAACGATAACCCTCAGAGTTCTGGGACCAACAATACTTTCCCACATACCGGGTGAGATTGTCACGCTCAGGATGAACGCAACCAGAAGCGACGGCTCTGCTGCAACGGGACTCACCTTGACCGCTTCAACACCCGAAGGCGACCTCGCATTGAGCGAGGTAGAGGACGGCGTTTATGAGCTCTCCTATGTCGCGAACCAGCTTGGTTCGCATGAGCTGACACTCTACGGTGCAGAGGGACTGGAGTTCACTCCGCCAACCATAGATGTGCGTGAGCCCACTCTCATTGACTGTCTGCGTTATTATTGGTATCTGGTTGTTGTTGCCATCGTCGCTGCGGTCGGAGCATCCTATCCCTTGCTCAAGAGGCGAGCCGGTGTAAGCGAGCTCAACCGGCTGAAAGTTGAGAAGAAGACGGTCCAGGCGCTGCAGAAGGACCTGCAGAGGGCTTACTTCAAGAAGGGCGAGATAGACCGAGAAACCTTTGACAAACGTTCACAGGAGTACGAAGAAACTCTGAGCAAACTTGATGATGAGATAAAATCCAAAAGAAAGAAAACCAAGAAGTAAGTTCTCACCCTTTGGGTTCCAACCCTTCTATCTCTTCCCTTATCTGGGTGAGCCTTCTCTCATATTCCGCCGACTTCTCCTTGAAGGTCTCCATGTCGATTTCACCAGCCTGGAAGTAGGACTCCTGGAGCTCCTTCTGCATCTCCATTATTTTGAGCCCCTGCTTCCGGAGCCCTTCGTACCTGCTAGTTGCCATCCTCCTTTTGATTAACGGGTAAGAGGCGAGACAAGCTATCAACACCGCAACTACCACGAGATACCAATACTGGGTCAGGATGTCGAGCAACGAGGTCTCATATATCTGGACGGTTTCTGTCTCTGAGCCAATATTGGCATTCGCATCACTTCCGCTGACTTCCAAGTTCCAGACACCTGCTGATGATGGTATGTAACTGGCTTCATACCGGCCGGGTGAGACTTCATCCATGCTGATTGTGCCATCAGGCACAGAGAGCTTAAGGCTCAGACCAGATGCAGAGCTTCCATCAGGATATATGGCAGTTACACCGACCGTTGTCTGCGCGCCAACAACCACTCTATTTATTGGTGACAGTTCGAGATTTATTGTGGCTGGCTGGATATAGACCTCAACAGTTTTCGCACCGCCCCTATCCACCTTTGTTGCCCTGATTGATATTGGCAGCGTTCCCAGTGGGGCACTGTATGATAGTTGGTAGTCAAGATGGTATGTTCCAGAGATTGTTTCACTCAGATTCAACCTCTCGTCTCCGATGTAGGTGAAGACCTCTGCTCCGGAAACTGGCTGGCTGTTCTCCTCAACCCGAACCGTTGTCGACACGGTTTCACCCCTTTGGTATGGAGAGCCGGCTGCGGGTGAGGTGAATATGATGTTGTAGGTCTCAAAGGTCTGGGCCTCGACCACCTGGATTTTTTTGGTGACTGAGGTCGAATTGCACCTTCCGACTGCGTGCAATATTATGTTCCACTCTCCTGTTGGGTCTATCTGTGGTATGGTGTAGTTGTATGCGAACGAGGTGGTATCATTTTCCACATGTGTGGTATCTTGGATTGTCAAGGTGATGTCCGAGGCATCCGAGACCGTTCCGGTGATTCTGATTGTCTCGGTTCTCTGGTAGATGGCTTTGTTGGTCTCCATCGTCACTTCCAACGTCTGGGAGACGTCCACATTCCTTGTTATGTGGTCCATATCAACGCCGTCGTCTGCAACTACTTTGACAGAGTGGATTCCGCATGAGGATGATTCGAAAAGCGTCTCGTACGTTCCGCTGAGAACCGTACCTGATACCCTGCTCATGGTTCTCGTGACAGTAGTACCATTAGGCAGGGTTATCTCTGCCCTGACCCAGTCTACACCATTTGTGCTGGAGACTATAGACCTTATCAGGAGTAGATTTCCGTCAACAGAGACATCTGGCACTATGGAGAGAGAAATACACGCCCTAGCCGTTGCTGGCTTGTTTCCCACTGTGCCGCAGTTGTTCCTGTCAACACAACTTCTTGTCTGTATACCATCTGAACAGGCGCCCCAGTCCGTGCATACCCAGTCTTCGTATATCGGTACTTTAGGAATCAGCTTTATGTCGTCAAACAGTTGGAATACTCCATCCTCACGCGGTTGCGGCAGGAAGTAGACACTTTTTATATAGTTCCTATCATAGGTGTCAAACCTGTACGTTGGGTTGTTGAAGTTCTCATCAATTGCCATTGAGAACTGCGCCCAGTGACCATACTCATTTATTGTGTCGTTTGGTTTGAACTCTTGTGTTGGGCCAATGTAAGGTGCTCCCGTATGCAAAGACCCGTTGTACCCGATATAGATGAACCATTCACCCTTTTCACCACCGATTTGAACCCCTTCAGGCACATAGTACCAGAACGACAGGTTGTAATAAGAAACAGGCTGCGGCAAATCCAAATCCAAATTCTCCTTTGTGAAGTCGTTCCAGCCCCAGTCAACAGAGTCTGCTGAACTGTTCACAGCGTAACTGCCACTTGCAGCATTCGTTGTCAATGTCAAATTCGTTTTACTAGGACTATAAGGCACAATCCAGTCTGATATGTCACCGTCCTCAAAGTTGTCGATTGGTATCTCTCCACATGCTGCCCATGTGTCAGTGAAAAGTAAAACTGATGTGAGAATCAACACTGACAAGGTCCCTTTTCCTTTCATCTCTTCTTCTTACGCGCCTTTCTCTTAACTTTTTTTGGTTTTAGAAAGTAGGTAGCTATTCCTATCCCGGCAATTCCCAGAACAACAAATACTTCCCACAGGACGCACGGTATCTGCTCATTAGGTCTCGACGCACTACAATACTCAAACTCTGTGCACTGCCTTGACTGGACACCGAGGGAACACAGTCCCCAGTCCGAGCAGGACCAGCCCTCATCAGTGACCTGCTTCGGCACCAACCTTATGTCGTCGAACAGCATATAACCGCCTCGCGGTTGTGGCAGGAAATAGATGCTACCAATGCGGTCCGAATCGTAGGTCACAAACTGGTATGTCGGGTCGTTGAAGTTCTCGTCTATTGCCATAGAAAAATGTGACCATTTGCCATATTCATTTATCGAATCATTCGGATGGAACTCCTGAGTGTAACCGATGTACGGGGCTCCTGTATGGACTGAATCATTATACCCTAGGTATACCCACCACCCACCAGCATGCTCACCTATGTTAATAGAGACACCGCTTGGTATGTAGTACCAAAAGGATAAGTTGTAATAGGAAATAGGGTGCGGAAGTGTCAGTCCCAGGTTTTCCTTTGTAAAGTCATTCCATCCCCATTCAACAGGGTTACCCGAGCTGTTCACAGCATAACTCCCGTTTGCAGCAAATGCGGTCAGCGTTAAATTCGCCTTTCCAGGACTGTAGGGCACAATCCAATCCGATATATCACCGTCCTCAAAGTCGTCAATTAAAATCTCACCACACGAAGCCCAGCCTGCATTGAGAGCGAGGAGGAAAAGAATCGAGAGATACCTCCTTGGAACCATACCCCACTTCTAACACAAACGCGTTAAATAATCTTTCTTTTTATGAAATTTCATACGATATTTGGTACGATTTCGCGTAAGTTTTTTCAACCGTTAATTGGTCTGAGGAAGCTTTTTATATTTCCCACTCCTTAGATTCAGTTATTGTAATGAAAAGTGGGAAAAAGCCTAACAGTAGTAATGATAAGGCTAGTATCAAGAAGCAGATTCTGCACCTGATGAAACACGAGTTCTGCGGCATCTCAACAACCAGCGAGCTTGCAGGGGGACTGGGCATCAGCTGGAACACTGCTGAGAAATACATGCTTGAGCTCGCCATAGACCGGAAGGTCCAGCGGCTGAAGAAGAAAGGAGTGAACCTCTGGGTACTGAGAAAGTGGGTGAGTCGCAGTGCGTAGACGCTTCTTCTTTTTAATGGTCCTATTCCTGTTAGCCTTTTCAATGCATGCTGCCTCAGCCGATACCTTTGCCCATTCCTGGGCAACAGCTGAGGCGACCGGACCGTTTGGCGAAGTCAGCTCAGGCAGCTTCGCAGACACACGCGCTAATGATGGCACCAAGGAGACGTTGAAGGAAACCATAGTCTCTGGTCAGAGAAAGATGCTTTGGCACAACTACACCATGAACTTCTCGCTTGGAGCTGTGACCATTTCAGATATGTACCTTGTAACAGATGCTTGGGTGTCGGACGATGCATTTGAAGCTACAAGTTTGGAGATATGGAATTACAATACCGGTGACTGGGACATCATAATCAATCTACCAACATCAGAACCAGGCTCACCATCGGAAAACTTAATTTGTGCAAGTAACAGCACCTGCTGGAACCACATCAGCGGCACAAGTATGCTCCTACATGTTGTGCAGCCGAACGAGAACCAGCCCGAGGACCAAGGGCAAGTCGAGGTAGACTATCTTATAACAAACGTCACCTATGTTTTGGACACTCACCCACCTTACATAGCCAGCTGCTCTATCAATGATACAGCT
>DAOVEB010000004.1 GCA_030669205.1 Candidatus Parvarchaeota archaeon | reverse complement strand
AACCGTGATTGTTGAGACTATCTTTGTCGAGTTGCCGGGGTAGACGCTAATTGTTTGGCCGGTGCCCATGGGGGAGACGCCGAGGATGACCGCGCCTGCGAGTAACGCGAGTAGGGCGGCTATGAGTGTGGTTGCTACCTGTGACCTAGCCATATTCCACCTCCAGCAGTTTTCTCATGATATCTGTCAACTCGCATCTGTTCAGGCAATAGAGCTTCATCCTGCCCACTGGCCTGCAGCGCAGAACTCCTTTTTCCTTCCAGAAGCGGAGGGAACGATGAACTGTGTCGAGTGAGAGGCCGACCTGCCTTTTTATCTGTGAGAGATAGAACTCCTCCTGCGGGTGGTCAAGGAATGGTTTGAGGACCTTCACCTTCGACTCGTTCAGGCGCATGGTGGTAGTAAAGAAAGTGGGAAAATATAATCTTTCGTATTATACGAAATTATTTTCGGAAAAACCGAAAGGTTCTCTCCAACCCCTCGAGCAGGGAGACCTTTGCTTTGAAGCCGAACTTCTGCGCCTTTGACGTGTCTGCCAACGAGTGTCTGATATCTGCTTTTCTGGCAGGAGCATGCCTTATCCCAACATCTCCAGCAAGTCTGGAGATAACCTCCGAGAGCTCTTTTATCGTAGTGCCGAGACCTGTGCCAACGTTGTAGACGCCAAAGCCACTCCTCCCAATCGCAAGCTTTATCGCTTCCACCACGTCACCCACGTATACGAAGTCGCGGGTCTGGGAGCCGTCGCCCAATATTGTTATGGCCTTGCCGCAAAGTGCCGATGTGATGAAGTCACGGACAACCCCGTGGCAACCGGGACCGTAGACGTTGAAGAAGCGCAGTACGGTGGAGTTGATGCCATAGGAGTTCGAGTAAGCTGAGACGTAGGACTCTGCTGCAAGCTTTGAGGCTCCGTATGGATTCGTTGGCTCACAGCAAATCGCCTCGCTCAGTGGTGGCTCTGCCTCACCATAGACAGCAGCAGATGAGGCAAAGACAAGGTTTTTGACGTCGTTTTTCCTGCACGCCTCCAGAACATTGACCGTGCCAAGAACGTTGGTATTAAATATTTTGTCATTATCCATGCTCGACGCGTCGGTCTCGGCTGCGAGGTGCACAACCGCCTCTGCTCCAGCTGTTTTTGAGATGAGTTGCTTCAGGTTGGTGATGTCAAATCCCTGTTTCAAGCTGAAACTCATGCCCTCAACTGTTTTGAGCAGGTGTGAGCCGATGAAACCGGGGCCGCCAGTAACAACAAGCATTGTTGGTACACCCAAAACCACAATTAAAAGGCTTTCTGAATATATTTTAATAGTTCTGAAGTTTATTGGATTTTCATGCGTGCCTTGCTGCTGTTTGTGGTCATATGTGCTTTGGTCCATGGTGCAGAAGCGGTATGCAACTCCGTCATAATAGACGACTTTGAAAGCGCAACCATTCTGAACTGGAGGGTTCTGTACGGCGCGGAGCCGGAATGCAGCATAACCCTCAGCGACTTTGCACACAGCGGCAACTACTCCGTCCTCTTGTGGAACGGCGGGGAGGATGATGCCGATTTCACATTGGAGTATCTGAACACAACCTTCCCACAAGGAGGAAACTACACAGACTACAACCTGTCCTTCTGGTACTTTGCAGAGTGTCCTTTCTCAGGGGACAGCACATTCTATATGTCACACATGTCCACCTTTGGCAGCTGGTCTGCAGTTGGAATGGATGCGTCGCCAGTTTCATGCGGTGGATGGGAGAACCTGAACATCAACATAGCTGAAGGTTACACATGGAAGAGCAGCACCTTCTCATTTGAGGGGAACAGCGTTGGCTCCATAAACATAGAAAACCCTCATAGCAGGGTCTACTACGACGACATAATGCTGATACCATCAGTCCCTGGGACGTGCTGCAATGAATCATGGTCATGCACCGGATGGTCAAAGTGCTATGAGAACAACACACAGTACAGGTCATGCGAGGACGAAAACTCGTGCGGAACAGAGATTGGGAAACCCATCACATGGAGGGAATGTGACTGTGAACCGCTCTGGGTCTGCGGTGCGTGGGGCATTTGTTCTGCTGGAGTCAGGACAAGGTCGTGCGAGGACCTGAACCTCTGCGGGGCCCAAGGAATGCCCGAGACAGTACGCGGATGCACTGATATGATGGAAATCAAACATGAGGTGAGTTCAGACAAAGTCAATTCGGGCGAATGGGTGGAGATAACCGCAAAGATCTCGGGAAGCGGTATATCACACGCCACAATCCACGTTGCAGAACCATCTGCAACTTTGACAAGCGCGACGATGAACTCAGAAAACGGGACCTACACCTACCTCCATACAAACACGTCAGTTGTTGGTGTTTACAGGCCTCACATAGAAGTAGTGGAATGGGATGGCAACACCTCCTGGTTCGCCCTGGAGCCCTTCACAGTATTTGAAAACTTGGACCTCAACGCTGAGATTGGTGCGGACGCCTACAGGCAGGGCGATGTGATTTTGATGAGTGGCAATATCTCAGATGCGAGTGGGCCCGTCAACTGCGACCTGGAACTCAGACTCAGCTCCGGTCTGTGGCAGAAGTCACTAGAGAGTCATGCGGATGGCATGTTTTCGTTCAACTACACAATAGGCGCTGCTGACCCTACTGGAACATGGAACGTGGAACTTTTATGCACAGATGGGACAAGGATGGGGAAAAAGAGTTTCCTTGTTGAGGTCGTTGAGGTCGTGATGTTCCCATACCTCTCTGTCTCCGTTGTCCAACCAGAAAACGGGAAGGTTCACTACCAAGGCGACAGGGTCGTGGTCACTGCGCAGGTCAGGCGCTCAAATCTCCCCATATCGGGTGCAACAACCTTCATCGTGCTCCCTGACGGCAGGAGGACTGTCATGGATGAAAGCGGTCCGGGCAACTACTACGCCCAGTTCGACATACCAGATGACAGTCAGACAGGAAACTACTCAATTTCCATCAGGTCAGTCCAAGGAAACTACTTCGGGGAAAACAGCACAAAGATTGTTGTGATGGGCGGGGGAGTGCACGCCAGCTTCATGGAAGTCGGGGGCCCGTACATCTCAGGGGGTATGGTCCACATAAAGGTCAACCTTACAAGGTCAGACGGCTCGGCTGTGGGTGGTGCGAGTCTCATTGTCTCAACACCTGACGGAAACCTGAGCCTTGTTGAAAGGGGAAGTGGAATCTATGACGCATACTACTCCACAGACCCGTCCTACGAGGGCGAGTGGATCCTTTTCCTCTACGGGGTTGACAGGTTGGAGTACGGAAGGGTTGAAGTGGTGGTGCGGCAGGCAAACCTGCTCGACCTGCTCGCACAGAACATATACCTCATCCTCCTGGGCATAGTCGCCTCGGTTTTAGCCTTGGTTTACTTCAACAAAAAGGTTGTTCCCCTGGCTGTCAGCAGAATTGTAAAAGGAAGGATAGAGAGGATAAAGGAATTGCAGTCCGAGTTGCGAGAGTCCTACTTTAAGCTTGGTGACATAACCCGCAAGGCGTTCAACAGGAGGAACCGCGAGTACGAGGAGAAGCTTTCAAAACTTAGGAAGAGGCTCAAGCAATAACGATTTAAACCGTGTCCTCGCAACTTTATCCATGCCCTTGTAGTATAGTGGATAGTACGCGACCCTGCGGTGAGCCTTTTGTCCCTTCGGGCCAAAACCCTCGGGAAAACGCGTGCAGCAAGGTTGTGACCCGGGTTCGAATCCCGGCAAGGGCATGAATCTTTATAAGCTTACTTTGAGGTGACGAAAATATGGGAGTCGAAAAACCAAAACCTTCTTTGGAAGAGATTGCTAACTTGGTGGAGACCAATATCAAAGACTGCATAATAGGTCCTTTCGGTTTTCATCACCCAGATTATAACTTTGTTATCGAGCTTGACGAATGCTCGCAGAAGATTGGTTTCGAGTATATAAAGCTTTTTCGTCATCTCGAGAGTTCTGAAGACGGCTATGAACCAACGTATCATGTCCAAGTCAGCCACCTTCTTGAACCATGGAGGAGAGGAACAGTAACAGACTACGAATCTGAAGATGAAGAGTGGAACAGCGAAGATGGAAGGAGGATCGAAAGGATGGTAGAACATCTCATTTCAGAATGGGTTTATGAGAGGGTTTTGGAAGTGATGGTTCCTGAGGAAGAAGAGCTGATGGCAACAGTTAAGAAAAAGTTGTATCGGACTCCTTAAAGAATGCAGCAATTTGGCAACTCCGGCAAGGGTAATAGGTTACAGAACAGACTCCCTCTTTTCCGGCCCAAAAAGAGTTCCTAGCGAAATCTACTTTGTCGCTCCAAATTAATAGAATTTGTTGAAAAACCGATGTTTTTACAGGGGGGCGTACCGTTGAGAGGAAAGCGGCCGAGGTAGGAGTTAAATGGGAGGCTGATGTCCTCACTTTCTTTATACTGCTCTAGCTGGTATTAGAAGCCTAGCACTTACCTTTTCTTCCCTAACCGTTTCAATCTTTTCAGTGTCGAACAGAACTACCCAGTATATCAATAAGACATTACCAGACCACCTTGTCCTGATGCTGGCTTTTTTGATTGATTTGAAGTAATATTTTGGAAGTTCAAATTCTTTTGAAATGTTGAATATCTCAATACCAGAAACTGATGTAGGTGAGTCAAAATCGATTACTGCTTCGTCTCCAAACTCAAAACTCTTCACAGCGCCTTCGGTTTCTTTATAGATGTAGAGCGAATCTCTCTTGAAGTCGTAGTCTGTATGAAATTTCACCATTTCTTATCACCTAACAAACTCTTTTGCTTTTTTATATTATACTTATATGCGGTTCTTACTATTATATTCTTTTCCCCAATGTCGACAGCAACAAATAGAGCAAATCTCTTGGAAAGTTCAAAGTACAGTTCAATTGACCCCTTATATTTTTCACTTTTTCCTGCAAAAAGTAATGTTCTAGGAGATAAAATATGGGGAAATTACGGTGTATCGGTCAATCTTTCTTTGTTCCAATCTCTTTAAAGCGTGGGTTTTGAAAGTTATATTTCTTGGATTCACCGTTTTCAAGAACTCTTTCATTTTTTTCGTATTCATCCAATAAAACTCATAATAAACCGCTATATAATGATTCGCATCACTGACTGGGCACTAAAATAAAGAAAAAAAGAAAGGTTTTAGAACCTTCCTGAAACCCTTATTTAAGGCTGGAGGGTAGAAAAACCATTGCCTTTACCCCGACAAGGGCAATTCAAACCACACTCAGGTATCTGTATCCATTATCAGGGAAGATGGTGGCTATTGTCCCGCGTTTCAGTTCCTTTGCAAGCTTGGACGCCACATGCATCGCTGCGCCTGAGCTGAGGCCAACGAAAAGACCTTCTGCCTTTGCCAGCTTCCTTGCCATGGTCACAGCATCATCCAGCCTCACGTAACTGGTTTCGTCAAGGAAGGTCCTATCGAGTATCTCCGGCTTTTCGTGGATTTCCGTATTCTTGAGTCCTGGTATGGGGCTTTCCTTGTGCGGCTCAATGCCGATAATCTTCAACTCCGGATTCATCTCCTTGAGCCTCTTTCCAGTGCCTATTATGGTGCCGCCTGTTCCTATACCCGCAACAAGGTGGGTCGGGTTTATCTTGCCAGCTATCTCCTCACCTGTTGTCTCATAATGTGCGAGAACATTGTTCCCGTTCGCAAACTGGTTAGGAAAGAAGAACTCCTCAACTTCGGCGAGCTCACGTGCAACCTCTATTGAGCCGTCTGTATAGTCCTCAGCTGGCGTGAGTATGACCTCTGCACCATAGGAACATATTATCTTCCTCCTCTCAATGCTCATAGACTCGGGCATCACTATCTTCACCTTGTAGCCTTTCAAAGCGCCAACCATGGCCACAGATATCCCGGTGTTTCCTGAAGAAGCCTCAATAATCGTCATTCCTCTCTTCAACACCCCCCTCCTCTCCGCTTCCTCTATCATGTACTTGGCAATCCTGTCCTTTATGGAGCCGCTGGGGTTAAAGCCTTCCAGCTTGGCGTAGATTGCAACGCCACTGTTTTTGCCTACTTTGACCAAAGGCGTGTTCCCAATCAAGTTCAGGACACTCATCCTAGCTCACCTGCTACGATAACCTTGCGCCTCAAATCGCCGAGCACCATCCTCTCCTCAACGAGTCCGCGTGCCTCAAGCTTTCGAACCGCCTTTCTGAGCGTCCTGTCTGAGAACTCGACGCGCTGCCGCAGACTCTGCAGGCCAATGGCGCCCTCTTCCAGGACTATAGAGAGGACTCTATGTTCGCTGGATGCAAAGGTGACCACTATCTAGGTAGAAATCAGTTCCAGAGGCAAAGACGATCCCCTTCCATGGCCTCGTAGCCACAACCACCGTTTAAAAGGTTTATGAAACCGGAACTGTCGGCAATTGCCTACTAATAATATTTTATATTACCTATTTCTCAAATTATATATTCCAGGATATAGCAACGCTTTTTAATAGGGATGTTGTTAAGAGTGGCAGGTGGTTGATATAGCGAGGAAAAAAAAGTTATCACTGTTTTTTTTGAGGAAGAAACCGAGTACGATACTGATAGCCCTAAAGAAAGATGAGAAGTCCAGATATGCGAGCGTTCTCGCGAAGGAGGCGGACTGCACTTACTCCCACACCGTCAGGATACTGCAGGAGCTTGAAAGGAGGAAACTCATCGAGTTCGACAAAAAGGGCCGCATAAAGATGATAAAACTCACAAAACTGGGAGAGGACGTTGCAGACTGCCTTGAGCGCCTGGTTCGGCTGTTCGAAAAAGCTGACGAGTTATAGTCTGTCTATACAATCCGCGTACTCGAGAATCCTGCTGAACGCAGTGTCAACCAAAAAAGGTCGTGTATAACCTACAAGTATCTCGCGCAGTGTCAAGAACTCGCGTATCCTGTATCTGTTCTCCCTCTTCTCAACAATGCCAAGCTGTGCAAGACGGCGGAGATGGCGCCTGAGATTCGGTTTGCTAACTGCAACCGACTTCGCAAACTCCTCGGAAGTGAGGTATCTCCTGCCCTTTCCCGCTTCCAACAGCACTCCCAGCACCCCCACAACCGAGTCGCGTGAGTCGCCTGGCTGGAGAATGCCAACTGAGATGCAGAACTTCCGCAACAGTTCATCTGCGTCGCCATAGGGCTTCTCAAACTTGCGAAGTGTGATTTCAGAAAGAGGGACCTCCTTCCTGCGTTTCATACCAGCTCTCACACAACCTTTAAATTAATAACTTGCCTCAAAAAGGCACATGAAAACGACTTTGAGTGTGATAAAGGCAGATATAGGCGGTTATGTGGGGCACAGCTCCTCGCATCCGGAGATACTGAAGCTGGCAGACGCCGAACTGAACAAGGAGAAGAAAAAGGGAACAATTGAGGACTACCACGTTACAGCGTGCGGGGACGACCTGCAGCTGATAATGACGCACAAACTGGGTGTCGGGTCTAAGAAGATACACACCCTATCATGGAACATCTTTCTCAAGGGCACCAAAAAGGCAGAGGAACTGAAGCTGTACGGCGCAGGACAGGACCTGCTGAGCGATGCATTCTCTGGGAACCTGAAGGGAATGGGTCCCGGATACGCAGAGATGGAGTTTGAAGAGAGAAAAAGCGAACCTGTACTTATATTCATGGCTGACAAGACCGAGCCAGGGGCCTGGAACTACCCGTTGTTCAAGATTTTCGCGGACCCGTTCAACACAATCGGGCTTGTGATTGACCCAAACATGCACGGCGGCTTCAGGTTCGAGGTGCACGACGTGATGAAGAGCAAAAAGGTCTTCTTCAACTGTCCAGAGGAGATGTATGACCTGCTCGTCCTAATCGGGGCACCTGGAAGATATGTCATCAAGCACGTCTTCAGGAGGTCAGACGGGGAGGTGGCAGCATCCACGTCAACCACAAGACTTAGCCTGATTGCAGGAAAATACGTTGGCAAGGACGACCCGGTTCTGGCAATACGCGCACAGCACGGCATGCCGGCAGTCGGCGAGGTCATGGAGCCTTGGTCGTATCCGCACATGGTAGCAGGGTGGATGCGGGGCTCGCACCACGGACCGCTGATGGCAGTGCCCGTAAGGCACGCGAATCCCACGAGGTTCGATGGACCGCCCAGGGTGACGTGCCTAGGGTTCCAAATAGCGAATTGCAAACTCGGCAAGCCCAGGGACATGTTTGACGACCCGTCGTACGACAAGGCAAGACGGACCGCAAACAACGCAGCAGACTACTTGAGACGCATGGGGCCGTTTGAACCTCACAGGCTTGACCTCGAACAGATGGAGTACACCACACTGCCAACTGTACAGAAAAAGCTCAAGGAGAAGTGGGAAGACCTGAGTTAAGAGCCGCTTCTTATCTTGCCCACCATGCGGGTTAGCCCAGGGTCTACACCGCGTTTGAGTGCGAAGTGGTATGAAAGCCATACTGTCTGGACTCCGTAAAGAGCTGGCGAGAGCAGGTCGCCCATCTCACCACCCGGCGCGTTGCAGAACTCAAACGGGTTGACGATGAACAGCGGCGCCCTCTCTGACCACATCTTTTTTATTTTCTGCAACTGGTCACGGGAGAACTCACTGAGGTGCGCTGGCAGCGGCTGAAGCAGAACAAGTGGCTTCTTCGACTTGTTCTCCTCCTCCAGTGTCTCAATGAGCGAATGGACAAAGTCCTCTGTCTCAACGCTGCAGGCGTCGTGTTTCGCCCCCTCATACCACATTATCATCGCGGCTTTTCTGGCAACGGGATAACGCGGCCCATCACCAAGAAAGTAGAAGGACGTCCCGTCATACTTCATCATTTCCTCTGCCGTCTTCTCCGACCATGACATAAGTTTATTGTCAGTGGAGAGCCTGTCAACGGTGTGCAGGATTTCCATGTGCGCATCCGCCCACGCCTCTGTGCCGAAGGCCTCGATGATGAGCTGGTTCAGAACTGCCAGCGACGCCTGGAAGGTTCCGGTAGAGGGCGTGGCCCTCTCAGGGTAGGTCACGGTATGCGTCTGGATGATGTCGCACATCTCATGAACTCCGCCGTCCCCTTTAAGATTGGTTATGGCTATGCACCTCGCCCCCTTGCGCTTCACCTCTTTTATGGCGTCCAGCGTGTCCCTTGTTTTGCCAGACTGTGTCAGGAAGATGCAACAGGTTTTCTTGTCCACATATTTCGGTACGTAGTCCGCGAGGGTTCTGGAATGGATGACGTCGACAGGTCTGTCAGAAAGCCTGCGCCATAGAAACTGTGAGATGAGGGGTACTATGTACTTGTCCCCTGCGCCGGAGAAGATGAACCTGTCAAAGTCCTTCAGCGAGCGTGCAACCTCCGTTATCTCGTCCTTTGATTGCTCGAGGCTCATCAGTGCGGACTTTCCCTGCTCCATTATCTGCTGTTTCATGTCAGTCGAGTCCATCAGGGACCGGAACAACTAATATATATAAAAAGTTGTGGTAGGATGATAAGGATATGAAAAGGTGCTATATTCTGGGTGGGGACGGGTCATTCCTCTTCAGATTCACCAGCTCGGCATTCGGCTCCAAGTGGAGCGGGCTGTGGTTTCCACAGAAAAAGGTGCTTGACTACTATGCCTACAGTGTAAACGACGAGTGGCTGGGGACTCACAACTGTACCGATTTCAAGCGCTCGCCGGGCGCTGCCAAGCACGACTTCAGGCTGAAAGGTCTGGCGGTTTCCGAGACCGTATGCACGCCAAAAAACGGCCGTGGACTCGTAAGTGTACTGTCTGTCAGGAACACTGGTAGAAAAGACAGGGACATTGTGGTGTCGCTCAAACCGGGTGTCAACATCAGGCATATATGGGAGAACGCCCACAGCAGGAAGTATCTCTCGTCAGGCAGGAACTCCATAAAGGTCAAGTCCGACCTGATGGAGTTTGTGGTCTACACCAAAGATGGGAGGTTCCGCAGCGAACCGACGTACAGGAAGCATAGGCCTGGTGACTACATACGAGAATGGGGATGGAAAGATGAGTTTGAACAGAGCGTCTACGAACCTGGGACGCTGGACGTTGGTGTCAAGCTCCCGGCACACAAAACAGTCAAGGTTCCTTTCATCTTCTCGCATGCAGAGGATCTCAGAACTATGAAGAACTGGGAGAAGGTGGTGGAATTGTCCAAGGAGAGGGAGGCAGGACTGACGAAGCTCTACAGCGTGAAAGAGGCAGGGATGGCTGCCTGCTCCATGGATTCTCTGAAGAGAGGTGGGTGCTACATAGCTGGATTGCCCTGGTTC
Organism: Candidatus Parvarchaeota archaeon; assembly: GCA_030669205.1. Classification (GTDB taxonomy): domain Archaea; phylum Nanobdellota; class Nanobdellia; order JAFCGN01; family DAOVEB01; genus DAOVEB01. Next base: position 23,696 of record DAOVEB010000004.1, on the reverse strand, counting down.
CAAGACTGCTGGGGCAGGGACGCTGCGTGGATGTCAATGGGCGCTACGAATCTCGGTGACTTTGAGGGTGTGAAAGGGACGCTGGCAAAGCTCGCCTCACATGAGAGAGGCGGTAGGATACCCAACCGCGTCGATGGCGATGCGAGTTACGGGTCAGCTGATGCCTCTCCGCTCTTCATCGTAGCGCTAGAGCACTATGTGCGCTACTCCAAAGACTTCGCGTTCTTCGACCAGTTGAGGCCGGCTGTGGAGCGCGTTCTGGAAAGGGGTGTGAACTTAATGGAGGACAACATGGTCAGGAGGGACGGTCTCACCTGGATGGACACACTCGAGCGCGGCGACTTCTGCATTGAGCTGCAAGCTGTGTGGGCCGAAGCATTTCTCAGGGCCTCGCAGTTCTTCAAGCCGAGATACGAGCGTTTCCACAACCAGCTGGTCCACAGCATCAACAACAGGTTCTGGAACGGCAAGTTCTTCGATGATGAATTGGATATAGACCGTGTTAGTGCGAACGTCCTCTTCCCGCTCTTCTTCAAACAGGTGGAGTACAACAAAGCACTAAAGGCTTTCAGTCTGCTCGAGTCATGCGAGTTCACCACCCCGGTTGGCGTGCGCTCGCTCTCAAAGGATGATGTAGACTATGAACCCCACGGATACCACACTGGCTGCGTCTGGGGTCTGCTGACAGGTATGATGTCCTACGCAGAGTATGCCTATGGCAGGGACACTGTAGGAAAAAGGTATCTGAACATCATGCTCAACAATGTATCAAAGAGGTGCGAATGGTCCATGGATGAGGTCTACAACGGCGAGAGCTTTGAGCCAATGGGCTGCGTCTCGCAGGGATGGAGCCTCTCTCCGCTGTTCATGGTGCTGGACGAGATGGTTTTGGGTGTCAAACCTCAAATGGGACATTATGTAATAGTAAAACCAACAGACGGTATTTCTAGGCGCTCAATTCGCGTTGGAGAGGACGTTTTTTCAATAGTTTCCAGGGGGAAAAATCATATAATCAGCGGCTTGAAACAGAATACTTTAAAAAAGGGTTGTGCAACTGTTAGGCTTATATGACCCGTATAAACCTGTGCTTTGAGGTTCATCAGCCCCTCAGACTCAAGGCGCACTTCAATCCTGACGTGAAGAGCGACAGTCTCATAGACCACTACTTTGACATGAAGAAGAATGAGAACATCTTCAACAAGGTCGCGCACAAGTGTTACCTGCCTGCGAACGCAGCAGTTCTGAACGCCATAGACAACCTGGGAAAGAAGTTCCGCGTCACATACTCGATTTCGGGTGTATTCCTTGACCAGTGCGAGATGTTCAACTCCGATGTGCTCGAAAGTTTCAAGCAGCTTGCTGACACGGGTTGTGTGGAGTTCCTCGGCCAGACATACTATCACTCGCTTGCAAGCCTTTGGGGAACTGAACGGGAGGAGTTTGTTGAACAGGTGGAGATGCACAGGGAACGGACGAAGGACCTTTTTGGCCAGAGACCTATTGTCTTCGAGAACACTGAGCTCATCTACAACAACATGGTGGCCAAGACAGTTGCAGGTCTGGGTTTCCGTGGCATCTTCGCAGAAGGATGCGACCACCTGCTTGACGGGTGGAAATCCCCGAACTATCTGTATACCCCACCAGGCCACGTCGAGAACGACATAAAGATATTCCTCAGGAACTACAAGCTCAGCGACGACATCGGCTACAGGTTCAGCGCCAGGTGGTGGGAGGAGTGGCCGCTCACAGCAGAGAAATACGCTGCATGGCTCGCGTCAACACCCGGCGAAGTGGTCAACATCTTCATAGACTACGAGACCTTTGGCGAGCACCACTGGAAGGACACGGGTATACTATGGTTTTTGGGTTCGCTCCCGTTCGAGATTTCGAAGCGGAAGAATCTGAAGTTCACGACCCCACGCAGGTGTTTGACCCTTCCGGCGCGAGGTGGGCTGGACGTCTTCGAGTACAACACAATATCCTGGGCGGACATGGAGCGCGACACCTCGGCATGGTTGGGAAACCGGATGCAGCAGCACGCGTATGAGGAGATAAAGGCACTCAAGCACTGGGTCGACGTCTCTAACAACAAGGAGATGAAGAAAGTCTGGAGATACTTGCAGAACAGCGACCATCTCTATTACCTCTGCACCAAGGGATGGGGTGACGGGGATGTCCACACCTATTTCTCGCCCTTCGGAACAGCTGAGGACGGCTTCTACACAATCCACAGGATAGTCTCTGACATAAAGTGGAAGATAACAAACGGTATGGGCTAGCTGTGGCTGCTCATGTCTATGGGAATCTTGGGTTTCCATCTGTTGACATGGTACTCGGATAGAACGCGCGTGTATATTTCATCGGTTTTCCCAGCAGCCATTTTCCAGTTGAACACTGTCTTCACCTTCTCAAAGGCGTTCGATACCAGCCACTGTGAGTGGCCATGGTCACCCAAAACCCTGTTTATACCCCATGCTAGGGATTCGGAGTGTCCGGCCCAGACCTTCAGCCCGTCTTTATCATGTTCAACCACCTCTGAGAGACCGCCTGTGTCCGACACAACAACAGGTGTCCTGGCAGCCATGGCCTCGAGCGCAACTATGCCGAATGGTTCGTATCTTGAAGGCACAACAACCGCGTCAGCAACTCGCATGAGCGCATGGAGCGTCCTGTCATCTATGTAACCCGGAAAGTAGAACTTGTCGTGAACGCCCAGAAACCTGGAGTCGTCAAGGTATTTGTCGCGCATATACCCGCTGCCAACGCAGATGAACTTCACATTCGGATGATGTGGGAGAACAAAACGAGCCGCACCCACAAGGACGTCGCAGCCCTTCTCAGGCACCATCCGTCCGACGAAGAGTATGATTCTCTCATGCGGCAGTGCGAACCTGGACTTGACCTCCTCCCAGTTGAACTCCTCTGTGAACTGCTCGAGCAGCACGCCGTTCCCAACTACGTCTATTTTGTCGCCGGGGCAGTTGAAAACGTCCATCACTTGGTACTTCATGAAGTGTGAGCATGTGATGACCCTCCAGGACTCGTATACAAGCTTTGATTCAACGTCATGTATGACCCTCTGATAACTCTCGTGGACTCCCTGCCTCCTGCCATGCTCAGTTGAGTGGATTGTGGATACGAGCGGGACGCGGTAGGTGTACTTGACGAAGAACGCTGCGAGCGCAGACAGCCAGTCGTGGGCATGGACCAGGTCAAACTTGCCGTACTTGTTGATGACGTCTGCTGCGCTCATCTTCATGTACATATTCATGGAAAGGGCCCAGCTCAGGAAGTCCTTGCTCGGAATGTTGGAGTCAAACCTGTGGATGTGGAGTTTCCCCTTTCTCTCATAAGGCTTGCATCCGTCAAAGCCGCAGGTTACTACATGGACTTCATGCTTCTGTGCCTGGGCCCCGACGAGACCGTGTAGGGCTGTTGCGAGCCCGCCAATCTTCTTTGGCGGGAACTCCCAGGAGAGATGGAGTATCCTCATTTCTTCCCTCCCAGTATCCTCCTGTACGACTTCAAAACATCTGCTGACCAGCCGTTCCAGTCAGGGGTGCAGACGTCCATCTTGGCACCCGGAACGTTGTAGTACTGCATGACCTTGTCCTTCATCCAGAGGCTGTTCACAAGAACCCTGTCTGCCTCATAAGTTCCCTGCCACTCGATTTTCTTTATGGCCTCAATATAAGGGTCAGAGCCAGCGACACGGGTGGGCTCAATTGAGTGGAGCGTGACCACCAACGGCTTTCTGAAGGCTTTCTTGAGGGCTATGGCGGTTGGGAAGGTTATCCAGTCATTTGCGTGGATTAAATCGACCTTTCCGTCAAGTTCGTAGAAGACCTCCGATGCCACACGTTCCATATCAGATGAGAGCGTGAGGCTCCACATCAGCGGTGAAGGCGTGTTCTTTATCGAGTTCTCCACGTAGAAGATGTACAGACCCTCACCATCCATCTTGAAACTGGACTTTGAGGCTTTCCAGTCGTCGAATGTCACGACTATCACGTCCATCTCGCTGGAGATTTTGACTGACAGGTCCCTGCAGTATCTTGATATGGGGGAAAGGTTTCTAGGCGGATATTCCCACGTCAGAAACATTACTCTCTTGTTTTTCATTTCAACCCCCTTACATAACATATTGTTATAGTTATCGACAATTGATGGTTCAAAAGGCAAATATTTAAATTTAACTGTTTTGACACTTTAACCATGGCTCGTATAAACAGCCTTGCAAAAAGAATCGTGAGAACCGTGCCAGAGCATCAGGGCTTCTGGCTCAAGAGGTCTGACCACAAGGTGATATGTGTTCCAAGGTCGCTCAAAGAGCTCTCGACCTGTCTGAAAGACTCGGACGAGACGGTGGTTGCCTACCATATGAGGGGAGGTAGCAGCGACTTCGTCCACTGGATTGAAGACACAATAGGGGACAACAAGTTGGCGCTGAAGATAGAGGGGCTGAAGGCGAAGAACTGGCTTGAAATGAAGAGGAAAATCGTATCAGCAATAGACAGGCGCATCAGGGAAATATCAAAATAGTTAAATGTCCGGAGTTCTTGTAAGGCCAGTATGGTTGACCTCCTTTTTGAAGTTTCCTCAGAGGCCGGAAACAAGGTTGGCGGCATATACACAGTTCTTCAGAGCAAGTCATTGGAAATGACGAGAGCCTTTGGCAAATCATATCATCTGATCGGCTTTTACAATGAGTCGTCTGCAAAGACCGAACTGGAGAGGATGAAGATGCCAGGTGAAATTTCAAGGGCTTGTAAAAAACTGAGCTCCTTGGGGATACACTGCCACTATGGAAGATGGACGCACGGGAGCGACGCCAAGTTGATGCTCCTTGACGCCACCTCATTCATGAATGAGACTGTTGATGGCAAGAAGCGTGTGGACCTGATAAAGACCGGGCTGTGGGAAAAGTACAGGATAGATTCCCTCATGATGCCATGGGACTTCACCCTCAACGTAGGCTGGTCCCACGCAGCCGGCGTGCTTGTGGAAGAACTGGCCAAAGGAAAGAAAGCAATTGCTCACTTCCACGAGTGGATAAGCGGTGCTGGTCTGCTGTACCTCAAGGACAAGGGGTCACACGTCAAAACCGTGTTCACAACCCACGCGACAACCCTTGGAAGAACCAAGTCTGCCTGGGAAGGCAACCTCATGCGTGAGGTGTCTGCTGGTCTGAAACGCGGTTCTTCAGTCAACATCCAGGAGGCCTTCAAGTACAAGGTTGAAGGAAAACACCTGATGGAAAGTGTCTGCGCTGCTGAGGCTGATGTCTTCACAACTGTTTCCAAAGTCGTCGGAATGGAGTCACATTACATACTGGGCGTGAAACCAGCTCTGATAACGCCCAATGGTCTGGACTTCTCCAGATTCGGCGACATTCCCTCAATCATGAAAAGCCAGGAAGAAAGGAGGGTGGAGGTAGAGAATTTCCTATACACATATTTCCTCCCGTACTACGACCTCAACTGCAAAGACGCGCTGTTCGCCTTCATTTCAGGGAGATATGAGTTCGAGAACAAGGGCATAGACGTCTTCATAGAAGCCCTGGGAAAACTGAACAGAACCGCAAAACGGAACGTTTTTGCCTTCATCTTCGTGCCTGCTGGTGTGAAGGGAATTAGGCCAGAGGTGACGCGGAATCTGTCTGCAGTTGACCGGATACTGGACAACATCAAGAAGGTTGTGCACAAAAGACAGGACGAGGTAATCTTCAGTGAAGGTAAGGCAATAGACAAGGCCAAGAGGTTCGAGGAGGTCATAAGGGACGAAGAGATTGCTCTGATGAGAAGCATCGCAGACAACTCCATAAAGAACCACAGCTGGAAGAATGAGCGGCTGATAAAGGAGTCAACCAATCTGTTCAAGGGGTTGAAAACCGTGGGAGATGCGCCGCTGAGCACATTCGAGATGCACAACCACTCAGACCTGATAATCGACTCTCTCCAAGACAACGGCCTAGGAAACAGGAAAAAGGACAGGGTGAAGGTGGTCTTTTACCCGACTTACATAAAACCAGGGGATGGTCTCCTCAACATGTCATACTACTCTGTTGTGAACGCCATGGACATGGGCGTTTTCCCTTCCAGATATGAACCCTGGGGCTACACCCCTGTCGAATCAGCAGCTCTTATGAACTTGGCGGTTGCATCTGACCTGTCAGGTTACGGGCAGTTCCTCCTGGAGAACTTCGGCGACATGTCAAAACGTGGAATACGAGTTCTCATGATGGACGGGAAGACCAACAAGGAGATAGTGCGACAGTTGTACGGGGTCTTCAGCGAGGTTTCGCAGATGAACAGGGACGAATTGCTCGGGCTCAAGAAAGACGCGAGGAAGATAGCTGAAAAGGACAACTGGAAGGAACTCATCAAATACTACAAAAAGGCTTATGAGATGGCGGTGAGCAGGTGATGGAGGTCAGAGACCACTACTTCTCAACAGAGCAAGTCATAATATCCGAGAAGAGGACGCTGCGACCGCACGATTTCGTCAAGGAGAAAATCATCCTGCCAGCGGAGAAGGTCGATGAGAACTGTCCCTTCTGCAAGGGAAATGAGCATATGACGCCGCCGACCATAGTGCAGGTCCCACGTAAGAACTGGAGGTTGAGGGTCTTCAACAACAAATTCCCGCTACTTGAGGGTGGTGTGAAGTTCACGCAGAAGGAGAACAAACTGCTGAAAAGGATGAGTGGGTACGGCTTCCATGAGGTTTTTGTGGAAACCCCGTACCACAACAGACAGTGGCAGGATTTCTCAAAGTCCGAGTTTGTGGGAGTTTTCAGAATGTACAGGGAGCGCTATGAGGACCTCATAAACAGACCAAACATCCAGTATGTGATGTTATTCAAAAACTATGGTAAGGCCGGAGGCGCTTCGCTGGTCCACTCCCATTCCCAGATACTCGCAACTACCTTTTTGCCGACCCGTGTGATGAAAGACATATCAACCATCGCTGACTACACCAAAAAGTGCTTCAGCTGTCCCTTCTGTGACATAGTGGAAAAGGAACAGGAAGGTGAGAGGCTTGTGTTCGAGAACAAAAAGTTCATAACCCTCTCCCCATTCTGCGCGCGCTACCCATTCGAGCTCTGGGTGCTGCCAAAGGACCATCTCTCGGACATCAGTGACATCAACATCAAGCTTTTCGCAGACATAATTGAACGCACGATAAAGGCGATGTTCAGGACAATTGGCAACTTCCCGTTCAACATGTTCATCCATCACCTGCCAAACAGGCTGGAGGCTGAGTTCCATCTGCACGTGGGTATCCAGCCCAGGTTGAAGACCGAGGCCTCTGTTGAACTGGGCTACGGAACCAAGGTCAACACAATCAGGCCGGAGAAGGTGGCCAAACTTCTGAGAGGGTGAGACTAGACAGCTGCCTCGAAACTGTCCCTGATTTTGCTCCAGTACTTGCGTGCGTTGACGTCCAGGCTATTTCCAAACCTGTGCACCCAGTTACCCAGCTCCTTGTTCGGTGAGATGCTGTTGAAGTCAATGAGATAATTATAGATTATGTCCTTCACCCGCCTGCTCTCCCAGAACACCGGTTGCGCGCCTGCCTTCTTGTTGTAGTCGAGAATCCTCCTGCCCAGTCCTCGTGCGTGGTCCTCAAGGTCGATTCCTGAAACCTCCATCATTAGGTCACCTCCAACCTTTTCGGCCCAGCCGCGGTGGAACCTGCAGATTCCAAGCTCATCTATTCCCAGCTCAGTCACGTAGCGCTTTGCTATGCCCTTCCCAAGCTCAACAGGGTCCCAGATGTCCATCTTGTAGTAGGTCTTGGAAAGGTGCGGCAGCGGAATCGGTGCGAAGAGTCCTGGTGCCCAGTACTGCGACGGAGCAAGTGAGCCGTCCTTGCCATGTGCCAGATACACTGCAAAGTCCTTGAAACTCTTGCCTTTGAGCCTGTCCTTAAACATCTTGTCCAGCTTGCGCGCACCTATTCGCATACCCTCTGCAACCGCCTCACCAATACCGTCACGCGCCACAACCATGTAGGCAAGGTGACGGATGAAGAGCGCGTTCTTGCACGAGTATTCACCCGCTTTCTTCATGAACTTCTCCGGGTCAAAGGTCGTCTCCACATCAAGGAAAAAATCTGTTGATTTCAACAGTCCGTTGTCAAGGCACTCGAGAATCCAAGAAGCGATTGTGCCGAACTCAATTGCATCGAAGCCGAGGGTGTCTATGCGGTGAACCACAGACTCTACATCTCTAAAGTTGAATACCCCCATGTTTGGCCCTGCAGATGAATATGGTTCGTAGTCTATCTTCTTTGTTATGTGGCGCTTCTTGCAGACCCCAGGACATGGCTCGCCACAGTTGAACCACGACTTGGTCTCTATAACCTCCCTGTTGAATGGCTCAAGGATTCCGGGCCTTATGAGGCGCTCGTAAATCTTCTGCCTGGATTTTCTGGTCATGAAACTCGATTTCCAGTTGAACATGAGGCACTTGTCCTGTAACTTGGTGAAGTTGACGCCATAGGTCCCGCCTGTCTTAAGGTCTGGGATGTACCTGTACTTCTCTGTGGCGTCCTTCCAGGCCTGTGCAGGCTTTTTACCAGTCTTGGCGTAGATTTTGTCCAGCTTGGCCTTGTCAAAGCTCTTGACCTCGTTATTCCCGCCAACAACAACTGCAAAGACACGATGGCCCTGAACCATCAGTGAGCCAAGCCCTCCGCGTCCGGCGAAGTCATCCTGGCCGAACTGGAACCTGTCATTTGATATAACAGTTGAGCACAGGCACCCCATACGGGAGTAGAGCGACGCTGGACCAGTGGCGATGACGCGGAACTTGGAACCGCCATACCAGCGCTTGAGCGCCTCGTAGGCGTAGTTCTGCACTGCCCAGAGCCCGCGCTGGCCGCCAAAGCCGCGGAAGTAGATGTCATCGAGCTGCTCCTTCTTGACTTCGATGAACTTGGTGGTGACTCTTCCCTTTTCACCCTTGATTCCGATGAGCGAGAACTTCTTGCCCTTGCTTTCCACACTGATGTAGTTTATGCCTGCATAGGCGAGATTGATGGCAAAGCCACCCATTGAACTGATGTAGAAACCAGTCCACAAGGGGGAGCGCGCAGCTGTTATGAGCCGGTGTGTTCCAGGGATGTTGTACTGGAGAAGTTGCCCGCCACCAAAGCAAAGCGCGTTCCTTGGGTTGTAGACGTCGCAGTCGTGGGATTTCAGCTCATCATGTCTCCTCAGCGCAAAATCTATCGGCCCGACTGAGTCAGAGTTTCTGACCTCCGCCTTCTTTTTCCTAACATCAACTATGACTTCTTTCATCCGCATCAGCCTCCTGTTATGACAGGAAGGATTGAGACAGTCTCACCAACATTCGAGTCCATCTCTGCTCTCCTCCCGTCCACAAGTATAGTGTACAGCTCCTTTCCCATATCAGAGAAAAGTGTTTCGCTGAGGTTGGGATTGAGCCTATGGACTAGTTCAGAGACAGTGCCATCAAAGTTGAGCACCCTCTCAATGCGTTTCCTGGTTGTTTGTATTATGACCCTCATCTTCCCAGACCATCAACAAGCTCCTTTATTGTCAGCCGCACGTCCTTCGCCTTCACAACTCCGGAAGCGACAAAAACCCCGTCTGCGCCGAGTTCAACAGCCTTTTCCACGTCCTTCTTTGTCTTGACACCCGCACCGACCAGCAGCTTGGACTTGGGTTTTACCACCTTCACAGCCTCTTTTATAATATCCGGTTTGGCTGTGCTCACCGAGACATCGCCACCAATCAGCCCGGGCGGTTCCACTGCCACATAGGTCGGTTCAAAGGTTGCCACAGCCCGGGCAACCGCCACGTTGTTCGCGCAGATGACCGTCTCAAGACCCTCCTCCTTTGCCATCTGGACAGCTGCTTCTATGTCTTTTATGAGCATAGGGTACTCTGAATGGTTGAGAACAACGCCCTTCAAAAAGTCAACTATAGCAGGTATTGTGTGACCGGTATGGCTCCCTGGCTCAAGCGGGTCTACATGCGGTGCAAACGTTTCTATTATCTCTGAAACTTCTTTCAGGTCAACAAAGTTCGGGACAACTGCCACGCGCTTCGAGCTCTCCTTTGAAATTGCCGCGGCTATCTTAGCTATCTCAACAGCTTTTTCACCCTCGGCTTCCTCATAAGTCTTGAAGTTAATAAGGAGCATAAAGCATACGTGGGTCTACCCATTTAAAAAAATGTTGTTGGTGGCACGATAACAGCACGATAACTATTTATTGTGACGTGGTGTATTTTTGATTGATGAGAATTTGCGTCTCAACTTCGATTGCAACAGGATTTGACGTGTTTCTGAGAAATGTGGGAAAGTTCGGATTCAATGAAATAGAGATACGCTCCGGGCATTTGAAAGAAGAGAACTTGAAGTTGTTGGAGTTCTTCTCGAAAAGTATCGGTATCTGTGGGGTAGAAGGTGAACTCAAAAACTACAACTATGTTTTGTTCCTCAGCCAGGCTCTCAATGCAGAGTTCACATATGTTGAACTCTCATCAAGAACCGACCTGAACAAACTCAGAAAGATGGTCAAGAAGGCCACAGAACTCGGGCAGAGGGTCGCAGTTATCAACAATCCGGCTGAAGTTGGATATCCTAGCAAAGCCAAAGAGATGAAACATATTGCTGAATCAACCGGCGCTTACGTGCTCCTTGACACAGCACATGCGAGAACCGAGAGCAGTAACATAGTCAACTTTGTCAACTATCTGGCAGACGAAACAGTCGGAATCAGGGTAAGCGACTTCTTTAGGGGTTACGGCCACCTCCCAGTCGGCATTGGAGAGACCAGCTATCTGAACCCTGTGTTGGAGAAGTTTGAAAACAGTGACATCCCGTTCATAATCACGCTAAATGAGAGGTACTCTCTCATCGATGCCTGGATAAGCAAGACAAATCTAGAAGAGATGCGTAAAAAGGTGCGAAAGCGCTAGTAGTAGTACCTCATCTTAGGCTCTTCTTTGTCATCGTTGTCGAATATCTTGAAAGCTTCAGGTTGGATTTCAGGCCGGATTTCCGGTTGGGACACTTCTTTCCTCACTTCCCTGCCTTCCTTGAACAGCTTGGCCATCCCGTTGTCGTGTTTTCTCAGAAAGAGGTCAACCACATCCCTCAACGCGCGTGACTCGTCGACTGTGAGCTTGAACGCGCCCTTGATTCCATCCTGGTCTCCAATGCGAATGGTGACATCGCCCTCCTTAGCATAGCCCCTTTCGTTAAGCCCAGGCATAGTTGCGTCCGCCTCCATAAAGGTGCGTTTCTCCTGCCAAAAGTGCGTCTTCTGGAAAATTTTCATAACGAGATAAAGTTACCCACCTTTTATAAATGTCTCGGACCACTTATCCTCAAAATGAGAAAGGAAACTCACCTCGTCTTTGCAGCTGTGGTTGGTTACGCCACTGTCGAGCTTCTATCGCTCTTTGGAGTCGTGCACATGCCAGGCTACTTCGAACGTGCTGTTTGTATCGTGCTATCAATGGTTGGTGCGCTCTTTCCTGACAAGATAGAAAAGCCAAAGACATTCAGGCACCGTGGCTTCTTCCACTCCATACTTTTCCTTGCGTGTGTGGTATTCTTGATATACGCGTTCAGGGACTCTGTCTACTTCGCGGCGTTCGGGTGCGGCTACGCGTCCCATCTGCTCACAGACTACGGGACAAAGCGCAGGCTCCCTCTTTATTAGCGGAAATCCGCTATCGACCCGTATTTTAAAGCGCAGACACAATATAACTACAGGTGGGCGCTTCCCTACCTCCTTTTCCTTATTTTTTTAAATGGAAGACATTATATTCTATCCATGTGCGTGCTGTCACGTGGGGAAATCCTGAAGTGTATCAAAAAGGGGACAATCTCAATAGAGCCTTTCAACCAGGATATGGTGGGGCCAGCGTCGGTTGACTTCACGCTGAGCAACAAATTCAGGGTCTTCAAAAAGGATAGAAAGCCGCTTGTGGTTGTGGAGAGACCTGACTTCCGCTCCATTACCAAGGTAATCGAGGTGGAGGACCACTACAGGCTCAAGCCAAAGGAACTTGTGCACGGGATGACAACAGAGAAAATCAGGCTTCCGGACAACGTCTGCGGGAGGATTGAGGGACGGTCATCGCTTGCGCGCATAGGCCTTATGGTCCATATCACCTCCGGGCTCATCCATCCCACATCGAAGGGGAACCAAGTCCTTGAGATAATGAACCTGTCGGATGTTGACTTGCTTCTGAAGCCGGGAATCCGCATATGCCAGATTGTGTTCCAAAAGATGGAGGGGAACGCCACCTTCGAAGGCGAGTTCAGCGACCAGAGCGGTCCATAACCCTTTCCAAAACAGCTGTTGTGAAGACGTCCTCAACCGATTCGCAGACCATCTGCATATGTGTGTACGCAAAGGAGTTTTCCATTATAAGGTACTTCGGACCGCACATGTTGCCGTAGTTGCATGTATAAAGGATGCCGGCGGGTGTGGTCACGTTGGCGTATGTCGAATTCTCATTGGTACAGCCGAGAATCCGGTCTGGATCTTTTGGTTCCTTGAGTATGATATACGCTATTGTTGAGGCATCTGTGGTTGTCCCAACATACCATTCCTTTGTCACGCTTCTGTTTGTCACGCTTCTGCTGGTCCCAAACTCAGCCTTCACGTATTTTAAGGTTGGGTCAAGATATCCTATTCTGTCCGGAATCCTTGCTAACATGGAGAACTCCTCGTCCAAGGAGTACGAGTTCCTCAAATTGAGTGAGTCATTGATGACCAAGTAAGGATCCTCCACATTGCTGAAAGAGTAGAAGTAAAACTCACTTGCAATAGGTACAAAGTAGTTGTTGGCGCTGATCAGATAAACACTCCTGTTTGAGATTACGGTTACTGGTTGTGGAAGCGCGTTCTCTATATCCCTTCTCTCATATGGCGAAACGTCCAAGTATATCATCACACTATACTCCATATTGTCCTCGGAGCATGTAAGTGAAACTAACTCATAAGCCGAGAAAGGATGTAGGGTATCGTTGACAAGGACCCCTGACTGAACAAGGTCGGTTATGTCTGTGAAGACGCAGTTGTCGTCCACACCCTCCACAGCTGGAAGTGCGAGGTAGACCGCCCTTGTAGGAGTTGTGGTTGCGAGAATCTCATACACTGCAATTCCAACCAATATAATTACAACAGCAACTGCAACCCTTCTCATCAGGTTACAGTAGCCTCTTCGGGCATTTATCTTTTGTGGAACGTTAAGGTTTTATTTCAACGCCGTATTAAGATGGTTATGGTGATGTCCAGGATGCATTCCGGTATCCCGGGATTCGACGAACTGGTCCAAAATGGAGTGCCAAGGGGCATAAGCTGTATCGTCGCGGGAAGTTCAGGTTCCGGGAAGACAACATTCTGCACGCAGCTGCTCCACGAAGGCGTGAAGAAGTACAAGGAAAAGGGTCTGTTTGTCACGCTTGAAACCACGCCACACAAACTGTTTGAATTTATGAAAGTCTTCAAGTGGGACCTCAAAAAGATGGAAGAAAAAAAGGAAGTCATAATAATAACCATGGACCCTTTCCAGATGCACAAACTAGGAGGTAGCGAGACGCTCGCTTCCCTCCTGTACAACAAGGTTGAGGAGTATGGGGTCAGGCGCCTGGTCATCGACTCACTGGACGTCTTTGACCTCCTGTACAAGGACCCGTTTGAAAAGAGGGTTGCAGTCCACAACCTGGTCACAAAGCTTCAGGAGACCAACTCCAACCTTTTCATGATATCTGAGGTGGACACAAGCTCACCAGAGGTCAATCTGAGCAAGTTGCCGACATCCGTTGTCGACGGGATAGTCCTTCTTTACAACCTCCGTTCAGGCAACATAAGACAACGCGCTATTGAAGTGCTCAAGATGCGCGGAACCGCGCATGATAAGGGGATGCATCCATTCAAGATGATGCCAAATGGCATAAAGATATACTCCAAGGAGAAGATGTTCAGATGAAAAAGAAACAGAGTTTGAGCAAGGAGGTTGCGGGCGAGAGCGACAAGAAGTTCCTGGAGAAGTTGAAGGTCTACATGCCCTCCATAAAGGATTACTTCATCACGTCAAAGAAACGTGTGAAAACCGGAGTGGTCGGGCTTGATGAACGGATGGAGGGTGGTTACCTGCCGCGTTCTGTTGTGTTGATATCCGGAAAGACAGGAACTGGAAAGACCATCTTCACGTCACAGTTCCTCTACAAAGGAGTAATCGACTACAATGAAAACGGCATCTTTGTCTCAACAGAGGAAACAGCAGCTGACCTGCTGAACGACATGAACGTGTCGTTCGGCTGGGACTTGCTCAAACTGATAAAGAAAAACCGGTTCAGAGTCCTGCAACTTGAACCCGACATGATGGCCAAGTTGCCTCAGCTGCTGCGCAGATTGACCAAGGAGATAGATGCAAAACGGCTTGTGATAGACTCGGCTTCGATGTTCGGGCTTTATCTGGGCGACGAGTACAAAACACGGAAGGAGTTCCACAAGATTCTGCGCGAGGCCAAGCGGCTCGGGCTCACAACACTTGTAACAGCCGAGGTTCTTGAGGAAAGTAAGGGATTGAGCAGGTTCGGGGTCGTGGAGTTTATAGCAGATGGGATAATCTCCCTGATGTACATCGGCCTCGCAAGGAAGTACAAAAGGGCGTTGCTAATACGCAAGATGAGGAGAACCGAACACTCTGACAAGATACATCCGATAAAAATCACAGACGACGGAATGGAAATAGTGAAGTTGACTGGGGAAGAGAAATGAAGGTGACAACGGGAATAAAGGGTCTTGACAGGTTTCTCAGTGGCGGATTCAATCATGACACAGTTGTGATGGTGACTGGGATAAAGAAGGCGCGCGACACCTACGTGCTGCAGTTCATAAACAAGGGAATCTATGTCTCAACCGAGGCAGTTGATGACGTAATGGGGCGCATCTCCGGCCTCAACATGAAGATAGAGACACATTTCATAGCGGCTCAGAGCGGAAAGAGAACCAAGAACACAGACTACGTGGAAAGCCTCGCCGCCCTAGAGCAAATATCGATGGCTATGGACGACCTGGTCAAGAAAAAGGGAAAACCAAGGGTTGTCATCAACCTGCTCTCAACACTCATGCTCTACAACGAACTGGAAAGAATTGTGAAGTTCCTCCAGACCACAATTGACAGGTGCAAGGCTATCGGAGTCCCTCTGGCAGTGGTTGTTGATGAGGATATGCATAACAAACAGGAGTTTGAGACCCTCAAGGAGCTCTGCAACGTTGTTGTAAACTTCATGAGAACAGAGTCAGGCAATTTTTTGCAGGTGAGGAACGACTGCCCAGCCTCACTGCTCCAGTTCAGCATAGAAAAGAGGGGTATTGTGCTTGAAGAGCAGTTCCTATAAGGTGCCCTCCTGGTCCTGTTGTTCAGAAGGAGCTTTCTTTTCTGGCGATTTCTCCTCCTTTGGTCGCCTCTTGGTTTTCTTTTTCTTCGGCTTCTTTCTGATCTTCGCTTTCTGCTGTATGGCCGCAAGCTTTGAGATTACATCCACGCTCTGTTCCTCATAGTCCCTCATCAACTTGGTGTAGGTCTCCTCGTCTATCCTACGGTTGAAGTATCTCTCCTCAACTATGCCTTTCATGGTCTCAATTCTCTCCTTCTCAGAGTTCAGCTTCGCGAATCTCCAGCGATAGTATCTTCTCTCCCCACTGACCTTCCAGAAGATGAGGGACGACAAAACCACACCTGCTATGATTATCCAGCCCCAAGGTGGTATGAGGGGGAGGTTCTCCCTTATGAGTATCTCCCTGCCTATGATGGCGAAGTTCTCATCTGAATCCTTTGCGAGTACGTTGAGCGACCATGAGCCGTTTTCATAGTTTCCGGGCGTGTAAACCCTTGTATAGTAACCAGAAACCTCTCCTTCGTCAAAGATGAGGATTTCGCCTGAGGGGGACTCGGTCTTCACAGTCGCACCCGTCACAGGTGTCCCATTCGCGTATCGCAGGCTGATTGTTAGTGTTATCTGCTCGCCTGCGACGAAAACAAAACGGGTTGGCTCAATCAGGTCGTATACGAACTGGAGCGCTGTTATGTTGATTGTGAACGGACTTGATGCACCGGCCTGAAGGGTGTTGTTCTCATACTTGATTGCCTGAATGGCGAGTGTCCAGGGTCTAATTGGCGAATTCATTGGAATGGTGTAGGTATCCTCGTAGTATCCTGGAGTGACC
Organism: Candidatus Parvarchaeota archaeon; assembly: GCA_030669205.1. Lineage (GTDB taxonomy): Archaea > Nanobdellota > Nanobdellia > JAFCGN01 > DAOVEB01 > DAOVEB01. The sequence continues at coordinate 7,466 of DAOVEB010000004.1, read as the reverse complement.
TCGCGAAGGAATCTCCTGATGCCTGCCGGGTCTTTGTATGAGACATCTGCATCCTCAACCGGATTGTCGCCCTTCCTCACAAATACACTCACAGGTATCTCGTCCCCGCGGGTGTAAGACGAAAGAGGGCTTGTCGAGAAGTAAACGCCATAGTAAAGGATTTGTGAGGGAGTTATCACCTCAACTTCAAATGTCTTGTTCAGCCTGTTGCCGTACGAATCATTGCCGCTGAGTGTTATCTCCCACACACCGTCAGGCTCAGCGAAGGAGACGGGATAGATATAGATGAACGCGCCTGAGTTGTCTGTCTGAAAGGTGTCGGTGAACCTCCAAGAACCGCTGGAGAAGCTGATTTCAAACGTGGCGTTTTCACGTATCACGCCCCTGAGGCTGCTCACCTTTCCTGAAACCAAGATTTCATAGCCTTTGTAAAAGGTCGTATTCGAGACAGCTGCGGTTGTTGACAGCGCATCCCTCACCTCAATCTGCACACCCGCCGAGGATGTCCCACCCCACTTTGTGACATTGACCGTGAGGTTGTACAATCCCACACCAGCGCTCGACTGGATGATTGTCTCCTCACCATAAACCGCATCGTTGGCAAAGGCGTCATTGTGGCTGCCGTCATCCTTCAAGGTCGCGCTGTAAGGCGTGTCGAATGGGACGTGCACAACCGCTGTTGCGTCAAGCACGTCAAGACCCTTCGGTGTTGTGGCCTTGGCCCTGACTCTTAGCACGTCTCCAAGGGAATACTGCTGGTTGATGTAGGGCTGCTGTATGTCTATGTTTATGAAACAGTCAGTTGGGCACGTTTCCTCGTCTTCGTCACCCTCGCAGATGCCGTCGCCGCAGACGACTATGTGGCAGTCGTCCCAGCACGTTGACTCTGTCTCACCCTTGGAAACTTCGCACACGCCGTCGCCGCACACCGGGCCCTCTATCACCGAGCCCGTCACAACTGTCACAGGATTCAGAAGCCTGTCTGGCCAGCTCTGAATCTCTGATGAACCGGAGGTGACTGCAATCATATAACAACTGAATGTTGAGGAAGTGACGTTCAAGTCAAAGCCATATCTGCTCTGACCTTTGAACTCGGCCCACGAGGAGACATCTATGTAGTTCCTGCCTATAATAAGTTCGTAACCCTCACTATTGACATTGTCGTACACCCCTCTATAGTCGTGGCTACCAACCGTACCACTCACGGTACTATCTGTGATGTCGTCAGACTCGTCGCCGCCAGGTGTTCCATAAAATCCAAGTGTCATGAGTGTGGCGTTGTGCTCGACCTCAACAAAGAGGTAAGTGCCACCCCTATACAGGGTGACATTCTCTGTTATACCATAACCATCTCCCTCGTATCGCAGTTGCATCCGCTTCCTGACAACGCCGTTCTCAAGTGATGTTGACTGGACAGTTGCTGTCCATCCCAAGTTCTCCGGCTTGTAAGCATCGACCCTCGCGTACTGGTTCACATTCTCGTTGCACTGGTCGCGGCCGGAGCTCTTTATGAAAAGGTCCACCATGCCTGGGCCGTAGTTGCTGATCTGGTCCCATTGTGCCTGAAAAACCGAGTTTTCAAGCCTGTTTGAGGGGGTGTATATGCTGCCCCACGACGTGCTATAGCTGGGCGCGGATTTGCCGCTTCCTGAGTCGAAGTAGAGGTGGTGAGGTTTCACGCTTCCAGAGGGGATTGTGCCAGTCGCCACAAAGGTGAGGTTACCAACTGCGTTTGTCGTGGCGTTGAAGTCGGGTGACTGGTCAAACTGGTACGGAACCTCTGCCAAGGTACCGTCGTCTATGAGCCTTATGGAGTTCTCATCAAACTGTGCAGAGTCCCCGGCACCGTGCAACAGCGCAGTGAAGTTGATGTTGTAGACGACTACCGGGTTCTCCCTGTCGTACGAGCCGGCAGAGACGTTGAACTGCATCCTGTACCCCCAATTGGTGTTCCACCAGGTGGTTCCTGAAGCAACCCCAACGAGGTTTAATGCCGCTAATATTGCAAATAATGTTTTCAGGCGCATCTATAAGGTAAACCAGTTACAGGTTAATAAAAGTTACAATTCAAGTTTCATACCCTTTGGCATCTTCGGGGCAAAGACCTCGATTCCCCCCTTTGTTATCCGGAACGGGTGGATGTTCTTGCTGTGGTCACTCATCCGCATCTTCCGTATCTGCAGCGCCCTCTTGAACTGCCTGCCCATTGGCAGGTACTGGAGGACTATCACACCGTCTGCCATGAACTCTGCCAGACCCAGCCTGCTCAACCTCTTCGAGTCTTCGGGTATCTCAGCTGTCACTATGGTGGTTATACCCAACTCTTCTACAACCTTAAAGATGGAATAGAGCCTCTTCCTGGCTGCAAACGGCTTCTCAAAGTAGAGCGCAAATACGCTCAGAGAGTCTATCACACATCTCTGTATCTTGTACTTCCTCTTCGCCTCCTTGATTATGGATTCCATCTCAGCGAGGCGCATAGGGCTTATTTCAAGGATTACAAACTTTTTCTCCTTCTCCAACTTCCCGATGCCCCAGCCAAAATTTGCAACGTCCTTGCGTATCTTGGCCGGAGTCTCTTCTGTTGTTATGTAAAGTCCGGGCTCCCCTGCAAGTGCGCCGTTGTAGATGTACTGTGCGCACATGATTGTCTTCCCAGCCCCCGCCTTGCCTGCTATGAGCATGACGCTGCCGGGTATCAACCCGCCGCCTATAAGTTTGTCAAGACCTTTGACTGAAGTTTTCACTCTTTCTTCCATAGCAAAGTATTATAACCGCACACAATAAATCCTTTTCCATGACTTATGATATGGGTTCCAAGGCAGCCGGAACAGCAGCAAACAAGTTCAGGCAAGGCCTTCTCATAAAGTCAAAGAAGATTATGGTCATTGGCGTGCAGATGATGATAGGGAGTATAAGGGGTTCCCTGCACTCAGAAGAAATATTCGAAACTTTGTCAGGCTTAAGCGAGTTCTGGAACTTTGTGACCACAACGGAGATGACCTCAGAGAAGTTGAGGACACTGCCAAAGGAGTTCTACTCTGTGCTTTCGTCCAAAAAGATGTTCTCAGCAAAGAAGGGGAAGATACCCTCAGACCTGAAGGAGATACTCCGTGAGCTGAAGGAGATAATCCATGTGGGCGAGCTGCTGCGTGGAAAGAGTGTTGAAAACAGGGACGGGTTTGTGGAAAGGAGTGAAGAGGTGCTCAAAAGATGCGAAAAGAGGTTAAAGAAGATTACCTAGTTGCTTGCTTCAGCCAGTAGTTGTACACTTCGCGCCATGTGACTATAGAAGTCTCAAAGGAGGCAACTATCCTCTTGTGATCCTTCATCAGCGAATTAACCATCTCCTCGGCTTCCCCCCTTTCGTTGAGGAGTATCGACACTGTTCCGTCAGGATTCTTCTGGTACGGCTTGCCAAGACCATTGAGCACATTGGTGGGCACGAAGCCACGGGGTGTTATAATCAAGGCAAAGCGGTACGGAAAACCCGCAAAGAACTCGTCCATGGTCCCTTTCTTGACAACCTTGCCACCCCGCGCCAAGAGGAGGAAGTCTGTGCAGAGCTGGCCTATTGTGTCGGGGTTGTGGTCAACCACGAGCAGAGTCCGGTTCTCCGCGTACTTCCTCAGGAACTTTATAAGAAACTCCTTTTTCTGGGCGTCCAAAGGTGCTGTTGGCTCGTCCAGCATCAGGACCTGCGGGTCCTTGAGGAGCGCTATTGCAATCCTTGTCAGCATCTTCTGTCCCTCTGAAAAGCCCTCGACGCTCTCGTCAAGGAGTTTGTACATGCCGCATTCGTTGAGGAACGGTATCACGGCCTCAAAGTCCTTGTTTATTGTACCGGCGTAGAACTTCAGAACCTCCCTCAACGTCAATTTCTTCTGGAAGGTGAGCGCTGGTGACGTGAAACTAGAGACCTCCCTGACCTTCTTGGCCTGCCTCACTATATCATAACCCATTATCCTTGCTGAACCTCCATCAGGCAGGAAAATCGTCGAGAGTACTTTCAAAAGTGTTGTCTTTCCGCTGGCATTCGGCCCTATTATGGCGAAGATCTGACTCCTCTTCGCATCAAATGTCACCCTGTTGAGCACGGTAATCCTTTTACCCCTATCCGCGAACCTCTTGGTCAGACCCTTCACATCCACGGTCACGTTCATCATTCCACCTCAGTAAGTCTCAATTGTACCATTCAACCTCGCCTTTCTCTCAGCAGATGTATATATTGCATAGGATAGGAGCAAAAAGAAAAGTGTCCCACTGCACATCCAAAACATGTTGTCAAGGACGTTGCTGGTTGTATTAAGTATCAGTATGTCCCTGGCCATGCCCAGTCCGATTGTAACTGGTAACTTGGCAATGAGAGGTTTTATCACGGCAGGGAAGCCGGCAATTGGGAAGAAAAACCCTGAGAGTATCTTCAATCCTTGGATGATTACGGTGGCTGTTCCGCCCAACTTCTTGACCAGAAGTGCAAGTGAGCCGAATGCGATGGATACGGCCAGCATGAACAGCCATGACACAGCCAGAATAGGAATCAGAAGCGCGAGCAGGTTATAAGAGATTGAAAATATGTCAATCGCTCCAATGAAAACAACCGCGGGTAGGACCACCAACATCCCGACAACTCCAAATATCAGGGTGGATGAGAGCATCTGGGCCACTATGACCTTCAAAGGTGTTACTCCACTTGTATACAAGATTCCAAGTGTTCCGCTGCTTGCCTCTTCAGGAATGGCCATAACGGCGTTCACATAGGGCGCCTCAAAGAAGCTCCAGAAGAGGATTCCAACCATAAAGAAGCTTGTAAACGAGTAACTTATCACTGCACCCTTGGGCTCAATTACCTCACCCATGAAAGCGAAGATGAGCAGATTGACGAACAGCCACAGTACGTCCATGACCAGTCTAAATCTATACTTCTTGTATATGCGCAGATATCTGACAGTTGTTGACCTGATAGCACCCATTGAACCAAATCAACATTTCAATAGTTTTATATTTTGTCCTGCAATAAAGAGTGGTATGAACGTCGCTAGGCTCGCGCCTGCACTTCTTCTGTTTTTTTTACTGGGTGCAGTCCACGCGGACCAGCCATTCTCCGGGACAATAGTGGCGTCTTCAAGGTGTATCTCCTGCTGCATCGAAGGTTACCCGGCAGAGTACATAATAACCATCAACAACCCCCAACCTTATGTCTACAGGATAAAGGAGTATTGGGTGCAGTCTATCAGCGCCAGGACTGTGAATGGTACCAGGTTCAGAAACCAGAACGTGAGGTTAGGCATGCACAACAGCACCACCTTTTTTATAGATGCAGACCTGCCAGAACCAACAAACAACTCCTTCTCGTTCCAGGCCTGCATAATATACAACTACACAACAGACGCTTTCCTCGAACAAGAGGAACAGGTGTGCGGACGTATCCTCACAAAGACCATATATGAGAAGGATATTTACTTCGGCGTGTCCATCTGCTGCTCGGACAACGACTGCGAGTACAACGAGTACTGCCTCAACAACTACACGTGCTCGCCATTAAGTTGTGGAAGCAGTGAGTATGTGGGTCCAAATCACAGATGCGTACCATTCGAGTGCATCGTTGACGGGGACTGCAACGAGAGTTCAACCTGCGTCGGTAACGTCTGCGCACCCATCATCTGTGACGGCACGATAGTCGACCGCCAGTGCCACAGCACGATATCAAGCACCTTCTTCAACGTCTTCGACTTCCTCGCAACCAACTCAGCAGCACTCGGATTGGTCATATTCATCGTCATCTTCCTAGTCGTCCTGCTCTGGTTCGTGCGTTCTGGCGGTGAGGGGAAGAAAGGTGAGGGAGAAAAGAAAGACAAGAAGGGCAAAAAGAAAGGAAAGAAGAAGTCCAAGAAAAAGGAAGAAGAAGAAGACAGGTTCGTACCACTGATTGAGCTCCCACAGGAATAATCGAATTTGAAAATCTTTTTAAATTGTAACTATCTCGCAGTAGATAATGAAAATTGATAACCTCGCCTTAGAACTTTGCAAGGGTCAAGTAGGGACCATATGTGAAGCCGTTTCAGAGTTTATACAAGATGATGTGTCTGAATATAGAGGCCGCCTTCATCCAATAAAGGAGTTTGAGACCTGTGCTGAAGAGGCAGGATTGAGTTATCTTCTTATGATGAGTAAATCCTCTGATCTTAAGATAGCTCTAGGATATGAATTAAGAGACACATGGACACTGATAGAAAGTGGAGAGTCTGCGGAGTTAAGTATAGATAAAATACTTGGGGAAAATCCTGATCTATTCATACTTTCAGATCCCATAGACGGGTCAAAAGCCAATATCCAGACATATAGAACGGAGAATTATGGGAAAGTGGTATTTGGTGGTCCTTCACTGGTTTTCAGCACAGCCATAGCTTTCAAACAGGACAACCCAACTTTAGATGGTGCAGTTGCTTGTGCTATGCAAGATTGGGATGGGAGAACATTCTACTCAGATAAAAAAAGTGCTAGAATTGGCGTTGGAAAGGAAGAAATAGGAAAACCCAAGATGTACCAGATCGAGGAGTTGGATCAGGTTCTAAAGATATACTTTGGCGAACACTACTTTCATGGTGCAATAGTCGGGAATTTCATAAGAGAAAAGTTGTTGGATGGTCTAGAACTTGAAGAGTGGAAAAGCCTTGGCGTGAGAGCAACTGGATCAACAACAGCAGAGATTTTAAGATCTGTTGATACAAAAGCAATATCACTTGATCTCCGGAACGAGTTCAGATTAGCGCTTGAAGGGTTCGGAAGAACAGCAAATAGAGGATGTTACTCATATGACTTGGCTCCACCTTGCTTCTACGCCAAACAAGCAGGGTTAACTGTTTTGGATCCTGTTAGTGGAGAAAACCTAAATTTTGAGTTAACTAATTACAATAGATATTCTTATTTCGTTGCTCCAAAAAGCAAAGTTAGTGATTTAATATTGGGAGTAGTTCAAGATGAAGTTATACCTGGATTAAACGAACTTGCAGCAAAACATTACCAAAAATTTCCAAAAATATAACTAATTAAATTCTATTAAGATTATTCCAAATCATCTCCTGGCATTCTCAACCTATCAAGGTCCGCGTCAACAACGCTGGTGTATATCTCTGTTGTGTTCAGGCTTGAGTGGCCGAGGAGCTGCTGGATATAACGGATGCTAACCCCACTCTGCAGCAGATGCGTAGCAAATGAGTGGCGGAGCATATGTGGGGTCGCCTTTGCTATGCCTGCGCGCTTCGCAGTTCTACCGACGAACTGCTGGATGCGGCGTGCTGTGATTGTGAAAACCGCTTCATCCGGGGGCGGGGTATCACGTTGAGATTCGCCTATGTAGAGGCGCAGACTTCCAACAGCTGCGTTGCTTAACCTTGAAAAGCGTTGTTTGTCACCCTTGCCTCGAACCCTCACTTTCCGGTTCTCCAAGTCAAGGTCTCCATAAC
>DAOVEB010000065.1 GCA_030669205.1 Candidatus Parvarchaeota archaeon | reverse complement strand
AATCTCATCAAGTTGGAAGGATGAGATTGCCACGCGGCGGTGGCGTAGCCACTCTTGAAAAAGCCCCTGCGGGGCCGCCGCTCGCAATGACATACTATTTGTGTTACCTTCGCGCTTCGTCATGTGAACCAGGCCGCTTTTCTTCGGCCTACATTATAACGGCCTCGATGACGGGGGTAAAGAAATTCTCCCGGCCAGGCTTTTTTTTGTTGACATAACGCCACCTCGCAGTTAGCATTATGGCACATATTGAACTTCAAGTGTATGCAAACGTAGTGGAGGCGAGTCATGCTGAAGAAAGTGTTTTTGCTCGGCGCTCTTCTGGCCCTGATGTTCTCGTCCGGATGCCTGACCACCAACTGGACGCACAACAGGCGGCACTTCCGCAAATGGCGTGAAGAATTCCGCCAGATGCACCGCGATTTCGACAGGATTATCTTCGACCTCGAAGCGCACCCGACGGAACAGTAGGAAGCACGGAAAAACAGAATATCCGACTTGAACGCAGGCGCCGCATTTTGCGACGCCTGCTTGTTTTAGCCACAAAACCCCCGCGACAGAAATTCTGTATTTGGCTTGAGTTCAGGTTGGTCTATTATTACTTCTGCTTTTCTTCTGATGGAACAGGTGTGGTCAGGGACTCGGTAGTTGCCCTCAGGGCGGATAAAACATCGTCTCTCCAAGTCTTCCAGTCTATAGCACCACCCCATATCAGTACTCTTCTACCATGCCATAGGTCCACTTCTTGCGCGGAAGCTACCTGGGGGCCTGCCCCGGGTCTCCCCCTCACGTTAGGGTACTTATCTCCCTTGGGTGTATAACCTTTATCCATTATCCAGACACGGACATCGCCGCCTTTACCTTTCTTCCAATCAATTGGCTTATAACCTCTCCGCTGCATGCGGATAAGCCAGCCATTGCCCACTAACCAGTGTACCGGTTCAACCTGGCCATGACTGTTTTCTACAATATCCCAGTTCTTTGGCAAGAACTTTCCCAATGCTACTACAAGCGCTTCAACAGGTATCTTGTCTTCTTCCTGAAGTTTCACACCGGGTTCAGCATTGGAAGGTTGAGTACGAGACTGTTGGAGTATCTTCTCTACCTTTTCTTGGATATCAGGGCTGCTAAGCACAATCTTGATAGCTTCATAGACCATTACGTCGGTGTAGGTAATCCGAGGCGGGCTACCTTCCCCCTTGCCTTGTTTGATCATCTTCTTTTTGATAAAACAGTAGACATCCTCTCCTTTTTCAACACGCCTTTCACGCCAAGGCTGCACATACACATAGTTAACCTCAATATTCTTGGCATCCAGATTGTCTTTCAGCACACGCACTATCTCGAATTCCTGCCCGCTGCTATTTATTACTCCTATTTCATGCTCTACCTCAAACTGAGGCAGAGTAAGAGCCCTGGCCGATATAATTACGGTAGCTTTCGAACATGCTTCTTCAATTGACATACGGCTGCCACAGAAAGGCCGGGACTTATCTACCCGGTCGGCCGGCTTCGGTGCGGCTGCCTGTTTTGCAGAGGCGGTTTCTTTCCCGGCAGGTGGAGCAGTAGATGTGTCATGAGTAGGCGTGGATACCGGCGCAGGTTCTTCTGCCCCATCGCTGCATGCCGACAGAACTACAGTAATTACCATTATGAATAGCAGCTTTTTCATTTCATCCTCAATTATACTCATGTGCAGAAGTAAAAGCAAATCCCACAAAGTTCTTTGGGATGTTTCTGTACACCTAACATCCCTGTAGACAGAACTTCCGCATGAGGTTTGAATTCGAATAGAGGCTGTCCTTGTGACCCTAATCCAGAGCAGCGTGGTGGAGAGATGCCTCTCAATCGGTATCAGTCTTGTTAGGAACACCTGCGGATATTGGCGCGTGGATATCCTTCTCAAGAGGAAAACCGTTCAATGTCTGTTGGTATGTTTTTCCATTCAGAAACCAAATGATATAGCCATCCTCCTGGATTTTGTGCCTCTCTCCCTTGTGGACAATAAGACTCCGCGATGGCATAATCTGAAGCGGCGCGTTCTGTGAGTTGTCCGGTCCTCCGATTGTGATTGCGGGCAAGTTGGCGTCTGAAATGAAACCGCCAACAACATGAATGCCGTCGCTCTGAAAGTGAATGATGAGTGCTGATTGATAGTCCGTGCCGTCAACCTTGATGGTTCCGGTAGCATGATTGTAAGGATAGATATCCTCTCGGCTGCAACTGGACGCCACCAACAGAACCGCTATGACCACTGCAAGTGATTTCATCGCGAACTTCCCTTCTCCCGACATTTGCCAGAGGAACTGTGCGACTTGCCTCAAGTCTTCATACCACAATGTGCAGCAGAAGGCAAGTGAGGACTTTCTAACCCAAGTTCAACAGTTAATACCACTCAAAGAGGTCACTCAGGGGCTAAATGGGTTGAATTTGGCTAAAAGTCTGGACTACATCTCAAATCAAGTCTCAAGTGTCTTGCGCCATTTCGTGGCGCCTAAACGTGCTGGTATCTCTATTCCCAACCGCTGTATAAGCACCATCTGATGCTTGTCCGGTTTCGTCACGCAACGAAGTATAATCTCCCGTCCCGTGTTCGTCGGCAATACCACGTCGCAGCACTTCAGGCGTCCTGTCTCCTCCAGTACCGTTCTTACTCCGCGGCCCAGGCCCGCTCCTTCCATCCATTTCTGTAAAGTCTTCCACATCGCATACGCCAGGAACGCTACCAGTACGTGC
>DAOVEB010000046.1 GCA_030669205.1 Candidatus Parvarchaeota archaeon | reverse complement strand
GATACTTACTGGATCACCTTCCCATCCCGCTCCAGCGGCTCCCCCTCCTTCTCCCATACCACTTTCAAACAACTACTTTTATATAAATAATCCCCAACACAGAGACAAACCTTAGGTTTTCTCAGAAATGTACCATCCTGTAGTTGTCCTTGTCACAGCCGAACCATCAAAAAGATGTTACTCCTTCAACTTTATGCTCACAATCTGCGAAATCCCGTTCGGTTTCATTGATACGCCGTACAGGTAGTCCGCATTTCCGACCAGCTCGTCGTTGTGGGAGATAATAATGAACTGCGCGTTTTTCGTGTAATTATTTATAAGTTCGCCCAGTTTTTCCGAGTTCGTCTTGTCCAATGCAGCGTCTATCTCGTCGAAGATGTAGAATGGTGCGGCCTCGTACTCTTGGATTGAAAAGATGAAGGCAAGGGTCACGATCGTCTTCTCCCCGCCTGACAACTGCTTCAGGGACGACAGCTTTTTTCCGAACGGCTTCACTACAAAGTCAACACCACCTTCCAGCGGCGACTCCTCATTTTCCAAGATTAACTTAGCCTTGCCACCTGGGCTCAGGACTTCGAAGATTTTGCCAAAGTTCCTGTTTATCTTCCTGAAGCAGGACATGAACGACTGGTTTTTCCTTGACTCTATCTCGTCTATCATCCTGTAGATTTCAGCTGTCTCGTCCTCAAGTTTCTTGACCTTGCCATCCAGATTTATGTACTCACTTTCCACATCCCTGAAGGTTTCAAGCGCCTTCATGTTAACCGGCCCAAATTTGGTGAGCTCCCTTTCCAAGGAGCGTATCTCTGATTCGAGCTCACCAATGCTCTTCCTCACATCTGTCGCCCCACCGTACTCCTTGAACCTTTCCCCCATCCCTTCAAGAACTCCCAGTAACTCTGCCCTTTTCACCTTCAGGTCCTGCACCTTCCTTTTTGCCATGTCTATTCTCTGTTCCATCACCGCGTTCGATTTCTCAAGGTCAGCAATCTTATCCTTCAACTTACCCCTCTTGGAGAACCTCTCCCTTAGTTTTGAATACAGTTTCTGGAACTCCGCCTGTTTCTTCTCGAGAATCTTGTTCTGGGACCCAATCTCTTTCTTCGCGCCTTCAATCTCCTTTCCGAACCTTTTCGCATCAGACTCCATGGAGCGCCTGATACTCTCAAAGTTCTTCAGGTCTCTTGCAAGGACATTTTCAATTTTGCCTTCTAGGGACATTATTTCCCTTCCTATGACCTTATCCTCTTCTCCGAGTGCCTCCAACCCGGATCTCAACTCTCTCAGGAACTCCTCTGAGACCACATCACAACCTTCCATCTTCTTTTCAATTGACCTTTTCCTCCTATTGAGTTCAGATATCTCTTTTTTCAGATTCGCCATCTTCTCAGGACTCACTTTTCTCAGTGAACTATCCAGAGATTCCATCTCCTTTGAAATATCCTTGAGGTCACGTTTTTTTTCGACTATGTTTATCTTGACACTCTCTGTTTCAGATTTAATCTGTTCAATGTCAGCCTTCAGGTTGTTCCTGTAGAGGATATATCTTGACCGGTCCTTCTCTATGCGCGCAGCCATTTTCTCACCATCCTCATACCTGCCACCGCACCTCATCACCCCGTCTTTCAGAGAATCCCCATCAACTGTCGCACAGTCCGAACCGCTTGAGAGTGACTTGACAATAGCTCCTGAGAAAACAGCTTCAAAGAGCTTCTTGTACCTTTCATTGAAGGATAAGCACTCAACCAGACCAGACCCCTTTTTCAGAACATCTCCTTTGTCCCTCATCTCGCTGATTGGCAGAACCAACACCTCGCCTAGACCACCGCTTTTCACGAACTCGGATATCTTTCCAGCCACGTTCAAATCATCTGTGACAACGGCCTCGATCAGTTGCCCTGCAAATGACAGCACTGCCTTTTCATGCTCCTTGATTTCAAATAAATCCAAAAGTATTCCGTGGACGCCCTTTATTCCGGCTGAGCACACTTTCCTTGCGTCCTCCAGCCTAGCAGACCTTGACCTCTCCGAGATGCGGACAGCCTCCTTTTCAAGGTGTACCAGGTAGTCCTCAACTTCTTTCAGTTTTTTAGCATGATGTGACATCTTGGAGTCCAGCTCCTTGACCGCGTCATCCAGGTTGGATATCTTTCTTTTCTTCCCAATCTTTTCATCTTTCAACTCCTCCAACCTTATCTCATGTTTTTTGAGGCCGTCATACCCTTCCAACTCCGCGTTCTTGACAAACAGCTCTCTCTCCACCCCGATCAATTTTTCCTTCAGAACAAGATACTCTGACCTGTTTCTGCTCTCGAGCAGCGACTTTTTTTCTTCGACGTCAGATTGTATATCATCGAGCCTCGCCTCAAATCTCATTTTTTCAGAGTTCATTACTGCCATTGAACCCCGATTCTCCTCAATATTTTTCTTTATCTCGATGTCCCGTATCTCTATTTTTTTAATCTCCTCAGTATGGTTTTTCACAGTACTCCTGAGTTCTGAGAGCCTGTCCTGAATCTTTTGTATTTCCTTACTAAGTTTGACCTGCTCACTTTCCCCGCCTTCCTCAATTTCCCTGGTCAAAGCGTCGACATCTTTCTCCAGTCTGTCTATCTCATCAGTTTTCCCCTCAACCTTTAGACCCCATCTCCCAACCTGTTTTGCCTCGGTCTCCAGACTGCACTCCACCTTTGCAACCTTTGACTTTATATCCTTCATCTGCTTCAGCAGGAGAGAGCCTTTCAGAGATTCGACACTCTTCTTCTTCCTGAGAAACCTTTCCGCCTGCTCTTTTTCCACCTTGAGTTCGTCGAGATATCTCTTCTTCTCAGCGAGAACTATTTTACCTTCCTTTGTCCGCGACCCGACGTTTTCAAGTTCACTGATAGCCTTCTTCTTTTTCTCCTCGTAAACTGATATGCCTGCAATATCTTCAATTATCATCTTCTTCTCGGTTGTGGACATGTCCACAAACCTGGCTATCTCGCCCTGTATGACTATGTTTATGCCGTCCGGGTTGATATTTGCACCGCGCAAGGCGTTCTGGACCTCAGACAGGGTACACCTCTTCCCATTTATCCTGTACGTGGACGTGCCGTCCTTGTCAACTGTGCGTGAGACGCTGAATACCTTGCCTTTGTATGGGAACTCATTCTTTGAGTTGTCCAGGTTCAACATCACCCTCGCAAACTCTGCAGGCTTCCCAGACTTCCCGCCGTTGAATATCAGGTGAGAAAGTTTTTCCGTACGCATCTCCTTTTTACTCCTCTTCCCGAGGACAAAACAGATTGCGTCGCTTATGTTGGATTTACCACTCCCGTTCGGACCGATTATGACAACCAATCCTTCGGGAAATACGATTTTTGTCCGATTCGCGAACGACTTGAAACCCTGCATTTCTAGGGACAGGATTTTTGGCATGGTTTACATTAGAGTTCCAAACGTTAAAAAGTTAGTGTCGCGCCCTGCGCCGTATCACTACTATTCCACTCGCCATTACAACGCCGCCGCCAATTATCAGCCAGACGTTGTACGCTATGTAGTCAACAACAGTCGGGTATCTGCTTGTGAACGAGTACACAAAGTTGAACCCCCCGGAGCTAGTGATTATCATCTCTGTTTCGTTCCCTTTGGGTGTATAGTCCGCCCTGTACACTCCCGGCTCCACCTCCACAAAGGTAATGTTTTCATCCCCCACTCTTCCAGTTAGGGTTGCGTTTGTAATTGGGTCACTGTCGTTGAACAGCAGTGTTATGCTGATGCTGCTTGGAAGCCCGACAATCAGCTCATCGTCCCCAAACTCAGTCTGAAACTCGCCTTCAATGACGTTGATTGAGGTGGAGTTGAGACCACCTTCTTCCCCCTTTAGAGCTTCTACATAGATCGTGATTGTTCCAGCAGCCTGTTCCCAGGGAACTTGGTAACTTGTGCTGTAAGTCCCACTGCCCTGGAGTGGGAGCTCGACGTCGTTGATTGTCGCGGTTACGGTTGCCCCATCAACAGGAGCACCCTCTTCCTCAACACTAGCTGTGATGTTGAAATACTCTCCTGCATAGAACTGGGTTTCAACGGGCTCCAGGAAAGAAACGTCAAAGATTCCGCTTTCAAATGAGTAGACGTATGTTGTGGTCACTCCTGTGCCAAAGTTGTTGTATCTATCGGTTGCACCTACTGATATATCCCAATACCCTGGAAGCCCGACTGTGGTATTCACAATATGGGTGAACGTCTCCGTACCTGTGAAGCCCTCGTTGTGTGACCAACCTCCCCCTGAGAAGTCAACAGAAAACGTGACTGGGTTGTACGCCTGGGAGATGTTTCCCGAGAGGGTCAATAGCTCTCCATACTGGACTGAACCCTCCACCCCAACAGATAGTTCGAGAGTCGGGTCAACTGTGAAAACAGGCGTTCCTGACCAAGTCGAGTTACTTCCAAGGTCAGTTGCACGAATCGTTCCACCATAGTCCCCAACAGCATTGCTTGGGGGGTAGTAAGTATAACTGTAGGTGCCGTTGTGGACAGTTCCAGAGAAACGCTGCATCAGGAAGTTGTTGCCTTCGACTTGCAGGACTACTGATGATATACCACTTTCACTCGAAACCTGAGATGTGAAAGGAACTGGCTCACCGCGTTTGACAGTGGCAACCGACACATCAGACCACTCTATGACTATCCACCCCGGGTCGTACGTTGGTGGGCTATACCCGTCTGGCGGCAACGGCTCTTCAGATGTTTCTATCTTAAGCTCGTCTATGTAGATATCTGCAGGACTCTCCCCAATGTACAGCTGAACCCTGTCTATACTCACAAGGTTTTGGTAGTCACACTTCTCAAAGTCGCCGATGCGGAGCTGGAAGTAGTTCCATGAGCCCACGGGAAAACCGCTGTTTATGGAATTGGAACACTCAACCCCACCATCACTCGTCACGTAAATGTCGATGTTTGTATAGGAGTTGTTGGAGTAGAACCAGACCGATAAGACATAGTTCTCCAAGTTGTCGGCGCTTAGGGAGAACAATCTTTCATATCTGTCACCATAGTTGAGAGTGTTGTAGAAATGCAGTGAGGTGGAACTGTTTGTGGCAAATGAACTTGTCTCAGCTGTTGCCCCACGGTTCCTGACCCAGTACCAGTCATCCAGCGAGTCAAAGTCCTCGATTAGGATTTCCTCTGTTGCAGCAACACCAGAGATGAGAACTATGAAACCAGCCATTATCAGGAGTTTCTTCATAGTTCAAATAAGGTTTAAGTAGTAAAAAAGCTTTTACTATTTCAAATGATGCGCAGAGGTCAGGTGGCGATAGAGTACATGATGGTTATTGGGTTACTTCTACTGTTTGTGACACCACTCATATACTACGCCATGATGTCATATGCCGTTTCCAATGACGTCTACCTCGCCCAGGTCCTGGTGTCCAGAATGAGTGATACAGTGGATTTAGTATATACACAAAATCCACCCGCGCAGCAGGTACTGACTATCTTGTTTCCGAACAATATAGTTGACACTATTCTGGCGAACAAAACAGTCGGTGTCGTAATCCAGTCTGGACCCGGCAACACAACCATTGCCTTACCCACCAAGGGGTGCGTTTCTGGCTCAATTACGCCCTCAAGCGGTTACAGGAGAGTTCTGTTCAAGGCAACTTCAGACTGTGTGAACGTAACGGAGTATTGAAGATGAGATGTCAAGGTGCGGTGGAGAGCATAGTAGCAATGTCCGTAGCCCTGCTGCTTGTGATATTCGTCGTCGTTCCTTTCATTGCAGGGGGGGCGCAGCAGTCCCAGATAGACACCACACGCCAAGCAGACGTTGTGTGCAACCGGCTATACTCGACCTTTTCAAGCGTCCTCTGCTCACAGAAAGACTTTTATCAGGTGGTGCAACTTCCAAAGACCATAGGTTCACACCCTTATGACCTGGAGTTCCTTCCGTCAGCAAGGGGGGTCATCGTGAACTATTCATTCGGCCGGTTACTCTGCCAACTCCCGACAAACAGGATAGTGAACTCGACCAACTCCTCAGACCCATTTGTGGTGACATCAAACACGCTCAAATTCACAAATGTCGACATCACGGTGATGGTAGATGAACTCTAAATCCCAACTCCTCTCAATAGATGTGATGGTGGCTGTCATAATCTTCGTCCTGCTCACAGCGATTATACACATGGTCTATGACAACTATGTGCTCAGCATATATGACCTCAGCACAAAGAACACACTCGTGCTGAAGATATCTCAGCTCTCAGACCTGCTCATCAAGTCCCAGGGCGTGCCTGTTGACTGGACGTCTGATACAGTTGAGCAGTTCGGACTCATCACAGAGAGCCACGTCTTCAAAGGAAGAAAGGTTGAGGAACTGGTCTTGATGCTCCAGGACAACTACTCCTACACCAAGGAGTTGCTTGGAGTTGGCAACTACAACCTCAGAATAGAGTTCCATGACAACAACAGGTCCAGGACTCTTTTCCTTGAGGAGTTC
>DAOVEB010000041.1 GCA_030669205.1 Candidatus Parvarchaeota archaeon | reverse complement strand
TTTGTCGAAATGAAGGAGGCCAACGCCCGACTGGTGTGCATTTCACTTTACAACAGGAAACTCATCTACCATTTTGAGCGCAACAAAAGGTACGACGTGATTGAGAGGCCGAACCGCAGGGTGAAGTCAATCCAGAAGATATTTCCGAACGCCGAGTTCTTCGAGCGCGAGCTTGCTGAAAAGTTCGGCGTCAAGTTCGACAAAGCAATGGAGAAACTTTTCACAGATTGAAGATGCCGTCCATTTTGCCAATAGGTCCATACCACCCGGCCATACACGAGCCAGAGTACTTCAAGGTCTGGGTCGAGGGGGAGAAAATAGTGGGTGTGGACATCAACGTGGGATACAACTACCGCGGTGTTGAGAAACTGATGACAACCATGGAATGGCAGCGCTGCCTCTACCTTGCCGAGCGGGTGTGCGGAATCTGTTCGCATGCCCACAGCTCCTGCTTTGCGCAGAACGTTGAGCGCGCTGGTGGAATAGGAGTTGCCGAGCGCGGAAAGTACATACGCGTGATAATGGCGGAACTCGAACGGCTCCACTCGCACCTGCTCTGGTTCGGAATCCTTGCTGAGTCAGCAGGTTTTGAGACCCTTTTCATGCTCTCGTGGAAGGACCGGGAGCTCATTATGGACGTGCTTGAGATGATTTCAGGCAATCGTGTGCACTATGCAATGAACGCTTTTGGAGGCGTGAGAAGGGATATAAACAGGTCGATGGGCGAGCGGATGCTGAACAAACTCCACAAGTTTGAAGGGCGCATGGAGAAGCTGAAGGATATTGCACTTTCCGATGAGCCGTTTGTTACCAGGCTCAAGGGTGTTGGTCTGCTCAACCCGTGGCACGCAGAGGAGTATGGTGTAGTGGGGCCTGTTGCTAGGGCAGCTGGACTGAAGGTTGACACAAGGAGAGACATGCCTTACTTTGCCTACGGGGACCTGGATTTCAGGGTGATTGTTGGCAAGAGGGGCGACGCGCTCGAGCGCCTGAAGGTCAGAATAGACGAGACCTTTGAGTCAATACGAATCATAGAACAGTGTCTGGGGGGGATGCCTGACGGACCGATACGCACCAGAAAGATGCTGGTGAAAATCAAGGGAGGGGAGTCAGCTTCCTCAGTGGAGGCGCCCCGCGGCGAGAACTTCCACTTCCTTGTCGCAGGTGAGACCAAACCGAAATATTACCATATAAGGACCCCCACATTTGCCAACTTCATAGTACTTCCAAAGATTCTTGAGAGCCACCAAATAGCTGATGTGCCTCTGGTTATAACCAGCCTTGACCCGTGTTTCGGCTGCTTTGACAGGCTGACGGTTGTGGAGGACGGTGAGGAGCGGGTGGTGGACTTTGAATAGGTTCATCAAGCGCTCACCATGGGTGTTCCATCTGAGCCTCGGGACGTGCAACGGGTGCGAAATCGAAGTGCTCACCCTCATGACGCCAAGGTTTGACGCTGAGAGATGGGGTGTGAGATTCGTGAAGTCACCTAGGCATGCGGATGTGGTCCTCCTCACAGGCTGCGGAACCGAGCGCGCACTCAAGCGCTCCAAACGCGTTCTGGACCAGATACCTGAGGACAAGGTGGTTGTGGCAGTCGGGGCATGTGCCTGCAGCGGTGGCATATTCAAGCAGGGACACAAACCGCCCCTGAAAGCTGATATTTATGTTGCAGGGTGTCCGCCCAAGCCCGAGGCGATGTTGGAGGGGATAATGGAGGCAGTGAGGAAATGCTGTTCAAAGGATTGAAGAATCTTTTCAGAAAGCGTGCAACCAAGGACGCAGTCTATGTGCCCAAAGGCTACCGTGGAAAACATGTCTTTGACCCTGACAAGTGCACCAGGTGCGGGCTCTGCGTGCGCTTTTGCCCGACCAATACAATTGAGTTTGTCCCTGGCGGCAAGGTCAGATTCATCCTTGACAAGTGCATCTTCTGCGGCCAGTGCGAGGAAGTCTGCCCTCACGGCGCAATACGCCTCAAACGCGCCTTCTATAACCGTGGAGGTGACGTTGTAAAGTGAGATGGAGGGACAAGCTCTTCACAGGAGGTGAGAGCCTTGATGAAGACAGACCAAGGTATCTCACAAGGAACTACTACATCATATGCGGCTACATAGCTGTCCATTCGCTTCTGGTCTTCCTCGCACTGCTTTCGAAGAACCTCTACTCATTTGTTTTCCTCGGACTCTTCATCCTGATAATGCTGCAGCTGGGTGGTACGGTATGGAAATAATCCTTGGTCTGGCACTCTTGTTGTACAGCCCCTTCTTCTTCGACTGGATGGAGCGGAAGACCCGTGCGAGGTTTCAGATGAGATTCGGGCCCAAGTACAACACGGCATTCGGCTTTTTCCAGCCGGTATTTGACTTTTTGAAGTTGATGGGTAAGAGGCGCAATACCCCTTCAAATGTTGAGCCTTACTTTGAACTCCTGCCCTTTGTCAGGCTCTGCGTCCTTCTTTCCGCGTTCACAGTCTGGTTCATACCATTCAGTTACAGCGTCTTTGTTGTGGTGGCCGTGCTGATGGTGGATTCCATGGTTGTCTGGATGATGGGTTATGCCCAGAGAAACCGCTACGCCCTTGTAGGCTCTGCACGCAACCTTTTGCAGAAGATATCGTTTGAGATACCGCTCTTTATACTACTGATAACCCCTGGCATCACTGACGGTGACTTCAATATCATCCATAACTTCAATCCCCTCCTTGTCTTTGGCTTTTTCATTGTTGTCTTTGTTGCCCTGGCTGAGCTCGAACTTATACCGTTTGACGCGCCACACGCTGGTGAGGAGATAGTTGCTGGGTGGGCGACCGAGTATTCCGGCCCGCTTCTGGCATTCACAAACTACACCAGCAACCTCAAGTTCGCGTTTCTGTCGCTCGCAATAGCAACCCTTTACTTTGGACCCGGTTTCTTTTGGCTCAAGGCAGTTGTTGTCGGATTCGTGCTCGCTCTGCTCAACGCCGCCTTTGCCAGGTACAGGATAACCGATGTGGTATCCGTGTGCTGGAGAGTGTTCGTACCGCTTAGCATACTGCAGATGGTGATTGTATGGATGTCGTGACAGCTTTCATGGTGCTAGCGCCGCTGATGGCGATGGCGGTTTCAAGGGGTTCCAGAAGGGCTATAATCTGGTTTTGGGTCGCTGGCTGCACACTGGCGCTCTACTTTTCGACTCTTGGGATGTTCTACCTTTTTGCGTTCCAGTTCATGGCTGTAAGTGGATTCACCAGCGCATTCCTGCTGATAGACATGGGGGTGGAAGATGAGGACTAGACACGGGTTGGAGGCCTTGCTGTTGGTTGTGTTTCTGGCACTTCTGCTCCTGCCACGCTTTGTTGTGGCCCGAAACCCCGTAGGCCCGAATACTGTTTTTGACACTCCGCTTCCTGTTCTGATAGCCTCGCTTGTCTACTGCACAGTTGTTGGCATTGGGAAGGTGATGTCCGATGATTGAATTTGTAGTGGTATCCATAGTTGTGCTCGCCCTGTATATAATGTCAAAAAAGCCGAACATGATGAGGATGATGATAGGTATTGCTGTCCTGAATTACCCTGCCATGATAGTGTTCGCAGAGTCTGGGAACGAGGCCCTCGCCCTGGCTGTGGTCGCCATAGAAAGTGCGACCCTTGCAGTAGCCCTCCTACTCGCACGTTTCATCTGGAGATTCGTTGGAACCGAGGAGGTGGGTGGGAGATGATAATACCAGCAGTTGGCTACGTGCCTGACTGGATGATTGCTTTGCCCGTGTGTGTGGTTGGTTCACTCTTGACCCTGCTTAACCTGAAGTTCCGTGGGAGATTGTCGCGGTTTGAGCGCAACTTCAGTATATTGGGCGCGCAGATTGCTGTCTGGTTCACATGGATATCGACCAAGGTGCGCAGTGCGCAGGTCGACACCCTGAACAGGGACATCATGATGATGGCTGTGGGCATCCTTCTGGTCTTTGTGATTTCAATTTTCTATGGGGGTGCTGTGCCTTGATTCTGATTCTTATGCTGCTCCTGCCAGTTGCTGCAGCTGCGCTGCTCTACTTCGCCGAATTCGGGAGAAGAACCATTTCAATCGTCTCCTGCGGCTTCATAGTCCTATCCCTGACCGTAGCGGTCCGTTGTGTGCCTGTTGTTCTGGAGAGTGGGATGGTCTACGAGAGCTATCCATGGATACCTGAACTCGGGTTCAACTTCGACCTGATGGTTGATGGGCTCAGCGTTTCAGTGGTTTTTGCAATCCTGCTGGTTTCCGGTGCAGCACTTTGGTTCTCTTACTCCTATGAGGAGAAACTGCGCACCTTCTCAGTCGGAGTTCTGCTCTTTGTCTCAGCAATGGTTGGTGTTGTTCTGTCCACAAATATGTTCCAGTTCTACTTCTTTTGGGAGGCGATGATAATCCCGGCGTATTTCATCATAGCGGGCTTTGGCGAGGGCAAGTACAAGGGTATGACTGCTGTCAAGTTCTTTGTCTTCATGCACATAGGTGCGCTGCTCATCCTCTTCTCCTTTGTCTGGGTCTATACAATCAAGGGCACAGCTGAGTTTATGGCCCTTGACATGGTTGGTGTCCCTGCAGCAGTACCTGTGCTGATATTTGTAGGCTTCTGCATCAAGATGGGAATCTTCCCTTTCCACAACTGGCTGCCCGACGCGCACTCAGAGGCGCCTGCACCGTTCTCCGCACTGCTCAGCGGCCTCATGGTGGGTATGGGGGGTTACGGGATAATCCGTGTGCTCATGCTGACGTTCCAGCTGCCTCCGACTGGTGTGGTGCTCACGATGGCGCTCTTCACAATGCTTTACGGAGGAATTATGGCAATGGCACAAAGTGACATCAAGAGACTCCTTGCCTATTCCACCATATCACAGATGGGCTATGTGCTGCTTGGAATCGCATCATCCTCCGCAGTTGGGGCAGCTATGCACATCTTTACCCACTCGCTGTTCAAGTCCCTGCTCTTCCTTTGCGCCGGTTCAGTGATGTACTCGGCAGGGGCGCGCACGATGGAGAAAATCGGCGGTCTGAACTCAAGACTTCCAAAACTCTTTGTTGTTGCACTTGTCGGAATACTGTCGCTCATGGGCCTGCCGCCCATGGCGTCTTTTGTCTCTGAGGTCATGATTTTTGAGGCTATGGGTGCGGATGCAGTGGCACTGCTGCTGGCAATCTCTGCCGGTGTGGTCACCCTTGCGTATGGATTGGTTCTGCTCCGGAACGTCTTCTTTGGCAAGCCGGTCAGGGTCAAAAAACTGCCGCTGCACCTGTGGCTTCCACAGGCGCTTCTGGCACTGGTCTTGGTGGCAGTTGGTCTGTTTCCTGATATGATCTCGTATCTGATGGGGGTGATGGCATGATTCCCTACTTGCTGATACTGGTCGCAGGCCTGTCCTGTTTTGTGAGGAATAGGACACGCTACCTGGGCATGATTTTCCTTTTCCTGCTTGTGCTACTCAGACTCACACTTCTGCAGTTCGTTTTTGTGTTCATTGGACTGGTGACCCTGCTGATTTGGAGGGACCCAAAGCCCGAGGATGTCTCACTCACCCTCTTTCTACTTGGCGGAAGCGTTGGCGTGCTCTCGGCAACAGATATCTTCACACTGTTCATCTTCTTTGAGATGGCATTGGTTGCATCGTATTTCCTGCTCTTTGAGCGTTCAAGGAGAAAGATAGAGGCTCTTGCCAGATATCTCTTCCTGAGCTCGATTGGCACGTCCTTTATAATCCTGTCTATAGCCATAGTCTGGGCAGAAACGGGCTCACTCGCGTTTTCGGCGCTCTCAACATCTCCAATGGCTTTTATCTTTCTCATCGCGGGTTTCGGCGTGAAGATGGGTATAGTACCGTTCCACATGTGGGTTGCGAGGGTTTATTCAACTGCGTCCATACCTGTTGTGGTACTCTTTTCAGCGGTTTTGAGTAAGGTGGGGGCAGCAGGATTCATGACACTGTTTCCAATCTTCTCTTCCGGCTCAATGATAGTGGTATGTCTAGCCCTGATTTCAATGACAGTTGCAAATGTCTCTGCGCTCTCTGAGAGGGATTTCAAACGCCTTCTGGCGTATTCGAGCATAGCGAACCTGAGCTATATAATGCTTGCAGTCGGCGCGGGCGCAACAAGAGCTGCGACACTCCACATAGTCAACCATTCAATTTCGATATCCTGCGCCTTCATCGCGCTCGGCATAATCGCCCAGAGGTTCGGCACAAGTGACATCCGAAAACTCAGGGGAGCTGCAGCCTCAAACAGGATTCTTGCGCTTGCTGCGATTGTCTCTCTTTTCTCCCTTGCAGGCATCCCACCGCTCCCGCTTTTCGTGTCAGAACTCTACATCCTCTTCTCAGTCATAGGTTCGCCGCTCATTGCAGGCACATTCATCTTCAATCTGCTGCTCAGCGGGGTCTACTACGCCAATCTGGCGCGGGTCCTGGAAATAGGCGCATCAAAGAGAAAGCTGCGTCTCACCAAAACAGAGGCTGCAGTGCTGATAGCGCTGGTTGTGATAATAATATCAACGGGCCTCCTGCCCGCGCTTCTACTGAGCAGGATTTGAATTCAATAAATTTTAAATACCGATTGCCATTAAGATGTTACTATTTGATGGTGAGAGCCATGCACGAATACTTCAAAGAGAAAGAACATTTTGTAGATAGAGTCAGGAGTGCTAGACACATTCTGAAGGGAAAAAATGTTGTGCACAGCTTTTCAGGAGGCCTTGATTCAACAGGAGCCATATCTGTGCTCAAATACATGGGAGTTGACAAGATACTTCCTGTTTTTTTTGACAGGGGGCAGAGCAATCTTGAGAGCGAGTTAGCAGCGGCGTTTGAGGTTACAAAGATTGCTTCTGAGCAGTATCCTGAGTCAATACTGGAAATTGAGATTGAACCCCATCCAATTCCTTCAAAAGAGTTTAAGGAGAAGTACAGAACTGCTTCAACAAGGAATAGGTATGATGCTCGTAATGTGGAGATGGCAGTAGTCTGTAGGAGAATTGCTAAAAGTCGCTCAGACCCCAAATGGGAAGCTTATGATGGTACAATGTACAGCATCGTTTCGAATGGTAATGTGATGACAGATAAGAGTTTCGGTGACGGAAGCCCAGCTGTTTATTATGCAATGAATACACTGTCAACAGCACTTGATGGCGAGAGAAAGGTGACTTTCTTCATGCCTTTCCTGCGCTTGGGTTTGAGTAAGAGCGAAGCTTTTGGCTTTGCACTTGACTGCAATCCGGAGTTTTTGGAAGCGCTCAACTCTTCGTATTCGTGCTGGGAACTGAAAGGCGAAGGTCCGTGTGGTGCATGTCCACCGTGTGAAGAGAGATCTGAAGCCTATCTCTTCGCAGAGGAAACTCTCGGTTTGGAATCAGTCCTCTAGCTCCTATCCAAGGAATCCATCTGCAGCCTTTTACCCATCTTCACGTAAGGTTCTGCCTTAGTTGGAAGTTTTATGAGATAAGCTCTGAAGGACGTAGTTCCAACCACTTTTCCGTCTTCAATCCTTGCGGGCTCTATTTTCACTGGACGCTCGCCTAAATTAGTCAACTCTATCATTAGATGTATTGGCTTGTCTATTCCGTGACCTGGGTGCAAATACCCGTGCGACGCGTGGTTGATGAAAGCTCTTCCAAACTGTGTTGTGTTCTCCAGCTTCATCAGGAACCATTCAGATACTCCTAGACCTTCGTAGGTCTGGGCAATCACACTCTTTCCAGGTTCGAGTATGTATTTGTCCATCCCCTTATATTCCTCAAATGCTGATTCTATTGAGGCCTTGTTATCTAAATCTATTGGTCCATCCCCAGGTATAGGCTCCCTGAACTTGTTGTTGAAGTGTAGATAGTAGCAGATATTTTTCATGGAATCCGGGCAGAATGGTTCGATTACAAGATGTTTGAGTTCCATGACAGTCTCAAACATA
>DAOVEB010000056.1 GCA_030669205.1 Candidatus Parvarchaeota archaeon | reverse complement strand
CGCGCTCGAGCATGCCGGCGAGTGCGCCGAGGCGGCAAACCAGATCTTCTACCGCGAGTACGGCGCCTTCCTCGTCAAAACAGGCGAGGCGCAGCAGGGCAGGGAATGCCTCGAAAAAGCGCAGGCTGCCTGCGAAGACCGGGTCGCACACGGGGCACACCGCCGCGAGCTCGATGAGGTCAACGCCCTCCTCGATACCCTGAGACAAGCCCCCGGACCATCATCCGACACAGCATAGCCCGAAGCGGTGGCTACTTATACGGACTTCAGAAAGTAGCTGTTGATGCCTCCGGTCATTGCGAGGAGCGATAGCGACGTGGCAATCTCATGTAACTTATTCTGTAACAGTAACTTACGAGATTGCTTCGCTTCGCTCGCAATGACATTTTGTGTAGTCCAACTATAAAAGGTTATTTTCTGGATTCCGTATTATACCACCATCCCCCACCCGGAATCTTGCAGTGACTGCCTGCATTTCTGAGCGGCTACATTTTTGTAGGTGAGCCGCTAAGCCCAGTCATTGCGAGCCCCCGAAGTGGGGGCTATTTTGGTGTCTCAGGTGGTACATTTTTCGCCCGCCGCCTGGTACACTTTTCACCCGCCCGTCACATTTACGGGCTCACCAATTCAAAAAAGCAAAGAGAATTGTCCACTGCCCTTGGAATGCATCTTCTTCAGCAAGTCTTTAACAGGAACGAGCTTTATTTCAAGACCCTTCTGTCGCTTGCATCGAGCAGCTTCTTCTTTAGCACCTCTTGTAAAGCTGAAAGCTACGATATAACCCTTCTGCTTTTTCGTCCGTTCAACCGCAGTCTGAAAATTGTCAACGACGTTTCTGCCCACCTTCTCAGACTGCTTCACTTGAATAGGGTCATGGGACATAAATGTGAAACCGTCAATGCCTTTATCTCCAACCTTCCTTGGGCTCAAACTCCCATTGAAACCCTCTATCACTACCCAGTTCTGGAACTCGAAGGGCTTTAGCTTCTTCAAGTCCCCAATTGTAACAGGCATGCCGATAAGGCTAACATTCTTTACACCCGTCCTGTTCAAGCGAAGTTTCATGAGGCTGCAAGCAGTTGGCGATATGTCAATTCCTATCCACTTCCTTTCCAGCCTCTCAGCGACGACAACAGTTGTTCCACACCCGCAGAACGGGTCAAGGACAACATCACCTTCATTTGAAGAGGCTTTGATAATCCTTTCCAACAGTGCTTCTGGCTTCAGGGTTGGATAGTTGTAAAGTTTCCGTACTGTATCAGAAGGGGCAACAGGCTGAATTTGCCATACATCATCAGGGTGCTTACCTTTAGGATGCAGAGTTTGAAGTCCAAAATCTCTGCCCTTTCTGATATTTCCGATGTGATGTTTGAATCTCTCTTGTGTCGCTTCTGCATAGGGCGTTCTCACATCATCGATATTGAAAGTGTTCTCCCTACTTTTAGTGTAAAAAAGTATGATGTCATGTCTTCTACCAAACCTCTTTTTGGAAACACCGGCGCCCCTGTAATACCAGACGATATCATTTTGAAAGTTACCGTACCCAAACACATCATCCATCATCACCTTCAAATAGTGTGATGCATGCCAGTCACAGTGAAGGTAGATTGAGCCGGTATCCTTGAGAATCCTCTGCATCTCGATGACCCTCTCCTTCATCCACTGAACATAAACCTCAATTCCTCCTTCCCACCTGTCCTCGAAGCTCCGAACCTCTCCTTCGTCACCCCAGATCACTTCATACTTCTTGTTCGAGAAGAATGGCGGGTCTAAGTAGATCAAGTCAACGCTCTCGTCAGGGAATTGAGCCAGCCTCACGAGGTTGTCATCACAGTAAATCACATTTGTCCGCACTTAAGATAACTCCTTCGGCACAGCCGTGTGAAAAACACTCAGAAACCATCCACCAGCCGTCAGTCACGACCGCCCGTTCCCTTACTTTTTGCTTTTGCCACAATTCTATCGACATGTGCCGATACGCAAGCATCCGTTTCCTTAACCAAAGCTCGGAAGAACTTTAGTATCTTCTCAACCTCTCTTCCTCCAAAATCGAAAATCTTCGATTCATGAACAATTAGATGCCTCGCATTAACATGATCGTCCAGTCTCTTGCACATATTCGCCTCTTTTATATGTCCCACTTTCCACATGGATGATATGTCCATTATGCCCAGACAATCCTTGAATAATCGAACTGTTCTTTTTGCATTAGGACTATTGTATTTCATGAGCTCAGATTCCACGTATTTCTTTATGTTCTTACGACCTTTGTGAGAAATTCCACCCGATAGACTCTGTTTCTGAACAAAATCAGCCACCTTCTCTATCAAAGAGTCTGGCAATTCTTTATATTGCTTCACCTGTCCTAATATACTCATGGCTGACTTCCGTATTAGCTGTTTCACTGAATATTGCCACGCACCAACTATAAAAACCACGGTGCTGTTAAGCAAGACGGTACGTTCCTGCCTTATCGGAGCAGTTTGATCCCCAGTCTGTTTTTTTACATCCTGGAGGTACTTTTGCACTCGTAAAAGGGCATGTGCGGGTTTTAGTCTATGTTCAAAACCCTTTTCAGTGTCTGAATATTCACGTGCCTCTACTGGCGATATGGGGAAAAGCCCGGATTGCGGAACATAACGGAACAAGCCTGCTTTGATTCTTTCTATTTCCTGACCGCCTTTTCTGAGATAGGTGCTCATTCTGCCTTCCATCGTCTGTGCAGGCGTCTTGCTTCGATGCGACCAATATCCTCTCCTTTCTGCAAGATATGCTATTTCTGACGTTCCCAGTTCCCTCGGGTATTCATCCTGCAAGACCCAGATTGCAGAAGTCAAAGCAGTTAGTTTTTTGCCCATATCTGTCTATCTCTTACTTGCCCCGAAACCTCTTTGCAAACAATCGTCCGCAGTTCTTGCCAATTGGCTATCGTGAAAGATAATAGTCCATTCGCCTCAGTTTCTCAACTTAGAAAAACAAATTTCCACACCATTATCTTCCTTCGGAAGAGGGGGCATGGTTTGCTTGTTCAACCGCAAGGCTAATCCTGTGCCCTTCGCTGAATGTTCGGGCATCTCTTCGCGAGAATCTGTCCGACATTTCCCTTGTCGGGAAGTATAATGAAGAATGGCCGCAGGTGCAAGGTTATGCTGCGAGGCTGAAGTACGCGGCAAGCATGCGGGCGGCTTTCCGGGTTTGCTCGATTTTCGCCTCGGACAGCTCCTTGAGCGCAGCGCGGGCAGCTCTTGCCGAGAAGTCCCTGATGGTCGCGGCGTTCGACTTCTCCATGTCGCGCACCGACTCTTCAAGAATCACGTGGTACGTCCGGAACACCGAGTCGGTCGTCACGTACTTGGGCAGGCCGCCGCCGATGTACGGCTGAAATATCTGCTTGTAATATACAGGCCGGACCACGAAGCCGTTTTTCGCAAGCAGTGTTAGTGCGCCCTTGTCATCCAGGCGCCGCACCCCGTGAACCTTCGACAGGTCGTAGGTGTTGCCTTCCTCCTGACACAGACAGTCTTGGGCAACTGAGCACACGACCGTCAGAGTCAGCAGAGCCATTAGAGTCACTCTCAACTGGGCCGACATTGCTATCCCTCCCCCATTGGAAACGTGCTTCGGGTCATCTCCCACAAATATACGATAAGTAGGCTGTCTGGGCAAAGGTTTTCCGTGTCCAGGTCGTTTCGATAAGCTGCCTCCAAGAGAAGGGCAGGGGACGTTCTTCTCCAGGGTCAATATACTTCGAGAGGCCCGGCTGTGCCCGGGGTCCGCGGTATGTGTGCAAGAACTTCGCAGGTGAGACTCGCAGCGCAATGAACATCGTGTTTCTGAAGACTCCCGGGTGCGGGAAAGCAAAGCAGGTTCAGGTCGAATCTGGCCGCAAAAGCGCGAAATGGCCGCGATAAACTGGTGTGTGGCTTGGGTCTGAGGTGTCCAGGGCCTACCTTGTGTAGTGGGTGCGCATAGCCGAATCCACAACATATCGTTAACATCCCGCAGTTTCCGGGTTTGTGGAAATTTTTTTGAGATTTCGCTTGACAATTGCTTTATATTTTGTAAAATATAAAGCAAGGAAGGACGGAAAACGCACTCTCTTACTGAGGAGAACAGAATGGCAGAGAAACCTCCGAAGCTCTACAAGATTGGTGTGGTCATCCACTACTCCAAGCTCAGCCGCCAGAC
>DAOVEB010000054.1 GCA_030669205.1 Candidatus Parvarchaeota archaeon | reverse complement strand
TTGATTCCTGAGCCGCATCCCAGGTCAAGAACCCGCTTACCCTTAACTTCACCGAGCATGGAGAGCGTTGCAGGCACCTCAAGGTAGATGTTGTAGAAAGCTTCCTTCTTTATGAATTGGTGATATTTTCCAGCATGTCTGTTGTAAAAGTCCTTGATCTTTCTTTCCATGCGATATCTAGCCATCAGATAATTTATATCGTTTTGGCAACTCTTAAGAATGCGGTCGGACCCGTGCTGAACATGGCATCATGGGTCGGCGAAGAAAATCGGCTGATAGTCGAGTTTGCCGAGAAACTGAGGAAAAATAAAGAGTACTTCGCAACGGTTGTATTTGAGATTGGCCCCAGCAAGAGAAGTCTCGATTACGTGGTGACCATCAGAAACGGTCTCGGTGGCATCACAAAAAAATCTGAAAAGTTCCGTGGGGTCCGTTTGGCTGACATCAAAAGGGTCTCAACCTCATTGGAGGAGCTTGCAACTGTGAGATGTGAACTGGAGTGCTTAGGGAATGGACATATGGAGTCACTGGCCATGATGGCCGTCAGAGAGGCTAAGATTTTGACGGACGTGGAACTACTTTTTGAAGACGTCTGTGCCGCTATTGGAAGTTCTGAGATAAGGGCATTTTCAACAGCTGTTGATTGGATGAGGCATTTAAAAAATATGAAGTTCGAAGTTGAACTGTACGCTGATTTCCGGAAATATGGTGAGTTCCAGAAGTTTGACCGTGTTCTCTTGTATGAAGTTATTTCGCCTTTGAACAACTACTTGAAGAACAGATACAACAAACCCTTATCAAATCGCTTCAAGTTGGATTCCAAAGACGTAGCGGCCATGGAAAAGGTGATTTCCAGGGCATACCTGAACAACGGACTTCTCGCTGAGATGAGGGATAAGGTCGGCCTATGTTGAACCATTTATAAAGGTCTGAGAACGCTCTTTATACAGTATGATAATCACGTACGACGTGTCCTCGTGTCCGGACTGCGGTGAAAAACCCGAACTGGACGAGAAGCGGGCCGAGTTGTTTTGTAAGCAATGCGGCCTGGTCATACACGAGTCCCTGTTTTCAACGGACGTGCGGTTCCATCTCGCTGAAAGCATACTTTACTCGCCGAAGAGCCGCAGAATCCACCTCGTAATGCGCACGTCAGAGGAGAAGGTGCTAAAGGGATTATACCATGAGACTGAGATAGTGAATGCCACGCTAGGCGCTCCAGCATGGTTCGTGAAGGATGTGATGCAAGTATACATGAAGCTTTACAAAAAAGGAGCCAGAGGACCATGGGACCGGCTCGCGCTCATCGGCGGGGTGTTCAGCCTGCTCTCGCGCAGGGAAGGTCTCCCGTATTCAAACGAGGACATAGCCTTTGCATCATTCACAACTGTAAGGAAGGTTCTTGACAGTGCAAAGTTCGTTTCGAGGGAACTGAAGACGCCTCTGCGCCAGCTACAGGCCAGCAACTTTGTGTACATGAAGGGATACGAGCTCGGAGTCGAGGAGAGAACTATCACTGTGGCTGGCGCAATCTGCGATGAGCTCGAGTCAAACAGAAGCTACAAGGTGATACTCGGCCTAGCATACTTGATAGCAGTTGATGTGTGCGGTGCCAAGGTGAGCAAGCGGCGCGTTGCCAAGGTGTGCGGGACAACTGTGCAAACGCTGAATGCGCTGGCCAAGACAGTGCGCATAAAGGACTTCAAGCGGTACGCAGAACTCTACAGCCTGTGAGAGTCAGTCAACTATTTCCATCTCGACGTTGACATCCTTGTGAATCGGAATCCTCATAATCAGGCGTAGCACCCGCTCGTTGACGCCCATGTCTATGAGCCTCTTGTGAATCCGCATCTCCCATGTCTCGTACGTTTCGCGTCCCTCGCCACAAGGGCTCCTGCGAACAGGGACCTTCAGCCGTTTGGTTGGGAGCGGTATCGGTCCGGAGATGGTGACGCCCAGCTTATCAGCTATCTCCTTTATCTGCCCGCATATGTCGTCAAGCAGTTCGGTCTGTGTGCTGCTCAGCTTTATCCGCGCCCTACTCATGGTAAAAATGGATGGCTCAACCACTTTTAAAGGTTTTCTATAGCAGGAAGAGCAGTGATGAGATTAAACCAAAGGGTGCTGACAGGTAAAAGATGCAGTCAAGACCGAACGAATCTGAGACAATGCCACCCAAGAGTGGGGCGAATATCAACGCCGAGTTCGCGAAGGTAGAGTAGAACTGGGTCTGGAAGTTGCTGAAGCCTCTGCGCCTGACCATCTCGGCGACCCCAATCATCCTGAACGCTATTACGACGTTCCTGAAGACCAAAAAGGCCAGAAGGAAAGGCGCAAGGGGCAGCAGAGGTATGGCGGAAACGATTGAGGTGAAGACAAGTGTCGTGGCTGCCACCATTGCTGCGCCCCTTGTCTTTGTACTGACCTTTCCAGATATGTAAAAAACAAAAGTAAATAACAGGCTGTCGCAGGCGAGGAAGAGGCCGGTTGAGAGGAAGGACTGCATCTTTGGGAGGAAGCTGTTGAGATATATGGGGAAAAAGCTTGACCACATGGCAACATGGAAGACCATGAAGAAGCCCGCTGCGCTCAGGACAAGCAGGCCCGTGGTGACTCTTCCACTTGTAGCCTTCCTGCGCTTCACCTTGACATCCCTGACCCGGAGAGCGAGCAGCGGTAGGAAGAAGAGCAGGCCAAAGACCAGCCGCGGGTCGAAGAAGGTGGAGATTGCGGTCGCCACAACGAATCCAATGAACCCCCCAAAGCTGTTCAACGAGAGCCAGAGGGATATCTGCCGTCTGCTTGAGTTTATCACAAGCATCGATGTCCAGTACACCATGGCCTTCGACACCAAGTAAATCGTCGAAGCGACTATGAAGGATAAAACATTGAAGGAAAAGAATACTATGACATTGGAGAGTGTCAGGCCAAAAATGGACAGCTTGAGTATAAAGGTGGTGCCGAACCTATCAGCCAAGTGACCTAGGAAGGGACGACAAAACAATGAAGCGAGTATTGAAATACTGACAACCATACCTATTTCTGCGTAGAGGAAACCGAGCTGCCTCTGCATCAATGGAATTAAGAAGGTCCAGCAGGAGACAAAGAAGTATGAGAGCATAGAAACGGGCAGGACGGCCTTCAGCTCGTTTCCAATCCGCATAATAGTTGTGTCCAGCGGGTTGTTTTAAATTATAGTGGAAAATTTGCCGTGTTTTTCTTACCATCAAACTGGGAAATTTTTGTTCAAAAATTTACCCGTACAAGATAAAACCAGACTGTTGTAAAAGTTCTGTGAGGTGAAAAAATGTCCGGCGGAGGAAACGGAAAAGACGGTACTGACTAGTCTCTTTCCTTAAAAACAAATTTTAAACCTTTGGGGGGTGTCCCCCCACCTTTTTACAATGAAGATAGGAAAGCTCAAAACAAAGGACGTAAAAAAGACCTCTTCCATACTGGAAGGTATATTCAGCAGTATGAATAAGGTCTTTCCAAAGCATGCTGTCTCAGTGTTCATATATAAGAATAGCGAGTCCGAGATACTGCGACTCATGCAGAGGAACAACAGGCTCTATCTGGTTGCCAAGGAGGATGATAAGCCCATAGGAGTCGCCCATGGCTACTACTATGGTGGTGTCTTCTACCTGCTATGGCTAGGTGTGAAAGAGGAATTCAGGAACTCTGGTGTGGGTAGCAAGCTTCTGAAAGAGATGGAGAAACGTGTGAGAAAAAGGTGCCACAAAATACAGTTGATTTCTGCCATAGACCTTGGAGCTTTGCGCTTCTACAAGAGGAACGGTTATCAGTGTGAAGGTGTGCTCAGAAAGGCGTGGTGGAGTGTAGACTACTATAATTTAGGCAAGATTCTCTAGCTCAGCCAACATTTCGTCTTGGTTGTACTTCCAAGAACGTGTCTTCGGGTCGAACATCTTCACATAGTCAAAGATGCTGTACTTGGTCGTTGTGACCAGTTCCATGGACTTGAAGTAGTCAAAGAACAACATGTACTCAACATCGCTCGAACATAAGAGCTCGAAGAGTTTCTGCATCGACTCTTCGTTAACTAGATATATCAGGAGGGCCTTGTTGCCTTCAATCGGAAAGAAGTTTACTATGATTGAGTTGAGGGATATGGATTCCATCTTTTTTAGGAGTTCGTCTCTGCTGGAGAAGTTGAAAACAGTGTATATAAAGAGGTTTTTCATCTCCAAAGGGAAATAAACCATCCTCATCTGGTTGAGAAGCCCAAAGGTATTCAGATTTTTCATAACACCCTGGACTCTTTTCAGTCCTACGCCATCACTTCTCCTTCTGAAATTCTTTACATAGTCCCAAACAGAATCACCAAGTTTGGACTTCAAAGCCTCCCACACCCGGACAGACGACCTGTGCTCGTACATGTACTCAGCAAGTACCGGTATTATCAACGGGTTGCGTCTTACAATTGGAACGAGCTCTATCCCTGTTCCATGCTCCAAAAACTTGTCCAGCTTTTTGACTTGGAGTTCTACCTCATTTGGGTCGTTCTTCTCAGGATGGAAGGCACCATTGATATCAATTACTCTATGCAATGGTGAAATTATCCTGTAAGCCGAACGTATTATGTAGTGTACAAAATCTGAACATAAACCCTTTTCCCTGATTTTAGGCAGAAGGCCTAAGAAATCACCCAAATTCTCTTTTGGCACAACATACTCTACCGCAAGTACTGTTTTGTTCGTCCTAGGGTCATACAACATCCCAACAAAGTCCTTCAAATGGAACAGTTCCACTAGTTCTGGTGAAGGTTCTTCATAGTAAACATGAACCCTGCTGAGGCCGAGCTTGTTCTTGAAGAAGCCGGGAAAGTAGCTGAGCTTCCTCTCAAGATGGTAGCCTTTGTAAGTGTAAGGCTTCCGCAGGTAACTGAACCAGTTTCGAACTGTCTTGGGCGTGATGCATCTTCCGCCCTCCATCCTTATTGACTTCG
>DAOVEB010000039.1 GCA_030669205.1 Candidatus Parvarchaeota archaeon | reverse complement strand
CGTGCCGAACTATGACAACTCGAGCGATGTGGTTCTCGAAGAGGGCGTGGTTGTGGCAATCGAGCCATTCGCAACCACTGGTGTGGGACGGGTTGTCCAGAGCAAGGAGTCAAGGATATACAGGTTGAAGAGATTGAAGCCAACCAGACTCAACAGGGATGTCCTAGAGAAGGTGAAGAAGTATGAGGGGTTGCCGTTCGCGTCCCGCTGGCTTGGCAGTGCAGACCTCGCCTTAAAGAGGTTGTCCCGGCTTGGAATCTTGGAGAACTACAACATACTGCGTGAGGAGAGCAACGGAATCGTATCACAGGCAGAGCATACCATAATAGTTTTGGACAAACCAATTGTCACAACAATTTAAAAGCATTGGCAACCTTTCATGTGACATGAGTACGCTCATAATCTGTGAGAAACCGCAGGCAGCTAAGAAGATAGCACACGCTCTTGGAAAGGCCGAGAAGGTGAAGGAGTATTACAAGGTCAAGAAAAACGGCGAACTTCTCTACATTGTGCCTGCTGTTGGCCATCTCCTCGGTCTGGAGCCAGTAGAAAAGCATCCACACTATCCCGTGTTCAGATTACAGTGGGAGCCGACTTTCCTGGACAAGAACAGATTGTACACCAAGAAGTACTACATGAACTTTGAAAGGCTTGGGAAGAAGGTTGAGCACTTCATAGTCGCGTGTGACTACGACGTTGAGGGTAGCGTAATTGGGAGGAACATACTCAGACACATCTGCGGAAGGGACGACGCCAAGCGGATGAAATTTTCAACATTGACAAAGAATGAGATAAATGAGTCCTATGAAAAGGCATCAGCCCACCTAGACTTTGGGCTGATAGAATCCGGGCTGTGCAGGCACTACCTAGACTGGTTCTGGGGCGTGAACCTCTCACGCACGCTCACTGACGCCATAAAGGGCGGGAAGCCAGCGTTTGAGGTGTTGAGTATAGGAAGGGTCCAAGGACCTATGCTCAACCTGCTTGCGAAGCGGGAGCGGGAGATAGATGTTTTCAAGCCTGAGAAGTACTGGCAGGTTCTGCTCAGATGGGGCAAACAGGAGGCGCTCTACAGAGAGGATTTGAAAGATGAGAAGGTCGCGAAGAAGATTGTAAGGGGGTGCGAAGGAAAGGAGGCAGTTGTGTCAGATGTGAGAAAGGTGAAGGTCAAGGTTAAACCACCTTTTCCATTCGACCTGACAACCCTCCAGGTTGAGGCGCACAACCTCTTCGGATACTCTCCAAAGCAGATTCTGAGCGTGGCGCAGTCACTTTACACAAAGGCCTACATAAGTTATCCGAGAACCTCATCGCAAAAACTCCCTGAGAAGCTCGGGTTGCAGAGGATTATAGAAGCTCTCTCAAAGCAGGGAGAATACGAAAAGTTGTGTGGGAGAATCGCTGGGAAGACGCCTAACGAGGGGAAGAAGACCGACCCAGCGCATCCTGCGATACATCCAACAGGCGAGGTTCCAAAGGAGCTCAACAGCTACGAGAAGAAAATATACGACCTGATTGTGCGGCGGTTCATCGCGTGCTTTGCTGAATCTGCGCAGCGGGAAAGTGTGAGAATCAAGCTGAAGATAGGGGATTACGAGTTCCGCTCGTCAGGTAGCAGGACACTGGAGCCCGGTTGGATTGAGTTCTATGGTAGGTACGCAAAGTATGAGGAGAAAAAATTTCCGGACTTGGAAAAGGGCAACGAAATCAGTGTCAAAAAAGTTGAAAAGCTGGACAAGGAGACAAAGCCCCCAAAAAGATATACCCAGGCATCCATACTCCACACACTTGAAAAAGAGGATATAGGCACGAAAGCTACAAGGGCAAATATACTCGAAACACTGTATCACAGGAACTACATCAAAGAAAAGAGTATTGAGGTCACTGAACTCGGCATGAAGCTCATAGAGACCTTGGAGCAGCACTGTCCAAAGATAATAAGCGAGCAGATGACCCGTGAGTTCAGGCAATATATGGACGACATACGCGACAACAAAAGAAGGCGCGAGGAAGTGCTGAACAAGGCAAAGGTTGTGATAGCGGAGATAGTAGAGGAATTGAGCTCGCACAAGCGGGAAATCGGACTGGGGTTGGACAACGCGCTGATAAAGACGCGGGAGGAGCAGGGGATTCTGGGAAAATGCAGATGCGGTGGCAATCTAAAAGTTCTCTTCTCCCACAAAGGCTCAAGGTTCTGCGGGTGCAGCAACTATCCCAAGTGTCACAATATGTATCCACTGCCCCACAAAGGATTCATAAAGAAAACCGACAAGGTGTGCGACAAGTGCGGGACACCCATAATATACGTGTTCCGTAAGGGCCGCAGGCCGTTCAAGATGTGTCTGGACACAGAGTGTGAGACTAAGCGGGGATGGAAGAAATATTCTGGTAAACCGGACCAGAAGGTGTCAGGGTCGAAGAAAAAAGGGTGAACTTTGAGACCTCGAATGGTTCAAGTTCTGGTATGGTTTCTGGGAACTGTTCTATGCGCGAGCGGAGCCTTGCCAGCGTCACATGCGGGTGGAACCTCTCCGACTCGAGATGAAGCAGTGAAGTTATCCTGTTGTAAAGTTCAACCAACTTTTCTGAGCCGGAGGACACGCCAAGCCAGACCACGCGCGGATTCCTTTTATCTGGGAAGGCGCCAATGTCGGAAAGTTTGACGCGGAACGGTTCGAGTGTGAATCCTGTGAACGATGAAAGTATCTCTGTTGGCTCGACGTCGCCGAGGAACCGTAGGGTTATGTGCAGGTTCTCCTCACTGACGACCTTCGCATTCGCACTGTTTGAAAGGATTTCCTTTGCCACTGGCGCGATTTTCTTCCGTATGGATGCTGGGAGTGGGACTCCAAAGAAGCATCTCAAATCGGTTCACCCTCCTGCACATAGTCCTTACCTGTCTTGATTGCGATGTGAGCTTTCTGCAGTTCTGAGCCAAGGTAGGCTGCATGGTCGTACCTGGAGACTATGTTGAGCCTGGAGATGGTCTCAAAGATTTCCTTCGGGTTGTTGCCCTTTATCACATGGCTGAGGACGCCCGGACCTCCTGGAAAAAGGGTGACGTAGTGGTTGGCGACTATCTTCTTTCCGTCGACCTCCACTGTGAAGAAGCCCTCAGGGTCTGGCTGGAAGTCGTGTGGCTTTGCAACAACCCCTTTCTTGGACGTTGACTTCAGCAGCTCCATGGTCTTCTGGAAGTCAGATTCATATATGTGGGCGGACGCCGAAATCGAGGTGATTGTGCCGGGTTCGGTTCCGGTTTTATGCGCAACGAATTCAAGTAGTCTTGCGAGGGCAAACCAGTTGGCAAGCGCTGCACCGAAGATGTCATGGCTCCTGAAGTAGGTAGTCAGATGGAGTTTGCCGGTTCTGCAGAGAAACTGGTTTGTCACCATGCAGGGCGGGCTGTTCAGTTTCACGTCCATCATTGGATGCAGTGTGATTGAGATGGCCCTACGGGTTTTAGGGGACCTTCTCAGTTCCGGTATCACCACCTCCTTTATCTGGTCAATTGCAAAGGAAGCCTCGCCAAGGGATGCGTCACCCCAATTGGTGAGGCGCTCACCATATGTGTACTCAAAATCACCTTTGTGTGGCGAGAGATACTCTTTGCTGTACTCCTCAAGCCTGTCACGCGTCCAGTTGAAGGAGTCATGGTGCATCGGCTCCTTGAGCGGGTCTGAAACCATGACAACCAAGTTCTGGACCTCCTTTGTATTCGAGCCCCACTGGTCGTTTTCAACGACGTTTCCCGCGTTCCAGACCCTACAGAGTGCGTGATGCCAAGCGTCGGAGATGGTTTTTGCATATATCACATGAGGGGTCAGATAGGAGGCATAAGCAGGTTTCAGACGGGACAGTTCCACAGATGAAGTGCATTTGGGGTTGATTTTCTTCGGATACGCCTTTTTTTCTGGCAGGGAGAGGGCTTTGGCAACTATCTCATCGACATTGGTTGTCCCAACCATGTCGACCATCTCAACCTGGTTCCTAAAGTGGTCCACAATCTCCTGTCCAAGGTGGCGGACATAGGCCATCTTCCCGCCGCCTTTTATGTGGTCAGAACTGTCGATTCCGTTCCTGTGCAGGGAGAGCAGGGTGGCGCCGGATTTATGTCCTGGTGACTCCTCGCCGCAGACAATGAGGTAGCGTATCTTCGGATTCGCGACCACATTCTGGACCAGGCACTCGATTCCTATGTTCTCTGTCTTGAGCGGGCCAAATGCAACTACCTTATCCTTCGGAATTTTCAAATCACTCGCAAGCGTGACAACTGCGACATTTGAGCGAGGGTTTCCAATTGTAACTTTTGATGATAGGGGCGGCCATCCAGCCATACAGACGGGAAAGAATGGTTTGAATAAAAGGATTGTTGTATGGAAAAATGGATATGGTGTGACAAACCTTTTATAAAACCGGGCGTGGTTGAGTCAGTTATGGAAGGGGAAAAAATCTATGTTCCGGACACCAGCGTTGTAATCGAAGGCGTGGTGAGCGGAATGGTCAAGGATGGAGAGATCACAGGTAAGGTGTTGATACACCACGCAGTTGTTGCTGAACTGGAGCACCAGGCCAACTTTGGCAAGGAGGTTGGTTTTCTGGGATTGGATGAAATCAAAAATCTAAGGAAGATATGCAAGAAAAAAAAGGTGAAGTTGGAGTTCTCGGGATCCAGGCCGAATTATGGGCAGATAAGACATGCCAAGCATGGGGAGATAGACGCAATGATAAGAGAACTGGCATGGGGGAATGACGGCACGCTGGTAACGAGTGACAATGTCCAGTCGCAGACAGCCGAAGCCCTTGGAATAAATGTCATATTCATCGAAGCAAAGAAGGTGAAAAAAAATCTGTTGATTAAAAAGTTCTTTGACAAGGAAACTATGTCAATCCATATAAAGGTTGGTACGAAACCCTATGCCAAAAAAGGAAGGCCGGGGAAATGGAAATTCGTGGTTCTGAGGGATGAGGTGATGGAGGATGGTGAGGTTGACGAACTGGCCAAGAATATCATCGAATTTGCCGGCATGGACAGCGACTCGTTTGTTGAGATTGAGAGAAAGGGTTCCAGCATCGCCCAGATAAAGGACATCAGAATAGTGATATGCAGGCCTCCGCTGTCGGACGGCAGAGAGATAACAGCTGTCAGGCCTGTTGTCAACCTTGAACTGATTGACTACAAATTGGATGACAAGCTTGTGAAGAGGCTCACGGAAAAGGCTGAAGGTATCCTCATATCCGGTGCCCCAGGAATGGGTAAAACAACTTTTGCACAGGCACTTGCAAAGTTATACGTCAACACCAAAAAAACTGTGAAAACCATAGAAGCGCCACGTGACCTGCAGTTGCCGGCAGAGGTGACGCAGTACTCCAAGAACTTCGGCTCATCCGAGGAACTGCACGATATACTGCTGCTCTCCAGGCCGGACTATACAATATTCGACGAGATGAGGAACACCTCTGACTTCAGGCTGTACTCCGACCTGCGGCTCTCCGGAGTTGGGATGGTCGGTGTAATCCATGGCACGACCCCTATAGACGCTGTGCAGCGCTTCGTTGGCAGGATAGAGCTTGGCATGATACCAAGTGTTTTGGACACTGTAATCTTCATCAAGGACGGTGAGGTCAACAAGGTATATTCGCTCAACATGGTGGTAAAGGTACCGAGCGGTATGGTTGCAGCTGACCTAGCCAGGCCGGTTGTTGAGGTAAAGGACTTCTCAGATGGCAAACTCGAGTATGAAATGTACAGTTTTGGGGAGGAGACCGTTGTTGTGCCTGTTTCCGGCAGCGGTACGCACATGAGCGAGCTGGCCAAACGGACGGTTGAGGACGTGATAAGGAAGTACGCTGGTGACGCCGACGTGCGCATAATCAATGACAGGAAGGTTGTTGTATATGTGGACAAGGAAAAAATTCCAAGACTGATTGGAAAAGAGGGAAGGCAGATAGAGAGCATAGAGAGGGAACTTGGACTTTCAATAGACGTCAGAAACGTCGAGGAGAAGGATATCCAAAGCAAAAGAGACGCGAGGTTCAGGATGAAGGAAAGCAAGAACAATATCGTCTTCATATTTGACAGGGAGCTGATTGGCAAGCAGGTCGATTTCTACCTCAATGACAGGTATGGGTTCAGTGCCACTGTTGGCAAGAAAGGTGAAATAAGGATGAACAAGGACTCTGAGTCAGCAGAGTTTGTAATTGATGGTTTGGACGGAAAGGCTGTGCTCAGTGCAAAGGTATGAAGGTCATAATAACAGGTGTTCCAGGAACCGGGAAGACCGATGTTGCAAGGATAGTCGCGGAGAGGCTCAAGCTAAAGTATGTGGGAAAGGAGTTCTTTGAGAGTTTTGAGACTGGTTATGACGAGGGAAGGAAAACCAGGATAGTCGACAATGTCGCAGCATCGAAGGAACTGGAAACTATGGACGGCTTCGTGGCCGAGACACATCTGCCAATGGAGGTGGAAGGTGCGGTGCGGTTCACGCTCCGCTGCGAACCATCTGAACTCAAGCTCAGGCTGAGGAGAAGGGGTTGGGATGATAACAAGATAGGAGAGAATCTCCAAGCAGAAATTTTCAATGAGTGCGGCGGCGGGACTGAAATCAGTACAACAAACAGGGACCCTATAGAAGTTGCTGAAGAGATAGTTAGAACCATCAAGGATGATATATCTTGATCACCTTGATTTTGGGCCTGCTCATTGGGATCGGGCTTGGAATCTTGGCCGGTCTCACACCGGGCCTGCACATCAACATCCTCTCAGTGGTTCTGCTGACATACTCTTCGTTCTTCGGATTCCTGGGTGTTGAAGGTCTGATGGTTGCCATAGTATCAATGGCCATTGTCGCGAACTACTTTGAGTTCATAAAGGCGCTGTTGTTTGGAATTCCTGATGAAGGCAACGTCCTGTCCGTCTACCCCACGCAGAGGCTGCTGATGGACGGCCGGGGCCTTGAGGCAATAAAACTTTGCGGCTTCGGCTGCCTCTGCATCATGCTACTGGCAATAGCACTGTTCCCGATTATGAGCCCTGTAATCGGCTTTGTGCACTCATACATGCGCAAGTATACCGGTGTGCTCCTCCTGGCGATTTCACTCCATCTCATGATAAGAGACAAGAAGAAGGAGGCATTCGTCGTATTCACGCTTTCAGGTGTTCTTGGTCTGTTCGCCCTGAACATGGCTATGAAAGAGCCACTGCTTCCACTGCTGACAGGGATGTTCGGCCTGTCGATGCTGCTGACGAGTGGAAACAGGGTGCCAAAACAGATGGCAAGCGTTGTCGTGGAAGTTGAGAAAAGGAGTTCCATCCTTGGCATAGTAGTCGGTTTTCTGGGCGTGTCAATCCTGTCGGTCATACCCGCAATAGGGCCAACACAGGCTTCGCTCCTCTCAAGCGAGCTGAGGGACAAGAGGAACTACAAGGAGTTCCTGATATCCATCGGCGGTATCAACACAGCAGACATAATATTCTCGATTCTCGCGCTCTGGACAATAGGGAAGCCCAGAAGCGGGGCAATCGCAGCTGTGAGCGAGTTGGCAGGGACTCTGTCGTCCAGCCAGCTCTACATGCTGCTTGTAGCCTGCCTTGTATCAGGGATTGTGGGGTATTTTCTCATGATGGCATTCGGCTCGTTTGTGTGCAAAAGGGTTCACAAGCTGGACTACGGGAAAATAAAATATGGCGTGGCTGCGTTTGTAAGTTTCCTGACGTTCACACTTGACCCTATTCTGGGTTTGGTAGTGCTGGCACTCTCAACTGCAATTGGATGGTACGCAGAAAGACATGACGTGAACAAGTCACACTGTATGGGTTGCCTGATAATACCCACCATTCTTTACTACTTGAGGTAAGTTTTTATAGATTGTAAGGATACATTGATAGTTATGGTAGATGATGTTATGGTCAAGACAGGCATAGCTGGTGTTGACAAGATAAGTGGTGGTGGCTTCACACGCGGTTCGGTTGTTACGGTTGCAGGCACACCTGGTGTCGGCAAAACCATCTTCTCGCTCCAGTATATATACAACGGTGCCTTGGACTATGGCGAATCGGGTCTCTTTATGAGTACGGAGGAAACGCCGGACATGATAAGGTGGCATACAAAGTGTCTTGGCTGGACTGAGTGGGAGAGGTTGGAGAAGGAGGGGTTGATAAAGGTGATACAGCCAGGAATAATGAGTCATGCGCATACCACAAGTGCGCCATCGTTCACATCTCTTCTTGATGACATTTCCCAGTACAACGCGAAAAGGTTTGCATTCGACTCATGGAACACCTTGAAGATGTTCTTCGGTGATGAGAAGGGTGTACGTGTGAATGTGTTCCGGCTGATACACCACATCAAATCTCTGGGCTTCACTTCCATACTGACAACAGAGAGTCTAGAAGCATTTCCAAAG
>DAOVEB010000022.1 GCA_030669205.1 Candidatus Parvarchaeota archaeon | reverse complement strand
ATGAGGAACTTCAGCTCATAGACGACTGCTGCAGCAAAACCAAGAAGAATCCCCAAGACAAGTGCAAGTGTCTCTTCAACCATGTTGTATCAGAAAATTATAGATGGGGCTTACTTAAAGAACTTTCGATTTTACTCCTCGGATTCGCCCCGCACCACTTCGACGAATCCTGGAACGGCTACGATGTACTCTTCATCCACCCCTACAACTGTCCCATCTATTGCGTCCATGGTGTTTTTTATCTTGTTGATCGCCCTCTTCAGTTCAAGCATGTCTTTGTGCTTGAGCGGGGATATCCTTATCATTGCTATGGTATAGCCTTCTCTTATTGAGTCCAAAATTGGTTTTATGTCTGCGTAGTCCGTCAGAACAAAGTATTTGACGTATATCCTGGCTGTCCTATCTGCGTACGCATCAGGCTCAAGTTCAATGTAATCAGGCTCGTTTTCAACAGAAATTGTTTTCCTTTTTTTGTCAAAAAGTGACTCTTTGATTTCCCTGAGATGCTTCCTAACCATGGTGGTCAAAACTCCTTACTTTCTTAAATACTTTACTCCTATATTGATTCGAGCAGGGATACAATATTCCATATCTGAGTTCTCGCGTATACAGGTATGTTTGGATCCTCTGACAATTTGTCCATTATTTGGAGGACGGCGTCTATTCTCACTCTCAACTCTTTTTTTGCGTCTGTGAGCGTTTCCCTGGCTGAGAGGCACCGCTCCCTCACATTCCTTGGAATTGTTCTGTCGTCTGATATCTGTTCAAGAATCCGGACAGCACCTTCCAAAGACATCTTAACCCCTCCTTGACTTGGACATTTCCACCAACGAATCCTGGACCTTCCTCGCCTGTTCTGTAATTGAGTTTATCTGCTTATCTAATGTCGAGAGTCTAAGTTCCATTATCTCATTCTTCCCTTTGAGCGATTTTTTCAGTTCGCTCCCAGTCCTTTTTATCATGACGGTACCTATTATCTCATAGAGTTCCTTGTTCTTGCTCTCTGTTATCTCCTTCAACGCATTTTCTACCTCGGCCTGCTG
The DNA here is from genome assembly GCA_030669205.1 of Candidatus Parvarchaeota archaeon. Lineage (GTDB taxonomy): Archaea > Nanobdellota > Nanobdellia > JAFCGN01 > DAOVEB01 > DAOVEB01. Next base: position 14,141 of record DAOVEB010000022.1, on the reverse strand, counting down.
AACCTGTATGTTTTGCTTTTGGAACATGAGCACCTGCAGCTGTTGCTGCAGCTGCTGGAACCTCTTGACCATGTCACCCATTTCGGGTGGAACCTTTACCATTTTCAATCAACCCCCTTGATACTTCTATTAGCCTCGTGTACGTGTTTAGTGTCGCCCTGAATGCCGCCACATCGCCTGCTTTGACCTTCAACACCACAGTTCTGCCCTGCGCAGAGAGCGAGACATCGCTCCTTTTTCTCCTGGCATCAAATTCCATGTCTGGCTTTATTGATGAGACGACCTTCTTTGCAATACTTGGTCTGCTCATCTGGAACTTTGTCGTACTTTCAATCACAGCGCCTTCACTTTTTTTATGATGTCAGGTCTCTTTTTGAAGAGGACCTTGTTGCCGCAGTAGGGACATCTTATCCTCTTCTTTATCTCTTCAGTATTGACATCCTTGGCGCAAGCACCGCAAACGTATCTCATCATATCACCGTGGTATGTAGGCCTTGCCAGTAAAGGTCTTCCCGCACTTGGAGCATGTCCATATACCATAGGACTTGCGCCTGACCGCAACCCTCGAACAGTACGGGCACATGCTTTTCTTCTTTTGAACCGCTTCTATGTCCCGGACGCGTTTCCGTATCTTTATTCCGTACCGGGCTCCGAAACGTCCTGTGGATTTGACCTTCTTGGTAGCCATTGCAACTTTAATCCCTGTGGAACGTTTAAAAAGTTTGTGATGTGCTGTTGCAGGACAAATTACTTCTTTTTGTCCCTGCAGGAGAACTCCCTCTTTATTGCTGAGACTATCTCCTTGCCTGCGAGTGCCACGCCCATGTTACCCTCAATCCAGGGTATGAAGAACACGATTGCGCCCATGAGATGGTGGCCCAGCGAAATCAGCACGAGTGCTGCCAGTGTTATGGGGTACCCAATGAGCCAGAGGAAAATCCCGACCTTGCCGAGCAGTGGCAGGTCCCTGAATATCCTCCAGACCCTGTCGAGTTTCCTGTTCACAGCTCCAATCGATGCAACGGACAGTTTTTAACCTTTCCAGTCAAACTATCTCTATCGTGGCCAGGTCCGTTGTTTTCAGTTCACCGTATTTCCGGAGCTGCAGCCTGAAGGATATTTTTTCCCCCGGCTCCAGAAGCACTGGTAAACCCTCTTGCAAGCCCCCCTTTCCCTCAAGAACTGCCAACAGACCACTGGTTTCGGCCTCCGGAGGCTTCACCTCGTGGAGGTAGAACCAGCACTTGCCTTTGTGGTATATTCTGCCAAGATAGCCTTTCTCCCCTATGAAACGCCTTACCTCATCGAAGAATGAACCCTTGCCAACCATGCTCAGGTCTGAGCTGTCGACACCCATAGTCATGGTCTCCAGCACCAAAAAGCGCTTCACAGGCTTCAGCGTGAGTCTGTGTTCGACGTAATCACCTATTGTGTCAGACCTTTGATATATCATCCAACTCTTTCGTCCCAGGTTGACCTCAAAAGATGTCCCTTCTGCCCGATAGTCTCTCAAAACAAGGTTGAGCTCCTTAGGTTCCATACGCTTTGGTCACCGAACAGTGGGGATATAAAGATTTCGATGGGGCCGCCCGGATTTGAACCGGGGTTACGAGGACCCAAACCTCGAGTCCTGGACCAGATTGTCCCCACACCTTTTCGTCAACGTTTTGCCGCGAAGCGGGAAAAGGTTGGCCTAGACTACGGCCCCGCAATTGAAGAGGATGATGTGCTCGTTTTAAAGGTTTTCTTCAGATAACTGATTCCATCTTCGATGACCAGGTTGCATACATCCCCGTCTGAATCATATCCTAGAACTTCTTGTACTGCGCTATGTCATCTATCAGGTCAACGTTGCCCACGAAAACCGCCCTGCAGCAGTACTTTTTCACACGCAGAGAATCGAGCACTTCCTTTGGCTTCTCGCCCTTGCCGACCCGCTCCTTGTACTCTCCCCAAAGGTGGCCAATCGGCTTTCCGCACGTGAAACACCTCACAGGAAACATCATTGGGAATCATCTCCGATCAGTTTAGGTTTCGCCCTGTAAAGTTCTTGATTGCCCTCTCTGGAGAGTGTTAGGTATCCCTCCTCCATATAATTTGATACACTCATCTTGACATTATCTTCTGGCAGACCTGAAGCTTCAGATATCTCTTTTATAGTCATACCTTTACCGCCTTTTTCGACCGTTAAGATGCGCTGTAGATCTTTCAAATCCATGGTTTACACCTTTAATTTTGTCTTTTTAAACCTTTTACCTCTTGGACTTCTGGCGCTTGGCCCGCGCCGCGCTGCGATATGGCTTCTGAGGCTCGGTCCTCCGCGTGTCTGAGATGAGAAGGTGTCGGTCGTAGTCAAGGAACTTCTTCTTAATCTCCTTGCTCTTGGTGAAGGAAACTATTCCCTTCGCAATGGCGACCCTCGCAGCCTCTGCTTGTGACATGAACCCGCCACCTTTGACATTGACGCTGATGTTCATCTTCTTGACCATATCCCCGGCCAGGATTAAGGGTTCTTTCATCCTCAACCTTGCAAGTTCGGGCTCCCATATATTCAAATCTTTCGCGTTTATGCGCACAAGCCCGTTCCCGGGCTTGACAGTGGCTCTGGCTATTGAACTCTTCCTCTTTCCGGTTTCCAAGATGGGTTTTACCTTTTTTGCCATCCTATCTCCTCACATACATCTCCCAGCAGTTGAAACTTGAGCAACTGGGTTTTATGAAGTTTCTCTATTTTCCTTGCCTTGCCTTCGAACTCCTTCGGCACCCCAAGATAGACCTTGACCCGCGATATTGCGTTTCTACCGCGATAGGTCTTTCTCGGAACCATGCCGCGAATTGTCCTCTTGAGGACCATGTCCGGCCTCTTAGGGAAGTGTTTGCCACCTATCTGCCTCTTGAAGGAGGTTTTCCTCTTGTAGAACTCAAGGATGTGTTTCTTGCTCCCTATGACTATAGCCTTCTCAGCATTGACAATCGCAAACCTCTCGCCTTCCATTGCTCTCTTTGCTACGTGGGACGCGAGCCTCCCCAGAATCGCGCCGTCTGCGTCAATCACATTAACCAATCAACTTCACCTTTCTCGCCTTGAACTTCATTACATCTTTTAGTGTCAGAACCTTACCCTTTGCCTTTTTTATCTTGTCCTTTGCACCATCAGAGAACTGCCAAGCTGCCACCTCAACTGGATGGTTGAGTTCACCTGATGCGAGCACCTTCCCCGGGACAAGCACAATGTCCCCTTTCTTTGTGTACCTGTTTATCCTTGATATGTTGACAGCACGACGGGAGCGAGTTGAGCGCGATAACTCCTTTGCAACCCGGAGCCACAGCTTCTCCTTGCTTTTTATCCCGTGCTCGCGCAGTTCAACTACTATCTGTTTCAGATGCTCGTTGGTCGGACCTGTCCTTTTCATTGTTCACACTTAAATCCAGGCCCTTTAAAAACCTTTTCGAGCCGGCTTGTCTGAAGGTATGGAGCAATCTTCTTTTATTCCCAAACAAAAGGCTTATAAATTAATTACTTAATGGTGATAACATGATTTTGAAAGGTTTTGTTGAAAGTTTTTTGAAACTGTACAGCGAGAAAGAGGACAAATCTTGGCCAATCCACTACGTCCCTTCATACTCCGAGGAATGTAATGAAGATATTGATTCCCAACATATTAGTTTTATGAGGCGGTATGAACTTCTTCCCGGGCAAAAAAGACCAATCATGGGTAATATAGAGTTACTGCTTAAAAAAAGAACCATAGGCGATGATGTTCAAATTTGCTCCTCATTAAACGGCCATTTGGTCAGAAATGTGCCCAGTTCTTCTGGCAGACATTTGATTGTACTTTTCACATCTGACGACATGGATGAGATTTATTGGCATCCAGATAAATCTTGGAATCCAAAATCTTGGAATCCAAAAGACCCAAAAGCACTTGAAGAACTTTTTTCAAAGATTTCATTAGAACTTTTTTCAAAGATTTCACTTTTACAGGAGATACTGGATGAGGAGCATCCAAAACAGGTATGATGGAAATGGAAAATGGTTTGGACTGTATTTTGAGTGACAAGGAGTTCATAGACGAATCCAGAGGATTTGCGCATGACATTGGAAATACTGTTCAGCGCATCTTATGGGAGTTAGGGTTCATCGAGTTGAAAGATATGAAGCTGGACAATTCCAGCATGGCTCTTCTGACAGAGCATGTTGAGCTGGCACAGTCAAATCTGGCCAAATGGCGCGAATATCTGGAGGGTTTCAAGGAGAATCCTGCTGGTATCGACAAGGAAATCCCGGATTACCTGGTCCATTCATTTGAGATTCTCAAGACTGTTGGCAAATCCATCCACTCCACCTATGCCGGCGTCCCTGAGATTGGCAAGATAGCCAGAGGTTCCAGAAAGGCTGTGGAAATGGTTGAGTATTTCAACGATTCCATGAAGGGTAATCCTCCCAAGTTGTACACAATGGAGTTGCACAGCGCACTGAGCGACATACTTGAGGATGGAGCTTCCCCTACAGGAACTGAAATCGGGAGGGTTCTTGACTTTGATGAAGGACAGTTTTATGTGACTGCAAATCCAATCCTGTTGGAGAGGATAATCCAGAACCTTGACAAGAACTCGGTTCATGCGATAGAGGAAAAGAAATCAAAGTCTGGTTGTATAACTGTCAGAGCGGACTGCTGTCGCTTTGAAATTGACAGTGACATGGAACCTCTCCGTGGGGATTATATCCGAGTCTCTTTCAGCGATGATGGCGCGGGGATAGCCGATGAAGTTAGGGACAGACTGTTTGGGAAAGGAGCTTCAACCAGGTCCAGTGGCCTTGGCCTGTACGGTTCCAGGGAGATGGCCCACGGGATGGGTGGAGGCATGGGCTGGGAGGAGTCACTCACAGATGGAGCTACCTTTTATGTCTACCTCCGGGAAGCCTACCAGCTAGATGTCAACTGAGAACCTCTCTCTTTCTTTCAAATGAGCTTTCAAATCAGTAATTAATTTGATTGCCCAGAGTACAATCAAAGGTCCAGTAGACACCCCTAAGATCAAAACAAAAAAAGCTCCGAGTATGAGCGCCGTTTGAGTGGTATAGATTCTCCTGAAAGGCTGAATCAAATAATCTGTTGGTCTCGAATGCTTCTGCTCCTCTTTGGAGATGTAATTTGTGATGAAGGAATACCCATGACTTATGAAGAACATTATCATGGGAAAAATCAAGTCGACCTGAGCCGCGGCTAAGCCGTTAAAGGCGAATCTAAATAAAACTAATGGTATTTCTAGCATAAGGAGATATACCCTGATTTCTGAGTCGAGCCAACTGGACGGCCATATGCTCTTGATTGGAGTTCTTTCTAAGTTTCCACCGAATACTTGAACTATTAGCATTAAGTGGCCAGCCGCAAAAAATCCAAAGAATATCACTAATATGAATATTGCCTTGGTTTTAGAGAGCGCTGAGACGAATTTATCATACTTTGAAGATATCCTTGGACTCCCCTTTGCAGTTAGAATCTTCAATCCACTGAAAAAACATACAACAATGGTTTCAGACCAGAATATTAGGAGTGCCTTTAGGACAGATTCGGTTGAAAGTACAAAGAATAAAATTACCAGATTGATCGCCAAAAGTAAGAATACAGAGGTATATTTGGATAGTTTAACCAGTTCTTCCATTGATACTTACACACAGGATTTGATTGTTTTAAGCTATTAGGTGAGATATTGTAGGGGATGCGCATTGCGCTCAATTGAAGTATCCTTATGAGGACTCCCAAGCACAGAGCATATCTTCAGACAACAAGCTCACTAAGACGCCTATCTTCTCGCTGAATTTCATCCCTTTTAACTCCCTGTCAAATTGTCTTGCATAACTGGTATACTCTGGTATTTCCCGCAGTAGATGAGTACTATCCGGCAGGATACATATATCCTCCCCACATTGGGGAAACTGGTCTTGACTGAGATCTATATATAGTCCTAATTTGACATCATGGTTCCAAGAATGTAGCTTGTCTGTTGGTTCAAAAAGATATTTACCAGCAACTTCCTTAGGTCCAACCACGACCTCTACTAGTCGCGAGGCGTATTGACATTTGTCCTTAGGAAATCCTTGGATCTTTCTCTCTAATTCTTCCCTTATAATTATCAGTTTTCCGATGTATTCAGGCATATATCCAGGCACCACGCAGTTGCTGTCAAGAAATCAATTTTTAAAGATTGAGATTTGGAGTTACGGGCCTGCTGGGGATACGACCTCCCGGAACATATACTGTTTCAGATTGAGAAGATGGTGCGGTACATCCAAGGGTATTTTTCCTTGACGATTTCGCTGATTGTTTCTGGTGCGAAGATACCCTCCTCTGTTATTATGCCATCGATATATGTCCGCGGTATGACATCAAACACAGGGTTTCTCAGCTTCAGCCCTTTTGGTGCCTTGTCCCAGACCTCATCAGGTTCACCCTCCTCTATCTTTTCAAGGGCTCCGAATGCGCGGTCTCTGTGTCGAACTTGTACAAGGGTGAGGCCACATAGAACCTCACGCGCGATTCCTCTGCGGCAAGTGCTATTGAGCTGGCTCCGACCCCGCTTATCACGTTGCCCTCGGCTGTCAGGGCATCGGCGCCTATTATGACCATGTTCATCTCCTTTATAAAGTACCTAGCAGCGCAGTCCAGAATCATGGTGGTGTCGATGCCTGCCTTGAGAAGCGCTGCTGCGGTCTTCCTGCCCTCATGGAGTAGCCTGGTCTCGGTGCAGAAGACCCCGAACTTCTTGGTTTTCATAGCCTCCCTCAATAATTGAATCACCGTTGTTGACCTTCCGTGGGTCATTATGGTCATCCCATCCTCAATCCTCTTGGAGCCTATGTAGGATATCCTCTCCCTGGCCTTGTTCGTGATGTCCAAGAAGCCTTTGGTCGTTTTGTCCACAATGAGTTTCGCATCCTCGATTGACCCTTCTCTCCTCGTCTTGTCGATGATATACCTTATACAGTTCCTCATCATGGGTTCGGTTGGCCTGGTGTCTAGAAGTATCTTTCCAGCCTTGTGGAGTTCGTCTGAAAAGTCCTCAATGTTCTTTAGGTCCGCCTGATTTATGTGCTGCCTTATCGCCTTGAGAGCTGCTAGAGCCACATTCGTTGCGCCCTGTATCTTCATGGAGCGTATATCGTCAGCCACGCTCTGCAAGGTCATGGTTACGATGGGACAATTGTCAAATATATAGATTCTTGATTTAGCAAAACAAAGTGAGAATGCCCCCGAGGCAGGGGATGTGTATTGCACTTATTTAGTGATTTAGTACGAATCCCTCAATAAGACATTTAAAATTTACTCGTTATTAACAAAAAGACTGGAATCTCTGGTTTGAACTTCTACAATCTATATTTCTTGGATAGCTCTTCACCAATCCCTCTAAATCGGAAGATCTCTTCACGCTTGATTCTTTCGATCTCCTTTGAGAAATCGGTAGGGGAAAGCGTTGCTATTATCTCCATTCTTCTTGAGCCGAGATGTGGCTTCTTTTCTAGAATGTCTGGGTCATAGTCTTGATGGATCCTCGGATTTTCAAAACATTCGCAAAGCTCGTTGATTCTCACATCTGTTTTCTCGTCCTCCGGGTCATAGAAGTAAGAGCCTAAAATAATCTTTTGTCTCCATCTCTTTTTAGAGCTTGTTTCTAGAAAGTTGATTCCTCCGGGTTTCCAAGCAGTTATCTCTGTTAAATCTACATCCCTTATAACATCACTATTGACAAATCCGGCCGGGTATCTGTAGACCTCTAGAAATGCGTTTCCGATCACAGTTATCACATTATTGTAAATTTCAGTGTCTTCGTTGTAGTCTGCTGGACAAACCCAATCCAAAGCTGCCTTGAACCAGACCCTTTGATTTTCCGCAGTTGAGAGCATCTCATCCAAAGTTAGCCTCATACATACGTAAACAAATTACCACTATATAAGAATTATTATGAGACTTTAGATTTGCATCCCTACTTGGGACCCAAACTCACATACGCGTGCAGGGGATGGGATTCGAACCCACGAAGGCACTGAGCCACAGGATTTCTTCACCCGCTTTTCCGTCAACGCTTTTGGAGCGCAGCGAGAAAAGGGTTGCTTAAGTCCTGCCCGTTTGACCGCTCCGGCACCCCTGCTTGGGAATGAGAACAACTTCCACCGTTTTAAAATTAACCATAATTCTCATTCGACAATCTCCCAAGGCGTAAACCTATTTATACAAGACGTTGTTAACTTTTTCGATGAAGAAAGTTTCGATCATCGGCGCTGGTAACGTCGGCACATCCCTCGCAGTTCTTCTCAAGAGATCTGGATACAGAGTGGTGGCTGTCTCAAGCAGAACGATCAAGTCATGCGAGAGTTTCATGCGCTACGTGAAGCAGGGGAGGATATGCGATAGCAACGCCGAGGCAGCAAAGCTTGGAGAAATTGTGTTTATAACGACAAACGATGACGTGATAGAGGAAGTTTGCAAGGAGATTGCTCCTGTGCTCAGTGGCAAACTCGTCATCCACTGTAGCGGGGCTCTCACAACAGATGTAATGAAAGCAAAAGGCGCAAGAAAAGCTGCAATCCACCCCATGCAGGCAATCCCCTGTGTTGGCAAGGGCGTCAAATCCCTACCAGGCTCTCACTTTGACGTTCAGTGCGATGATGAAACCTTCGCATTTGCCAAGAAACTGGTGCATGATATTGGTGGAATCCCTGTTCGCATCAGCAGGGAACAGAAGGTCTTCAACCACATAGCCTCCTGTATGATATCTAACTTCTCTGTTGCCCTTTTCACAATAGCACTTGAACTCTACAAAGACGTGGGCATAGACGAAGCCGAGGCAGTTGATATGCTGATGCCCATGTTTGAGGAAAACGTGAGGAACATACGGAATGTGGGCGCAATAGAGTCACTCACAGGACCGATTGAGCGCGGTGATATCAATACCATAAAGAAGCATCTGGCCGCGTTGGGTAAGGTGAGATGGATAAAAGCCCTTTACATCTGCCTTGCTAGAAGTACTTTGAAGTTGGCGGAAAAAAAAGGCCTGGAACTTGGTAAGGTGTCAAATATAAAGGCTCTGCTGAAGAGCCATATCGTCCGCTGACCAGCTCTTCGAGTTTCTTTTTGTCACGTCTTTTCTCCAATTTTGCACTGAGCTCAATATAGACTCCGGCGCGCCTAGACCTTTCATACCTTTCATCCCAGTACTCATAGTTGTTGGGACCAAGCCTTCTGCTGTAAAATAGAACTCCACCAAATGTCCTGTCCTCATCCTTGTCAGTTAAGTATATGGAACAGATTATACTGTTCAAGACCTTGTCCTTGCTTGTGACCTGCTCCATCGCCCTTGCAACCCCTTTGAGGTCGAAGTCGTGGTGAGTTGGGTCATCAGATATTATGTGAGCACCCGGGTCAACAGACGCACCCGACGGGCTACTGACGTACCAGCGGCTGTTCTCAATTCTGACGGATAGACCTTTCCTTTCAAACCTCGCGACCTCCTGTCTGATTCCTTTTACCCACTCCTCCAACGCCTTCTTTGGTTTCAGGTTCCTCCAGGAGGTATGCAACTCCTTTTTAGTAGTGTACATCACGTCTAAAATTTGAAAAGACCCAAATAATAATCTTTTGGTTTTTAGAAAAGTTTATATATTAGTGTAACTCATACAATAAGTGTAAGTGTAAAAAACACAATAAGAGGTGGTGTGTGTGGAGATATCTGTTGAATTTGGAAGGAATAATCTTGAAGCTATGTTAAAAGATTCAAGAAAGAAGTTCAAGTACAAGCAGAAACAGTTTGAGAAGCTCGGTTCATATGTGGCCGCCCTAAGAGGACGGGATGCGAGTGAATTGAAGGCAGTTGGACACTTCCTTGGTGCAATGGATATTTGCGATGAGTGTTCATACTCAAGAGATCGAGGGGAAAGTGAGTTGATATGTGATGTTCTTAATGAGGTTTCAGCGCATAGTAATGCTGAAAACTACTCAAGATGGCATGATTTCCAAGGTTTATCAGAATCTGAGAAGGAACAAGCTGACTTGGTTTGGCGCCTCCCTTATAGGGAGGAGGGCCAAAAATGCGTCTTGACAAGAATCGATAGGGATGTGATATGGGACTTGACAAACGTTCTGGAGGGGCAGAGCGATGAACTTAGAAAGGAGTTGGACGGTATACATTCACAGATAACCGGACTTGAACTCTCCTTAGAAAAAGCTGAACCCAAACCGTATTTCCCTCAATTCAGGCCGGGTGACTATTCAAAAGGAGGGGAATCCGGAATTGTTTACAGCAGAGGGATGTTCCTTAAGAGAAAATTTGGTGGTATAAGTTGTGATGGTTATCTAGTTTATTCAGGAGTCAGAGACGCCCAATTGTACCATTGGAAAAGACCAGAAGTAATGCTGGAGTGGGAGTTTGAATACTTGAGGAAGTACAAGGAGTTCAGAGACATATGGCTGGGGTTCGCTGGAGAGGACAGGAACAAGGAAGTCTTTGGACGCTTCAGATCAGCTCTTTTGAAGGAGTTTGGTGATGAAGTTGACTAGAGAGACAGATTTCGTGATAAAAAGGCCGAGGAAGACTGGTAGGGTGGAGGAGATTGACAATTGCTAAGATAGACATTTCTGTTGACATTATAGTCAGAACAAGGGATGGAGTAGCTTTGATCCTGAGGGGTAGTGAGCCCTACAAAGACCACTGGGCGATTCCTGGAGGAGGTGTTGAGCTCGGCGAGACTCTCAAGGGGGCGGCTGTGCGCGAAACAAAGGAGGAGACAGGGGTGGACGTGCCGTTGGACAGCTTGCACCTTCTTGGAGTCTATTCAAGGCCTGACAGGGATCCGAGAGGCCATTGTATAACCATGGCTTATGTTGCGAAGTCGTATGATGGAGATTTCAGGGCTGGGAGCGACGCGAAGGAAGTAGGAGTTTTCAAGATGGGCGAGCTTCCAGAAAAACTCGCATTCGACCATTTGGAGATATTGAGGGACTACGAAATATGGTCTTATCACCACTGAAGCAGCAGATATCAAAGCTCAAGAAAGAGAGAAATGCAGTCATACTCGCGCACAACTACCAGCTCGGTGAGCTGCAGGAGATAGCTGATTATGTTGGAGACTCGCTTGAACTCGCACGCGAAGCGACCAAAACCGACGCCGACGTGATTGTATTCTGCGGCGTTCGTTTCATGGCAGAGACAGCCAAGATACTAAATCCGGAGAAAACGGTGCTTATGCCTGTGAAGGAAGCGGGATGCCCAATGGCGGATATGGCAACAGCTGAGCAACTGCGTGAGATGAGGAAACAACATTCAGGTGCAATAGTTGTCTGCTATGTCAACTCCTCTGCAGAGGTCAAAGCTGAGAGCGATGTGTGTTGCACGTCAGGCAACGCGGTGAATGTGGTGGAATCGCTTTTGAATAGCGAGATAATCTTTGTGCCTGACAGGAACCTTGGCGCCTATGTGCAATTGATTGTCGAAGGTAAAAAGATAATTCTCTGGCCTGGCTACTGCCCGGCGCATGTGGAGCTACGTGAAGATGACGTGGAGCAGTTGAAGAGAGTGCGTCCAAGTGCAAAGTTCATAGCACACCCGGAGTGCAACACAGAGGTACTGAAACTGGCTGATGCCGTGTGCTCCACAAGCGGCATGCTCAAATATGCTGAGGAATCACCTTCAGTCGAATTTATAATCGGCACCGAGGTTGGCCTGCTCTACAGGCTGAGGAAGGAGAATCCTGACAAGAGGTTTTACCCTGCAGGCAAGATGCTCTGTCCGGACATGAAGATGACAACAGTTGTGGACGTGAAACGTTCGCTGGAATACATTGAACATATAATCAACGTCCCGGAGCACGTTGCCAACAGGGCCAGGCGCTCACTCGAGCGCATGCTGGAACTCTAACTGAAAACTTTATTAATTGTTGATTTTACACTAAGTTCATGGAGCCGAAGGTCACAGTTGACGTGGTCATCTTCACAGTAGAGGACTCAGAGCTCAGGGTCCTGCTGATAAAGAGGAGCAAGGGGCCGTTCAAAGGTTGCTGGGCCCTTCCTGGCGGATTCATAGAAACGGACGAGTCTCTTGAGAACGCGGCCAAGCGCGAGCTTTTCGAGGAGACTGGTGTCAGGGACGTGTACCTTGAGCAGCTCTACACCTTTGGCGACCCCAAACGCGACCCGCGCGGCAGGGTGATAACCATAGCGTACTTTGCCCTTGTAAAGGCAAAGAAGGTGGTTCCGAAAGCATCATCAGACGCGCTTGAGACGAAGTGGTTCCCGGCACACGACCTACCAGAACTCGCATTTGACCATGGGAGAGTGGTTCAGTACGCCATGAAAAGGCTCAGGTGGAAATTGGAATACACGACTGTTGGTTTCCAGCTCCTGCCCAAAAAGTTCACGCTGACACAGCTCCAGAAGGTGTATGAGATAGTCTTCAACAAAAAGTTCGACAAGCGGAACTTCAGGAAGAAGATACTCTCACTGAACCTGATAAAGCCAACAGGCAATCGTACAATGGGTGTAGCGCACCGGCCAGCTGAGCTCTACTCCTTCAATATGCGCATTGGCAAGATAGTCGAGATTTTGTAAGCTGAGTTCGGCTGCAAATTTTACGAAATCTTATTGTAGGGTTTGTAGGGGTTGTAGCGGTTCTTTCTTCTCCTTATTTTCTCGTAGTACGACTTGAGGTTCAGAATAGTGGTGTAGGAGCCCATGATGAGCCCGTAGGCAGCTATGAACAGCACCATTATCACATAGATTACCTCAAAGTTCAGTTCGAACGCGAATGGTTCCCCCTCTGCATCCTTCTCTCCAATTGCGAAGAAGCTGAATCCTGGTGATGATGCTTCGTAGAACACAAAGATGTTGTTTTCACTGACTTTTACAGTAGGCAGCTGCACCCACTCTGTTGTGTAGCGCCACAGCACCACATCGTTCTCGCTGACGTTGTTCTCCTCCAGCCAAGCCTTCTCGACCTGGAACTTGATGGTTACGTTTTCAAGTTCATTGTCCTCGATATTTGTTTTGTTGATCTCCAGATATTTGTAGACCTTTTTCTGCATCTGTATCTCCATGTTTTCCCTCACAACCTGTGGCACCTCCTCCCTCACCGTCTTTATCGTGAGCTGTGTTTGTACAGTCTTCCGGTTCTTGACCCAGAAGATTATCTCATTTACCCCCATCTCAGTTGAGTTTATTTCCACTCTCACAGGCTTCTTCCAGGTTATGTTTTCCCAGACAACCCCAACTGTGTCGTTGACGGGTGTGACAAAATCGTGCGTTTCGTTTGCGGTTTCCGGCTCAGATGGTCCCGGTTCGGTCCAGTTGACAACATCCGGTTCATCCACTGTCTCATTTTCAGGCTCTTCTGTCTCGTTTGTTGGTGGCGGATTTGACGGTGTTGCTGGCGGAATGTAGCTTGAGCAGCTCTGCGTGCCTGTATCTGTCTGCAGTTGCCAGCCGTAACACGTCCGTGTTCTGGTCCTTGACTGCGATCCTCCGGAGCATGTGCTCCACGAGGACCAGCCAGACCAGGCGATGGCGCATGTCTCGAATGTGATGAAGTCGTGCATGCCTTCAGTCCTGCAGTTTCCGAACTGGTCGCAGGAGGTGATGTTGTAGCAGTATTCTGTATTGGTGCTCAGGCTTGCGAGGGGAATCGAATGGTTGGTGAGTGACGATGAGTTGGTTTCCAGATTTCCGAGAGAGATATCTGTTCCATATTGGACTGTGCCATTCGCGCTTTCATCGGTAATCCATGTTATTGTTGCGGAGACGTTGGTTATGAATGAACTCTGCACATTGGTGATGTTTGGCGCCGTGTTGTCCACAGTTATGAGGTAGTATGTGCTGTTCTCGTTGTCGCTGGAGTCGTTCACAAAGACGTGGAGCCAGTATTCGCCGCCCATGACCGCGCTCGTGTCCCAGGAGGAGGTGTAGTTGGACGACGGGGTGCCTTGGGTGAGGGTTGTCCAGGCGCCGTTGTCAGTCGAATTCTCCCAGCGCCAGAGAGTTGATTCTATTGTTCCTGCGTCTGTGATGGTTGTGAAGATGTCCTGGGTCGAGCGGATTGTGGATTCGTTGGTTGGGACTTGGATTTCTACAGAAGGGTTGTCCGAGTTGATGGTA
>DAOVEB010000052.1 GCA_030669205.1 Candidatus Parvarchaeota archaeon | reverse complement strand
AAAAATTATTTAAAAAATTTTGAGTTATCCTATAACAGGAGCTATAGCTTCAACAATCTTGTCTTTTAGCCCATTTCTAGCAACTATCAGTGTCAATGGTCTGTCTCCGGTAACAGGAAGATTCTCTATTGGATTCCCATAGATATTAGAGGTTTCCAGACCGCAGCCCCATACAAATGGGAGAACGCCTGCGATATCGTGTGGCTGCAGCCTGGCCCCACTCTCTGGACCCCAAAGCGCCCTCGGATCGACGTAGGCATTGCTCTTGTTCTTCGTGACAATGTCTATTATGTCAATGACCGTTGGCCTGCTACCACCGTAAGTCCTGTATCCATTGGGTTCTGCGGAGAACTCCCAGATTGCCGCCCTTGTCTTTCCTATCCTTGCCTGCATCTTGTTGGAGTATCCGGCAACCACAATTCTATAGGCGGAGTCACATCCGCTGTCTCCTAGGTCAGCCGGTTTCAGAGCTTCGCCGTTGCAGTAGGCTTGGTAAACCTCTTGCTCACCGAGTATTCCTGAGAGCACGTCGCCGTTGCGCATATCATATACGGCGCCAACTGTTATCAAGCCAATCGAATCACCTTCGCAAAGTCCTATGGACACGGCAGAGTCTGGCTTGGAGTTGGACAATTCCACTCTCCCATTGAGCCATCTTTTGTAGCATGTGGTTCCCTCTATCTCGTCCAGTACCAGCAGCCCCCTTACCCCGCCTTCTCCGCCAAATCCAATGCGCTCAACTGTGTGGTTGTTGTATTCAGAGAGCATCCTTCCCCTGAACTCCGGGAGGTGTTTGTAGACGGCTTCCACCGCAAAGTTGTAAGCGATTTCATCGACGTTGGACACCTCCTTCCCGTCCCTGATTTCCACGTCCTCCACAGTGTCTATCTCCAGCTCCAGCATCCTCTCTCCAACCTCAGAAACAACGTTCTCGAGTCCGACTAGTATGCCTATCCTCTCTAGTAATGTTGACATTGACAGCCTCTACCTACTTAATCATAATAGGTAATACTAAGTAATATAAATAGTTTCACGTGGTGCTGAGGCTTTATTCATCAGGTTGGAGAGGTGATCAGATTATATGTAGAAGTACCCGTACGTTACGGGGTCAACTGCAAGCTTCACTCCTGTGACGTTCGCGTCGTAACCCACGTAGCCCCAGGGCCCAGTGGATGGGTCAAGAACGTAGCAATCCTCCCCTTCTACGTCGTAGATTGTGTAGGTGTAGTTCAGGACCTCGTAGTAGACGTCGTTGTCCGATGGTGCTATGGCTGCCATGTAATCTACTACAATATCATCGTTGAGCAGCGGGTTTTCGATGATTACTCCACCTTTGGCATCCAATGAGCAAACGCCATAGAAGTCATAGACGCTCTCCGCGTTGCAGTCAAGATAGCTGTAATAGAACTGTTCCTCGAGCCGCTTTTCGTACTCACTGTACTCTGGAAAGAACAGTACGTTCACCGGCCCGTCTGATTCCATGTCGAGCAAGATGTCAAGATAATTATAATCTGGCTCTTCAACGAAGCCTATTGGCAGGAAGTGGTCTGTCTGTATTACAATGTTGTCTGAAACCACGACTTCCAGCTGGGCCTTGAGAACCTGTTGCCACAGCCCGAACTGCTCTTCATAGTCTAACCCGCAGGCAAGTGCGTACGCGTGGTCGTCGCCCAATACGAGGTAGGTCTTGACCCCCAGATTTTCAAGGTATGATATCAACAATATTGCTAGGTCCTCGCAGTCCCCGCCTCCGATTGAAACCGTTTCATCGGGTGACTGTATCTTTTCAACACCGCGGGGGTCCGGGACGTATGATATGTTGTCGGCAACCAGGTAAAAGAGGCTGTTCACCACGCAGGTTGTGTCTGTTCCGTGGCAGCCCCATAAATCTATCTGAGAGGTTGCAGTTGAGCGTAGCGAGTTCTCATCCGGCTCTACTGCGTCAAGGTATGCAGCTGAGTTGCTGAGCTTGGAGAACAGTTCGTACGTTTCGTTGGAGATAAGCTGTGTTGAGCTCCCACAGTAGTCTGAAACTGATGAGACAATGCTGAAGTTGAATCTTAGGGTTGATTCTGGAACAAAGGTCAGTTCGGTGTTTTCGCACCCTGAGATGTCTGCTGGGTAGACACAGCCTTGGTTGGTTGTTCCCAGAAGCAGGTTTCCCATGTATATGCTGCCATCATCGATATAGTAGTATTCGCCGCCCTCCTCATAGAGGAAGCAGTACTCGTATCCAGAGTCCCCTGTGCAACCAATGATGAAGCAAAACAAGAGCAGGGGCAACAGCGCGTATTTGGTTGACATCGATATTATAAGCCGCTGTAACAATAAAAATCTAATGGAGGCGTGTAGTTTTTCATCCTGTCAGATGGCTGTAATCTCTAGAGGACTTTACCACCTTTTCATCGACAAGGTAGAGCCACCGTCTCATGTCATTCAGGTTGGGTCTCTTTCTGACTATCTTTTTTTCCAATAGCTTTCTAAGGGCAAATGAGATTGTTCTGGGCGCGTAGCCCAACTTCTCTGAGATCTCCTTCGGACCCAGAGGACTATGGGTTACCAAAAACGAAAGTACCTCTAAGGATGATTTTGGCAGACCATCAACACCACTTACCTCGCTTTCTAGACCCATAATAACT
Organism: Candidatus Parvarchaeota archaeon; assembly: GCA_030669205.1. Taxonomy (GTDB): domain Archaea; phylum Nanobdellota; class Nanobdellia; order JAFCGN01; family DAOVEB01; genus DAOVEB01. The sequence goes on along the minus strand of DAOVEB010000052.1, from coordinate 2,725 downwards.
ACTGTCAAGAAACATCTTTTAAGTCTTTCGACCCTACATGAACCCAACTGGCGGCTCGTAGACGTTTATGGTGGTGTTCTCGTCGCTGTGCCTCAACTTTGCCTTCGGGAACCTTCTTTATCCCCACTTGCCCTTTTTCATGTGTCCTTCAAGCTCTGCCTTTATCATCTGGATTGTCTCAGTGGTGTCCTTCAGTACCCTATCTGCTATTGCGACGCACGGCGGGTCAAGGTTCTCCTCTTTGATAGTTTTTGCCCATTTCTGTATCTTGGCATAAAGCCCTGAGATGGCAATATGCATCTCGTTTGTTTTCCTTGACTTGAGTATCTTCTTCTCTGCTTCTGCGTCTAGCTTCCTGAACTGCTCCTTCGGCGCTCCGCACTTCGGACACTTGTCCGGCGCGTCGTCTCCGTCGTGGATATATCCACAAACCCCACATCTGAAAAGTGCCATGGTCTATTGTCTGAGGTCTGCTTATAAATCTCTTTCCTTATCGGCAAAAGAGATATTAAGGAATGATGTTCAGGGTTGCCAATGAGAAAGGTGCTTGTTTTCATGCTCCTATCCGCTTTGCTCAGCCCTGCCCTAGCAAAGGACTACTTCTTCAAGGAAATCAGCACGCATGCGGCCATACTCGGCAACTCGGATATTGTTGTGCGGGAGAACTGCACCTACTCGTTTGAAGGGAGCTTCACCTATGTCTATAGGATTTTCTACCTGTCTGAGATAGACTCCATCGCAGATTTTCGTGTCTGGAACGCGGAAACCGGTCAACAGTACACACCAAGCGTCTCAGCCCGGTCGGATGAGGTCTCCTACAGTTGGGACATCTCTGCAGAAGACGAGGACCAGACCTATGTTATGACGTACACAATGGTCGGCGCGATAAGGGATTACAACAGTACTGTGGACTATCTCTGGTATTCGATTGTGCCGGTTGACCGTGAGAAAAGAATTGAGACGGTGAAGTTCTGGATAACCTTCCCGCAGGATGTGAAGGACGTGATAGTTCCTCGGGTGAGTAGAAGCTGCAACATAACCTGGGTGGCAGACGACACCCTGTTTTTCGCCACGTCCGATATACCCGCCTACGGCGCCTTCGACGCGGAGTTCTATCTACCTGAGGATATGGTTGAGTTCTACATGACACCAAGCGGATTCGCGTCCATGGTCTTCTCCTTAGTTTTGGTCCTTTGTACACTGGTCCTGTTCGGGACCTTCGTCTTCGTCGCCTGGAGGGATTACGACCAGTATGGCAGGGACCCCGTTGTTCAGGATATGAGAACTGTCAGGAGACTGAGACCTGCTCTTGCAGGAGCTGTTCTTGACGAGAGGGTTGACATAAAGGAAATCGAGGCAACAATACTCGACCTTGCAATACGGGGCTACATCTACATAAGGGAGGAGGAGAAGGGGACAATCTTCAAGAGGAAGGAAATCTGGTTCATGAAGACCAAAGGAGTCGGGGGTTTGATGGAGTACGAGGTCAAGATAATGCGGGCGCTTTTTGGCATCAAGGAAAAAATCAAGGTCTCGTCACTCAAGAACAAGTTTTACAAGCACACGCCAAAGATACTGGAGGTCATACATGATGAGGCTGCGAAGCACAAGCTGTTTGACGGGAGCGTTGACAAGACTATCAAGTCGTACATGGGCAAGTTCATGGTCTTTCCAATAGTCCTGGCAGTTGCAGTTGTGGGGCTCATTGCAGCCTTCTTTGGCATGGGTTTCAGAGCCAGGGGAATCTTCCCGTTCGCAATGGTCCTGTCGTTCCTGTCAATCCCTCTGTTGTTCATGCTGGCGTTTGCTTTCGCAATGGCAATGCCGAGAAAGACTGAGAAGGGGGTTGCACAGGCCCACAGGTACACAGAACTCAAAAACTGGATGAAGAAATACCCGCTTAAGGAAGGCCGCCTATTCGACGAGTATCTGCCGTACGCAACTGCATTCGGAATCCAGAGGGTGTGGGTTAAGAAGCTGAAAGACATCGAAGGCTATCAGAGCGACTGGTACTCGGGTCCGTACACAGCTGCAGGCTTCGTGGTGTTGCACAGTTCATTTGCCAGTTCATGCAGCGCCCCTGGAAGCAGCGGCGGTGGCGGAGGCTTCGGCGGCGGTGGCGGTGCTGGAGGAGGCGGCGCAGGTGCTGGATGAAATCCATTAATGTCAACATTTTTAAGTGGTGAATTTCCTCTTTTTTGAGTGGTGGACGTATTTTATCATGTGTTCAGGCCTGAAAATCCTTATTTGTCCACATTTGTGATAGGCTCAAAAGAGAACAGACGGCTCTGTGGCGGAGTAATCGATATCTATTACGAGAAGATAACTGACTCCTCCATGGCGAATGAGAGGATACTTGAAGCGTTTGGTTTTATCGGCTGCAAGGGTCGCCTGCCAAGCAACGTGCATGTGAAGGTGCTATCTAACAACTTCTATGCATGGAAAACTTCGTCTAGGAAGATGGACCAGGGCTTTGTTGAACGTATCTCTGACGTTGGGGCTGCGGACGCCGCAGAATTTGTTAAGGATACACTCGCCAACATACTTTTTGAGAAGACAACAGGAAGGGGCAGCGAGTCAGTTCTCGACTGGGGTTTTGGAAGCGAAAATCCTGACTTGGTCTTGTGGGATGGGCTCGAGAGAATTGTGTCCCAGATGGTTGAGAGCCTATCTGTTCAACCTGACGAAGTTTTCTATTGAGCGGTCATACGTTTTCTCAGTTTTG
>DAOVEB010000066.1 GCA_030669205.1 Candidatus Parvarchaeota archaeon | reverse complement strand
GAGCCAGAGGTGAACACAGGTGAGGACAAAGGGAGAAAGACGTTTTGGCATTTGGACTTTGACATTGATTTGGCATTTGGATTTTGGGCTTTGTCATTTCAAATCATATCCCCATATCTGGACAATCTCCATATCTCCCTTTTTACACAACTTCTGCTGACTCGAAATGAGCATTGTCATACCTTCCATACAATAGCGGTTGTTGCATTGTGGCAGCATAGGCTCTACAATGCTTAGTGAAAAAAAGTTTGTTGATTCGCAAGTGGCTGTAAGTAGATAGAGTGTTGGTGGTGGCAAAGAAAAGAAATAATGAAGAAAACAAGCTACTGGGCCAGGATGACGCAAGAACTATACTTGACTCCGTGGTTGACGGCGTTTTCACCGTAGACAGTCAGTGGCGGATTACCTCTTTCAACCGTGCAGCGGCGGCGATTACGGGTATTGGGCAGGAACAGGCGATTGGCCAGCGGTGTAGCGAGGTGCTACGTGCGAGCATTTGTGAGGGTCATTGTGCCCTCCGGCAGACCATGGAAGACGGCAAGCCGGTTGTATGTAAGCCAATTTACATAGTCAATACCGAAGGCGAGCGAATTCCCATAAGCATTTCCACGGCACTTCTCAAGGACAGTAAGGGCAATATCATAGGTGGAGTCGAGACGTTTCGCGACCTGAGCCTGGTGGAGCAACTTCGCAAGGAACTGGAGAGGCTTTATACCTTCAGCGATATTCTGAGCAAGAACCACAAGATGCACCGGTTGTTCGATATCCTCCCAGATGTTGCCCAAAGCGGCAGCATTGTTCTGATAGAGGGAGAAAGCGGAACAGGAAAAGAGCTCTTCGCCCGTGCCATACACAACCTGAGCTACCGGAGAGATAAGCCTTTTGTGGCAGTGAACTGTGCAGCGCTTCCTGATACACTCTTAGAATCAGAGCTATTTGGGTACAAGGCAGGCGCATTCACCGATGCGAAGAAAGACAGGCCCGGCCGGTTTGCCCTCGCAGAAGGGGGCACAATCTTTCTTGATGAGATTGGTGACATTTCACCAGCATTGCAGGTGAGGTTGTTGCGGGTCCTGCAGGAGAAAGTCTATGAACCGCTCGGTGGTACGAGACCTGTCAAGGCCGATGTGAGAGTGGTGACAGCTACCAACAAGAATCTGGGTGAGCTGGTAAAGCAGAATGTGTTCCGGGAGGACTTGTACTACCGGATAAACGTGGTCAAGCTGGTGTTGCCCCCTCTGCGTGAACGGAAGGAAGACATTCCACTGCTGGTTGAGCACTTCATTGGACGTTTCAACAAGTTGCAGGGGAAGAACATAAATGGGATAACGCCCGAAGGGCTTTCAATAGTGATGAAATGCGATTTCCCCGGAAATGTGAGGGAACTTCAGAATATCATCGAACATGCGTTTATCCTGTGCCACGGTAGAATGATAGAGCCAAAACATCTGCCCAGTCACCTTTACGCGCAGCGCAGCTCTACTGCTCAACTTTCTACTCACAAGAAAGGAGAACAGGAGAAAGGAGAGCTGTCTTCGACGGCGACTTCCCTGAAAGAACTGGAGGCACAGTTTATCATCTCCGCGCTGAAACGCAACAACTGGAACCGCGCAGCTACAGCCAGAGAACTTGGAATCAACAAGAGCACACTATATAGAAAGCTCAAGTCACTCCAGATAGAACTTCCTGAAAAGGACGGACGTTCACGCCGCCAGTAGCGTTGCATTTCTGCAACTTTACATGAACACAACCGTTGCAATACGGCAACTGTAGCCGGGTAAGACTGAAAGGGCTCTTCTGTCTACACTCCTACCGTAACGCTCACTTCACTAAGGAGTTATGACAATTCAGTTGTCCAGAGAAACATGTTGGCACACCAATTGCTCTAACCAAGCTGGAGGTGTTGGATTTGAGAATTGCGATACCTGTCTGGGAAGGAAGAGTTTCTCCTGTCCTTGACGTTGCCGAAAACCTGCTTCTCGTGGAGGTGGATGCCGGGCATGAGGTTTCACGCAACTCGGAGAGATTTGACCCATGTCTGTTGCCACAGCGTGCTCGTCGATTCTCGGAGTTAGGAGTGGATATTGTGATATGCGGTGCCATCTCACGGCCATTGGCAGACATGCTGCTTGCTTCAGGGATTAGAGTGTTCCCCTGCATAATAGGAGAAGTCGAGGATGTTCTTAGGTCATACCTCGATGACGGAGTGCCGGACTCAAGATTCTTCATGCCCGGGTATGCCGGACCTCCCGGACGGCGGAGACGGCACGGCAGGCGTGGTAGGTTTAACCGCTAACAGGAAGGAGAGTGGCGTAGCCACTTTAGATAGAGTGCCTACGGCACCGCAGCCCATGGAAACCTATCTGGAATGTATCCCCTGTTTCGTCAGGCAAGCGCTGGAGGCTGTGCGCATGGTCACAGACGACAGTGCAAAACAAGAAGCCGTGCTGCGCAGGACGCTCCAGCTCGCGAGTGAAATGGACATGGGGGAGTCTCCTCCGGTGATGGGACAGCGAATCCACAGTATTATTAAAGAGATAACTGGCAATCCTGACCCCTACAAGGCGGTGAAACAACAGTATAATCAGTTCGCACTGAGGCTGTATCCCGGATTGAAACGAAAGGTCGAGTGGTCTCCCGATTCTTTCCAGGCTGCTGTCAGGCTTTCAATTGCGGGTAATCTGATTGATTTCGCCCCGGATTCCACC
>DAOVEB010000029.1 GCA_030669205.1 Candidatus Parvarchaeota archaeon | reverse complement strand
GTCCGGGACGTCTTTGAACTTTTGCCATCCGCAGAAGATGACCCTGCCAGCGACGCCAAGTTCACCTGCCAGAACTTTAAGGTTGTCTTCAGCCTCTCCACCTCCTAAAATCAGCAGCTTTGCGTCAGCCCATTTCAGTGCCTCTATCGCGATGTCAGCATCTGCGTCCTTTGTGAGCGAGCCCACATAGATGAGAACATTGTCGTCCTCCCTTAGACCTAGTTTTTTTCTCATGTTCCTGGTCTTCTTGAACCTGCCAGCCGGAATTCCAAATGGTATGAACGTGCTATTTCTGTTGAGCCTCTTCGCCTTCTCAAAAATGAACTCGCTTGCGCATATATTATGGTCAGAGGACCTTATTATCAGGTTCTCGCAGAGACCCATGAGCGCGCCCGCCAGCCTGCCATGCCTCTTGGTCGTTATCCCGCGCTCGTAGTCGTCCAGCAAGACAACGGCCTTCTTCCCCCTGAGCTTCGAAGCAACCAGCGCGGGAAAGCCTACGTAAGGGGAGGCTTTGGCTATCTGGACAAGGTCAAAGTCTGTTTTCAACAAGGTGAGGAAGAGTTTTATGGTCGCAATAAACTTGTTTCCGGAAACACTGTGCAGGTGCTCATCTTCAACGTTGTCGAAGACAATCAATTCAAACTTCTCCCCGAGGTCGATAATTTCCTTCTGCAGATACAGCATCTCAAGCGTTGTTGCAGCTGTTTTTTTGAAGCCGCAGACCGAAACCACCACCACCATTTTGATTAAGGATTTGATAATGTTTTAAATACTTCACATTTTTGTGGTTTGATATGGCAAAACGAAGCAGGGGGGCTGGTAAAAGGGCCAAATCAAGTGAGGAAACCATTGAGTTTGACCTCAGCAACCTTCTTGATAGGCTGAGCACCTATGACAAGATAGTCGCGGGGGTGGTCATCGTTGCACTTCTGCTGCGAATCTTTCTCTTTCCCCACTGCTTTTGGATAGACGAGTCAAGGGAGATGGCAGTAGCCAGAAATTTCATGAGGGATGAGGGTTACACACTTTACGGAGAGTACTATGTCCAGCATCCGTACGTCTTTTACACCCTGGTTGGAATCTCCTCGGTCTTCTTTGGTATGCAGGACATTGCAGGGATAGCGGTCAGCATCGCCGCTGGAACCCTTTCCATTCTTGCGATATACCTGCTCGGCAAAGAGGTCTACAACGAGAAGGTCGGCGTAATCTCAGCCATACTCCTGAACTTCCAACCCCTCCACATCTTCTACTCTGTGAGGGTTGTGAATGACGTAACCATGATACTATTTGTCATACTTTCCATGTACTTCTTTGTGAGGTTCAACAGGAGGAATGAGAACACGGCCCTGTACGCCTCCTGTGCGTTTGCCGCCTTGGCAATGCTTACAAAGATGGTGGCTATAATCCTTCCACCACTCATGCTTCTCTACATTCTGGTCAAGAGAAGATTCACATGGTTGGGGCAAAAGGAGTATTGGTACGCCCTCGGCTCCTTTGCAGTGTTTTTTGTGATATATATGGCGATAAATCTCTCATACACGGGCGAGCTCTTTCCACTAAGTTACTACCTGGGAAGATTCGGCGGCCAGGGAGTTGATGTCGCGCCGTGGACCTATTACCTAGAGAACTTCGTCTCAATCGCGAGATGGCCTGTCGCGCTCCTCTTCGGCTGGGGTGTGTTGTGTGCACTACTGATGAGGCTGAAGAACTCGCGTTTCCTGCTCCTGTGGATATTAGTCTTTTTTGCATTGATATCACTGCAGTCGGACAAGGTTGACAGGTATATGCTTCCGATATTTCCGCAGATGGCCGTAATTGGAGCCCTTGGCCTTGACAAGATAATCAGGGACTTCAGGAGCAGCACCTATCTCGCTTACGGCCTTGTCGGCATAGTGCTGCTGTTTTCCTCCTATACAATGTACTCAGAGGCAGCCGCGCTCACATATTTCTCGAAGGATGGATTCTGCGGCTTCTATGAGACTGGCCAGTGGCTGCAGCAGGTGACATCCCAGGAGGCGCCGCTGATGGTGGGCTCGGACAACCAGATTGCCTGGTACTCTGATAGGGAGAACATCCACCACTTCCCGCGCACAATTGAGGATTTCTACTCCTACTTGGAGGACAATGAAGTAGCTCTGCTCGTGGTTGACAAGTGGGAAAGGACACAACCTTCTTATGTCTTTCAGTACAGCGACCAAGGTACATCTTTCTGGTACCCCCACTTCCTGAACGATTCACGGTTCCAGTTCGTCAACGTCATAACTTGGAACGAGCAGCCAGTTTCCTTCATCTACTCTGTGAACCTGACCGGTTGAAGATAGAGGTTATCAGCAGCTTCAGAATTCGTAACCCATCCCTCATCCTGTTGAGCTTTGTCTCACCTATCCTCGGTTTGTAATCTATTGGGATTTCGACCGTCTTCAGCCTTGCCTTGTGCGACCTTACATATATCTCTGTTTCAATCTCAAAACCTGTTGATTTCAGACCAAGACCGAGGAAATCTTCGCGCTTCATGGCCCTCATCCCTGTAAGCAGGTCTGAGGTCCTTCCGTAAAGTACGCTGGCAACAAAGGAAAGAAGATGGTTTCCTGCCTTGTTGATGGTTTTCATGCTCTTGCCGAACCGCCTCACACCATCTACAGCGTCTGCCTCGCCCATGACTATCGGTCTCACAATCTCTGGTATCTTCTCAACTGGGTATGTCCCATCCCCGTCTGTGAATACCACAATTTCACCGCGCGCCTTCTCCGCACCCAGCACCATTGCCCTCCCCTTGCCCCTGTCCTTCTGCTTTATGACCCGTGCCCCGCATCTCTTTGCTATCTCTGCTGTCCTGTCAGTCGAGTTGTCAACCACAACAATCTCGTATCCCTTTGGAATCTCCTTTATGACCTCCTCTATGGCTCCTTCCTCGTTCATTGTCGGTATCACAACGGAGATATTCATGCTACCACCAGCATTAACCAGGGTATTGCTGAGGAGACCAGCTGAACCGCAATCAGCCTGCCAACCACCTGTTTCTCGGTTGCACCACTCCCCAACGCGAGATGGGTCAGCGAATATATTTTTTTGTATCTCCTCCTTATTGTTCCGTCCTTCTGCAGCACTCCAAGGTCTGAGGCGAAGTGACCCTCCCTTAACTTTGAGTAGAACTTGAGCAGACCCTGGACTATGAACGGGAACATTGTGATGAGCGCCGCCCTCTCTATATTACCTATTATCGCGCCACAGGCAACAACCGCGCCCAGCGCGTAGGTGAGGGAATCACCAGCTAGTATACCTGCAGGCACCTTCACATACTTGACAAGAGCGAGCAGAGTAGCAGCGCAGGTGAGAAGTATGGCTGCAGCAGGAGTCTCGCCTATGTGAAAGGCATAGAGACCGAGAGATGCTGTGTATACCAGACCCATGCCCGCCTCAAGACCATTGTAACCTCCGAGCATGTTGACCATGTTAGCCACACAGACAACTACAATGGGTATGACGAGCAGAGGATACAGTAGGCCGAGGTCAATGGAACCAATCAGCGGGAGAACCATAGTGGTTGTACCGGCGCTGACTGCCATGAGAGGCACTGCAGCTGGCAGGGTGAGAATAGGCTTCATCCATCTGCTTATACCCGCCTTGACACTTGAACCTTGGTAGCTCTCCTGCTTTGTGTTCAGGTCGTCAAGGAAACCAACGAACGTTATTATCAAGATGCTGGAAACAGCTGCCAGTAGCTCGACAACTTGAACGCTGCTCTGCAGCACAAAAACTTTCATTCCTATGTAAAAGAAGAGGCCGGCTATTATGCCAACAACCGCGCACATTCCTGCTGAAGTGGCAACCAACGGCTTCCTTTTCTTGTGCTCATCTGTGTCAGCTATACCAACTGCCTTGAAGTAGCTTATTATCCTGGGTGTCGCCAGATAGACGGCTGAGAACGAAACTATGAGGGATGCGATACCAATCCACTCTCTGATACCAATATCCATGACTCACCCCATAATCTCCGTGTAGTTCATCTCCCATATCCTTATGTTCGTCAGACCCGAACCGGAAATGCTCTGCATGGTTATTGGCACACCGTTGTCGTAGACCAGGTTGAAGCCATGCACACCTGTCTGTGTCACATAAAGCTTTGTGAATAGCATGTCCCTTGTTATATTGGGCAGGTATATTGCGCCCTGCTCCCAAGCAAGGAAGCAGTCGGGCAGGCCGTCAGTCCTCATATCAACGCACCCCACCCCTCTCTCGCATACGCAGTTGAAAGGGACCATCCGTGCGCCATAGGTGCTGTCAACAACATAGCTGTAAGGCTGTCCAAAGGTGTTGTTCCCAACTGGCAGGAAAATCAATTGGGTGTAGGAAACGTCTTTGAATACATTCGCCTGCAGGTTGTCGACCGTGGCCGGTGCAGGACCGCTCAGTGGTTGCATGATTATCGTATTTGGGTACAGTGTCTCGTTTATGCCACTGCCTGTGAGCTGGGACGTTGGAATGCTCCTTGCAGAGTAAAATGGGGAGAACCACACGTCCTTGAACCCTATCCTGGCTATCTGGTAAAACTTCAGTATATCGTCGTCGCATATCAGCATGTGCGTTGGTCTGTCATAGTACTCCAACACCTCAGCATACTCTGTAACATTGCTGGAGGTGAAAAAGTGTGTGGCAGCCCTTTCAGGGGCTTCATAGTTTCCACCGTCAAGGACAGTTGTTCTGTTTCCCACTGCCTGCACCCAGTAGCCGTAGTCCCACCAGTGCATAAACACAGCGTCTAGTGGCGTGTTGTCCTGTATCCACTGCATCGTCCTCGCCCAGTCAGCTGTTACACCTGGCCAGAACGAGCGGGATACAGTAGCATACGACACGTTGAACCCGAACAGCAGGAGAAGCGCAAGCATGATGTACAGCACCGAGCCATAGACCCACTCGCCTGTCTTCTCCCTGATCATGTCAAACCCCCTGACTATGAAGAATGCGCCCACTGCGATGAGAGGCGGCGTCACAGAGAAGAGGTTCCTCACAGCCGCTCTTGAGGCTATCACTGTTAGTATGAGCCACACAAGGACAACGAGGTAGTTTGTGTTTAATGTCATTAGATTCCTCTTCTGCTTCCAGACCTTGGCGTAAAACACAAACATTGCCAAGATGAAGAGATACAGAGAGTAGATGTAGTTGTCTCCGAATAGCTGGTTCAAGTCCTGATACTCTGGTGATGAGGAAAACCTGCTGAATATGAAGAAAATTATGAATGCGAAGAAGATGGCGCCCAGGATGAACCTGTACCTCCTGAAAGGCTTCATGAGCTCATACATGATGAGGAAGACGCCTCCGAAGAAAGGCACTATGAAGAATGAGACAGAAGACATCCAGTCTATTCCCCTGTGTGGGTCGTAGAAGTACGGTGGCTGGTTTTCAGAGACAGATTCTGCATGCCTGGTTCCCGGCTTTGACATGAGCGTTGCGAAAAACCAGTCTGTGACGGTCCCGACGAACTCCGCACCCAACACCAGAAATGCAACACCCATCAAAACAACGACGCCAACTGCGAAAGCGAACAGGCCTCTTGGCACAGGCACCGGCCTGAACCTGTCAATCCTGGGATAAAGATAAAAAGCGAAGAGCGCGATGAAAAGTCCGAAAAGCGGGGGTATTGTCATCATGTTCCTCAGGAACATGAGACCACCATACCTGTCTGTCATAAAGATGAAGAATGGAAACATGGTCACTACCCATAGGATATAAGTCTCCAGCTTTTCCCTTGTCAGCCTGTCCAACAGGACCTCGATGAGCATGAACACTGCCAGTGTCTCGAAGACGAAGATGACACCACCCCAGCTGAGGCCACAGAGACCCGTTGAAACACCTGCTAGCACACCATACAGTCTCCTGCGCTTGGCATCCTTCTGGTTGTTCGATTTCACATAGAACATAAAGGCCAAAAAGATGAGAAAGATTGCTATTGCCTCCTTGTCAGCAAATCCTGCAGAGGTCCTGAAAAGGAAGGAAGGGACAACCGAGAGCATCGCTGTTCCGGCAAGTGCGATTTTTGTGTCCTTGAAAACCTCCTTGAGCAGGAAGTAGAACGCTATGAACGCGAGGGAGGCGAAGATTGCAGGGTAGAGCTGGAACGCTGTCATCAAGCTCCACCCAATTATAGGTTTCAGAGCAATGTATATGTAAGCCATCACATAGGAGTGCAGCGTGCCTTCAGACCGTGTGTTGAAGCCAAAGGGATAGTACCTCATGGTGTCGTTCGCCCTTATGACACCCATATTTACCACATCCTCTGCGTACCTGTAGAACACGTACGGGTCAAGGCCGAGAAGTTCGTCACTGAGGTTCTGCATGTCTGAGGTCCTTATTATGAATGATGTTATGACTATGGCTGCGAGCACCACGTACTGCAGATATCTTCTGTTCTTTTGTAGGAGCTTGAAGAAGTCCTGCAGGCTTATCTCTTCATCCTTTTTCCTTTTCGCCATCACGCCATCAGTCCTATCTCTATTATTGCTGAAACTACCAGCAGTAACAGCGATATTATTATTAAACCTATCGAGTCCTTCAGAACGCTGTAGAACTGGGGTGAGCGGTAGTCGTGCCGCACAAATGCGGCGCTTATTATCCCCCCGGCTATAGCTGCTATGAGGTACGCCAGCATCTCAGGTACCCCATGCACCAGGTAACGGCCTAGACCTAGGTTCACTGCCTGCAGATGACCTACAACTGGGATGTAATTCCTTACTGTGGTTCCGATGGCCACGCCAAGGGTGGAAGCATTCCATGTCAGCAGAAACATCGCTCCGGCTCCAAATATAAAGGAGAAGACCAGACAGAAAAAAAGAACTGACAGGTTGTTGGAGATGAAGCAGCAGAACATCGACCAGGCTGAGTCGCCGCAGTCTGCAACTGCGGCACCTGTTGAGGAGAAAATATTGGCTATCCGGTTTATCTCACCGCTCTGCGAGGAGAAAAGCATACCATATGCGTCTGCAGGCAGTATTGCAGAGAGCGTTGAGTAGGTCGTTAGCAGTCCGAGGAAGAGGAAGAAGAATATTGCAACTATGTCCTTGTGCTCGCCTATGATGGGTCTTTTTTTTATCTCACTCTCCTCTTTTTTCAGTTCAGCAACAAGAAACGGAATTGCGGCCATGGTTGTGAGGAAAACTGCTGCCAGGGATTTGTCCGTGAACGGAGTAATCCATGCCAGACCGATGCCGACAGCGGAGTAAAATATTCCCAACAGGAACATCTCGTACGGCCTCCTTTCGGCTTCCTTGAGGTTCATTATGGACTCAATTACCAACAGCCATCACCTTTCTTGACCTTCCTCTAAACCCCTTGCCAGTGTCCTCGGTCCTTATCAAGCCCTTCCTCTCCAGCTTGCTGAGGTAGAGGCGGAAGCTCCTTTCAGTGAGTTTGCCACCCTTACCCTTGTACATCCTGTATATCTCACCGGTCACCTTACCATTATTTTCCTTTATTGTACTATAAACCTCTTTCTCAACACCCTCCAACTTCTCGCTCCGCGCGCTGGAGATACTGGCCATCGATGACAAAGCCTTCTGCACATGGCTCATGGCAACCTTGCGTGAGGCCTCCTCCTCTGCCAATCTCCCGGCTTTCATGAGAAGAAACATTCCGGTTCTCAGGTCACCTTTCTCGAATGCGATTGTCGCAACCTTCTCCACAACGTTCTGGGCCAGCACACCTGGGACAAAAGCGAGCTTGACCCTCGCCTTTAGTATGTCGCACATCTCACCTTTTGAGTACTTCTTGAACTCCATTTCCTCAAGGCAGAGCCTAGAGCGGACCCGCGGGTCCACCGAAAGTATGGACTTCCTGTTGTTGGTCACAAGAATTATGCACGACTTTTTTCCAATGTTCTCGACTATTGTGTAGAGGTAGCCGGGGTCTTCTGACTTGTCCATCTCGTCAAAGCAGAAGACCACCCCACTCTTCTTGGACAGCTTTGAGAATATTGTCTGGGCTATGACTTCGGTGCTGACCCCCTTGCTTGGGAACGGTATTGACAGCTGCTTTGCCATCTCCACAAAGACCGCGTGTGTTGTTGTGTTCTCCCAGCAGTTTATGTAGATGGGAACCACATCATCCGACGCCTCCTTAAGCTGCTTGAAGACGTACAGGATTGAGACTGTCTTGCCCATGGACGGCGGACCACAGACAAAAAGGTTAGCCGGCGCCCTCTCCTGGAACAGGACCTTTATGTTGTCAGCTATTGCCTTGACCTCGTCCTCCCTGTGCGGAAGCACGTCAGGCAGGAACTCAGGGTGCAGGGCCTCTTCGTTCCTGAAAAGCGACTCTTCATATGAGAGAACGTCCTTGAAGAGCTCCATGGATATATGGAAATCCACACCCAATTTAAGGTTTCCGGCAACCATTCAGCGCGTCAGTTGTTTGTTTTTGTTTCCCTGACACCATATCACCTGTTCTTGTTGTGGAGTAGTTGTTGTTTTCAAGGATGGTCATAAACTCCTGAAAGGTGCTCTCTTTAGGTGTTATGTGGTGGCATTCAACTGCCATGTTCTTTATCAGTTTCAGTTTGTTGTTCTTTATCAGTTCCTTAATTACTGCGACTTCTGCACCTTCTATATCCATTTTAAGAAAGTCTACTTCACACTTGATATAGCTAGAGAGACAAGTTGTGTCTACTTTTTCACAGAATTCTAATCCTACTATTTTATCTATTAAGCTTGAGCGAAAGGGAAGTTTTGGGTCGTAGTGCAGATTTATTTTGCCTTCAACATCGAAGAGCGCCATGTTGACTAGTTTGACATACTTCAATTTGTTGTTCTGTACGTTTTCTTTTAGGACTTCAAAGATTTCTTTCTTCGGTTCGAAAGCCGTTATCTTTGCATCGGGATAGAATTTTTTGAAGAAGAGAACGGTTATGCCTATATTGCTGCCGCAGTCGATGATGGATGGGCTATCGTTGTCAGAGTGGAAATAGTAGGTTCTCTTGATGAAAACCTCCTTGAACAGCTGCAGGAAAGAGCGGTAGTCCAGAAACTTGACCTTCAAGCCAAGGATTTTATCACTGTGCACATCCTTTTTCAGTATCTTTACGAGTAGGATATATCTCAATATTGACTTGCAGTACACCATCCAACATCTAAACGCGTTTATTTTCTGTCATCTCCTAGCCGGCGCCCTCTCCTGGAACAGGACCTTTATGTTGTCAGCTATTGCCTTGACCTCGTCCTCCCTGTGCGGAAGCACGTCAGGCAGGAACTCAGGGTGCAGGGCCTCTTCATTCCTGAAAAGCGACTCTTCATATGAGAGGACATCCTTGAAGAGCTCCATGGATATATGGAAATCCACACCCAATTTAAGGTTTCCGGCAACCAAAAAGGTCTGGAATCCTAAGACCACGCATAAATGAGAGATCAGGCGATAAAATATTTAAAGATGGGTTCTAGTCGTTACATCCATGTATAAGAAGCTTGTAATCCTTCTCGTCACCATCTCACTTTCATCAATCATTTTGGGAGTTTTTCTGTCCAACGGTTTCTTGGTGGATTTTGTGACTGATAGATTCAGTCCAGACAGAAACCTCTATTACGTCACGGAGATGAAGATAGAGACAATTCCAATCCTTTTTGTCTTTGGCGGTATTGCTTTCACATTACTTTCAGTTGCATGGATTAGACCCATAAAATATAAAATTCCAGAGAACCTTTGCAACTTGGTCAAACCAAATATCATCCTACTAATTTCGATGCTTATATTGTTGCTCCATCTTTTTTACTTTTTTGGATGGTCAGTTGATGACCAGTTCATATCATACAGATACGCGGAAAACTTGGCACAAGGAAAAGGCCTTGTTTTTAATGAAGGTGAATATGTTGAGGGATACTCCAACTTTCTTTTTGTTGTGATGCTCGCCTTCTTTTCATTTTTGGGCATGGACGTTTTACCTGTTTCGGTATTCATTGAGATCTTCTTTGGATTTGCGACGCTTATCTTGCTTTGGAAAATGGCAAAGTCCTTTGCTGAGTTCTTTTCAAACAAATGGCCATACATGTCGTTGCTATTCTTGTCCATTTCAGGTCCATTCTGTATCTACGCCGTTTCCGGGATGGAAACAACAATATTCACATTTTTTGTTCTGTTGTCTGTTTATCTCTATTCGAGCCCCAGGTCCAGGAACATTTCTGGACTATCAATGGCGATAACCGGATTGTTGAGATCTGAGGGATTTGTAATCGTTATTGCTCTCTTCATGTACAGTATCTTTAGGAACAGGAAGAAGGCATTCTGCCTGAAAGAACTCTTTCCATTTTTGATATTCTCCACGATTTACCTACCCTACGTTTTTTGGAAGATATCGTACTACGGTGACTTTTTCCCGAACACATATCATGCAAAGGCAGAAGGTGATAAATTGTTCATCGTCACCAATGGTTTGACATATCTCGCCCAATTTCTTGCCTTTGGAACAGGAAGTATCTTGGTAGGATTAAGTTTATTTTGTAGGAGGGAGGAGGTGTATGGTGTCTTTCTTTTTGTGATATTTGCCTATGTGGCCTTCATTGTATACGTTGGCGGAGACTGGATGGCTCTTTTCAGATTTTTTGTCCCAATCCAGCCGTTACTTTTCTTGATAACTGCCAGCCAGTTGCCGAGATTTTTCAAAGGACTCGCCCCGGTTATGGTTCTATCCTTTATTCTGCTCATGTTAGTTCCCTCAATTTTTTACTCCATCTCTACAACCAGCCATATACTTCCAAGAGTCAGGGCAGGGAACCATGTGATTGACCAGTATAGAGAGATTGGTCTGTGGATGAAAGACAATCTACCTTATGGTTCAATGGTATTTGATGATGCGGGTGCAATCCCTTACTATAGCGGTTTTAAACTCTATGATACTGCAAGATTAGTCAGTAAGGATATAGCTCTTGTTGAACTGGGGGGCAATCAGACATTCACTGCGGAGTATATCCTCTCAAAGGAACCTGATTACATACTAATGCTTGCAAAACTCCAGCTTGTTGAGGACTCGCACGTTATCCTACGGCCTTTGTTGGAGGAGATATACAACAACATGGAGTTCCAGAATGAGTATGAGATGGTCAAAACATTCACAATTGCTGAAGGTTACGCAGCCGCATGGGAGGAGTGTTTGTTGATGATATACGCAAGAAATACCTGACCATTTCTTTGGCTGGCACCACTTCAAGAGAGGAACCAGTTCTGGACCGTGAAGTTCTCTCCTGGGTGGGTGAGAGAGTAGGAGTGTGTTGGCGGGCTTCTACAAATAATATAAATAATTGTTCTGGCCAAGATTTGTTATGGGTGTCGACATATCTCCTATCATCAACGGCAGCGAAATCAAGATGGAGGACCTCGCTGGAAAGAAGGTTGCGGTGGACGCCTTCAACACGTTGTATCAGTTCCTGTCGACCATCCGCCAGAGGGACGGCACCCCACTCATGGACCCGCAGGGCAGGGTCACCTCCCACCTCACCGGCGTCTTCTACCGGACATCCAACCTCATCATTGCAGGCATCGAGCCCTGCTTTGTTTTTGACGGCAAGCCGCCAGAGTTCAAGGTTGTCTCGGAAGGCAGACGTCAGCGGCGCGAGGAGGCAATGAAGAGATTCGAAGAGGCGAAGAGGCGTGGTGACCACGCAGAGGCTCGCAGATATGCTCAACAATCGTCCAGACTGACTGACGGGATGGTTGAGGAGACAAAGCAACTCCTGTCAGCCATGGGCATCCCATGCGTTCAAGCTCCGAGCGAGGGTGAGGCACAGGCGGCTTACATGTGCACACGAGGGGATGTGTATGCCACAGTGTCCCAGGACTACGATGCGCTGGTCTTCGGCTCGCGTCGGCTTGTGCGCAATCTGAATGTCACGGGCAGGAGGAAGCTGCCTGGCAGGGATCTATACAAGCAGATACACCCGGAGCTCTACATCCTGGAGGATGTGCTCTCCTCGCTTGGCATCAGCCATGAGCAGCTGATACATCTCGCTGTCCTGGTTGGCACAGACTACAACCCCGGAGGCATAAGAGGCATCGGCCCGAAGAAAGCGTTGAAGGTGCTCAAGGAAAACAGCGACCCATTCAAAGCAGTGAAATGGGAGTTCGACATCGACCCAGATAAAATTGTAAACTGGTTCAAGAAGCCGGATGTCACGGATTACAATCTCAAGTGGAAAGGTGTCGACGCGGACGCAGTGAAACGGATTCTCTGCGAGGAGCACGGTTTTTCAGGAGAGAGAATTGGCAACACGCTTTCAAAGGTCAAGTCCAGAAGCAGCCAGCGCTCCATCAGCGACTTCTAGCGCTTTTTCTTCTTGCTTCTTTTCACTATCTCCTCTATCGGCTCGCGCAGGGCGAGGCCGAACGCCAACCCAATTGCTATGGCTATACCCGCGGATATGCCCGCTATTATGTAGACAAAGGCGTTGACCAGTATGTCAATGTTCTCGAAGCCGAACTTCGGGAGCGCAAGAACGATTGCAAAGTAGATTATCACACCATATACAATCGATGCACCGACGTCAGAGAAAATCATCTCCTCCCTCCTGATACCTTCACTGACGAAGTTGGCGAATGCGAGTCCCCCTATCACCATGAGCATGCCGACTATGGCACTTGGTATCCACATGAGAACCGAGTTGAAGAAGTTGGTTATACCCGTTAGCCCCAGGCTCAACGAGGCCTGGCTGAGCGTGACTATCACCACATACCATTTCAGCGATACTGAGGTGAGCTTTGTTATGGATGTCCCGAAAAGAGCCTTTTCAAGACCGACCTTTCTGGACCAGACTTCCACCTGCGCACCTCTCATGGCTTTCCTGACCACTTTCTCCAGAATTATGGCAAAGAGCCATCCAAAGATTACTATGAATACTGCTGCCGTCAGGTCCGGCAGAAAGTTGACCATAGACTCCCACATCGATGCTGCCGTGTTGTACAGTGTTGTTTCGAACGCCATCTTTACCCCTCAAACCCGAACTCGCCGACAAGCGGAACAAAGACAAAGTCCCCCATGTTTGAGCTCTTCATCTTACCGTCTATCTTTTTGACAATTAAAAGATTTTGGAAAAATTCCCGTCCGACCGGCAGAACCATGCGTCCCCCCTCAACCAGCTGCTCGAACAGGGGTCCGGGAACTCCGGGTGCGCAGGCTGTGACCATTATCCTGTCGTACGGCGCATGCTTCTCCAAACCAAGCGAACCGTCCCCCATGAAAAGCTCCACATTTCCGTAACCTTTTAACCTCTCCTTTGCATGGTCGTATAACGAACCTATTCTCTCAACTGTGTAGACCTTCTTTGCGAGATGGGAAAGTATGGCTGCCTGGTAACCCGAGCCTGCCCCGATTTCCAGAACCCTTGAATCCGGCCTGACGTCCAGCGTCTCGGTCATTATCGCCACAGTTGTTGGCTG
>DAOVEB010000015.1 GCA_030669205.1 Candidatus Parvarchaeota archaeon | reverse complement strand
GTTTCACTATTCTCAGCTCGGTCATCAATGGAGTGAAATCCATTGGCTGCATCAACTTCTCCTGTATCGTTGCCATGTTCCTCAAGGTGTCTATCATGACCTGCATCTTACCCATTATGTCTATCATCTTGATGAGCATGTCTGTGACCTTTATCTGCAGTGTTGTGTTGGCGGATATATTTCTCTTTGTAAGGGTGCTGAGTTCACGCACTGCATTCTTTAGCTCGTCGATGCTTTCTGGGGTTGGCTCTATGGTCCTGGACCTCTCAATTCTGACTGGCGCGACTTCGATGGTGTCCACGTCTTCGACCTCCTCAATTTTCCGTTTTGGCGCTGATGTCCGCTTCTTTTTCCTCCTTGGCACGAGTTTTTCAGCTTCCCACATCCACTTCTTTATCAGCTTTGGCGAGATTTTGGTCTTTCTGGCGACCTTTTCCAAATTCGCCTTTGCAAGCGCCTTTACATCCTTTATACTGGCCCTCTTCAGCTTTTTCGCACTCGCGCCACCGAGACCTTTTATACTCTCCAACTCCATGGCAGTTCTTAACAGAGGGATTTATAAAAAGATTGCTGTTACCCGGTCTTCTTCCACTTGGTTCCCTTTGGTGTGTCCTCGACAACAACACCAATCTCTTTCAGTTTTTCCCGCAACTTATCAGCCTTGTCCCAGTCCTGTCTTTTCCTCGCGTCCTCCCTCTTTTCTATAAGTTCGGCCGCACCCTTTGGTAACTTTTCTTCCTTCAGAAGGTTTAGGCCGAGAACACTGTCGAATCTTTCAACGAGCTCTATCTTTTCAGGTCCAGAGAGTTCAGACTTCAGCGCCCCCCATAGCACAGCGAGCGCCCTTGGCATGTTCATATCGTTGTTTATTCCGTCAAGAAACTCTTTTTCGAACCTCTTGCGAAGCCCTTCGTTACTTTTCCCTTTCTCATCCCTCGCAAGGGAAACTCTGTTTTTTAGGGAGTTGTACGACTGCTGTGCCTTTTCCATGTTTTCCCACGAAAAGACCAGCTTGGACCTGTAATGTGCTGTCAGGCAGAGATATCTGTATGCGAGCGGGTCGAAGCCCCTTTCAACTATGTCGCTGGTTTTCACGAACGTCCCCTTTGACTTGCTCATCTTGTCCTTTTTCAGAACGAGGAACTCCCCGTGCAGCCAGCAGTTGACCCATTTCTTTCCTGTTGCGCCCTCTGACTGGGCTATCTCATTGGTATGGTGCACAGCGATGTGGTCTATGCCTCCGCAGTGTATGTCAAACTGCTCGCCAAGGTACTTCATCGACATTGCGGAGCACTCGATGTGCCATCCTGGGAAACCCCTGCCCCAAGGTGAGTCCCACTGCATCACATGTTTTGGCTGGTTTGTTATCCAGAGCGCGAAGTCACTAGGGTTTCTCCTTTCCTCATCGACCTTCGCCCTTGCCCCGGCCCTCTGCGCCTTCAACTTGAGCCTTCCAAGTTTTGTATAGTTTTTGAACTTGGCTGTGTTGTATATCAAACCAACGGATGTTTTGTAGGTGTAACCATTCTCTTCTATCCTTTTTGTCAGGTCTACCATATCTTGTACGTGCTCGGTTGCCTTTGGTATTACGTCTGGTTTCATCATGTTTAGTTTTTTTGAATGGTCAAAGAAAGCATTTGTGTAGCGTTCTGCGAGCTCCATCATTGCCTTCACAGTCGGCTTTTTACCTTCCCTCCTCAACGCCTTCATCAGCTTGTCCTCTCCCTCGTCCGCGTCCGAGACAAGGTGGCCCACGTCGGTTATGTTCATCACGTGCTTTACCTTGTATCCATTGTAAAGGAAGACTCTCCTGAGAATATCCTCAAAGATGAATGTCCTCATGTTTCCTATGTGCGCGTAGTCATAGACAGTGGGGCCGCAGCAGTAGATGCCCACAAACCCCTCGTTTATCGGCTTGAACTCTTCCTTCTTCCTGGTCAGTGTGTTGTACAGGTGTATTCCTAGCATACAGGCGAGGAAGGGAATCGAACCCTCCTACATCGGTGTCTCCATGTCATCGTTTCTTTATCACGCCAATTTGCAGCCGATCGCATAGCCTATCTGCCACCTCGCCACAGTTGAAGATTACTCTGACCGCTTTTTAAAATCTTTGTTTGGCGGAACACTAGCAGATGCAGCTCTTGGCTTCCATCATCCTCACTGTGAATTCCACCATTATGAACAGGATGTAGAGGAGCAGCATGACAATTCCCTCCTTCACGTTCAGCGCCCTGTCGCTCTCAAGGTTGGTTGTGAAGATGAAGGCAGAGATTATCATGAACATGGAACTTGTGATGAACACCAGATAATCCGTGTATATGGGGGTTATCAGCGCAGCAATTCCAAGAACAAGTGTTGCGTTGGTCACAACACTGCCGAGTATGTCCCCCACGGCCAGGTAGTCGTGCCCCTCAAGAGCTGCCAATGTCCCTGAGAAGAGCTCTGGCAGCGACGTGCCCATGGCCAGTACCAGGAGGGCTATAAGTATTGCTGGGACCCCCATGCCCACGCTTATTCTCTTTGCAGACGTCACTGCCAGATTGGCTGCGAACAGCAGCAGCACGATGCTGACCATGAACATGAGGAAATACTTAAGGAAATCCTTTTTTCTGACCCTGGCGAGAGTCCTCTCAAACTTCTTCTCCTGCTTCAGTATGTGCCAGTTGTACAAGAGGAACACTGCTATGAGTATCAGGGCGTCCAGTCTGTTCAGGTTTTGGTCCAGCATCAGGACAACAGGCAGGGCTGTTATGAAGAACATGATGAGCGAGTCCTTCATGACCATTTTGCTCTCAATGTTTATCCCCCTCCTAACTATAACAGTCACGCCTATGACCAGGGTGAGATTTATCACGTTGGAGCCTATCACGTTTCCGAGCACGAAGTCAGGCATCCCCTGAAGAGCCGAGGTTATGCTGACGAACAGCTCAGGAATCGACGTTGAGAATGCCATTAGTATGAAGCCAATCGCGAACTCGGTCATGCCGAAGAAGGCTGCGAGCTTGGTTGTGCTGCGCACAAGGAGGAATGAGCTCTTTATAAGGATGATGCACGCCCCGACGAAGAAGAACAAGTCCCAGAACAGAGCCATCTCCAAAAAAAACATTGTAGGCTATATTAGGCTGTGGAACTTTTTAACGTTGACCTTTGGTGAGTTTTTTCCAGTTTTCCACATAGTCTTTGAACCTTTTCTCAAACTCGGAACGTGGGGTGATGTCCACACCCAGAGACTCCAGCTTGGACTTCAGCATCCCGTATGTCTTTTCCTTGTCCTTGTGCTGTGCCATCTTCTCCAGTTCGATGATGCGACCATAACCTCTGCTGTGGTCGAGCATGACCAGCACACCATCCCAGTTGAACATTTTCCTGTTCCGGAACCATTTGACGCAGACTTCATGTCCCAGAACCCCAAATATCTCCACCATCTTGTCAAAGTCTTCCCTCTTGAACCTGACCTCAACCTCCTGCCTGTACCTGTCGTGG
This sequence comes from Candidatus Parvarchaeota archaeon, assembly GCA_030669205.1. Lineage (GTDB taxonomy): Archaea > Nanobdellota > Nanobdellia > JAFCGN01 > DAOVEB01 > DAOVEB01. Next base: position 18,657 of record DAOVEB010000015.1, on the reverse strand, counting down.
ATTTTCCCACCCTTCATCCAGACCTTTGCGTGGCTGCTACCCTTTTGAATCCTCAAATCCTGTTTGCCGGAGAGGTAGTAGGTTGTCTGTTTGTCCTTCCCAAGGAACTCGGCCTCGCGCTCCATGACGCTGAGAAGACGTTCATGCTCCTCCTCACTTATGAAGCTCCTGACCTCGACCTCGATTTGCATCCTATATCACAGAAACTTAGATAATTCTTCCAGAGAGTTTATTTTGTCAGCGTAGTCATGGTTGTTTTTCCTGTCTATCAGCAACCCTTTGATACCTAACTCCTTCGCAGCATCCACATTCAATGGAAAATCGTCAACAAATATGGCTTCTTCTGCGCTGACTCCTATTCTCTCAAGAACAGCAAGATAAGCTGCTGGATCTGGCTTAAGTAGTCCAATATCAAAGGAGAATACTGGATAGTCTATGTACTTCTCCATCCCCCATTTTTTGGGAAGATAATTTTTCCTATGTAAATCATCCACATAAAAAGCGTTTGAAAGTATGGCTGTTTTGACAGATATTTTTTGCAGTTCCTTTAAAGTTGGGATAACATCATCGTAAAGAACACCATCATTGCTGTCAATTCTCTTCATGATAGCCACCATATCTTCAACCAGTTCTTCTGTTGCGTTGATGCCCATAGAATCCAAAAGATCCCTTATTGATGCTTCAACACTCCTTTTCTTGGTCATGGTTGCATAAGCGAATGGACGGGTTGCTTCGTATTCGTACATTTCAATTCCTATTCTATTCAGGAGTTCTACAACTGGGTTTGGCTTTCTCTTTGTTCTATCGTCAAACTGCTCGTAAGGCAGTGCGAGTGTGCCCCACAGGTCAAAGATAACGGCCTTTACCATGGACTAGAGTCGCCTCTACCAGTATAAAAATATTAACAAAAGAAAAAAATAAGGATAGGGCTAGTACATGCCCGCCCCTGGTGGCATTCCGCCCATTCCACCCATTCCGCCTGGAGGCATTGGTGGTCCGCCGTCGCCGAGCTTGCCGGCTGCAATCAGGTCGTCGATGCGCAGTATCATCGTCGCCACCTCTGACGCCGATGTTATTGCCTGGGTCTTCACCTTGAGCGGCTCGATGATTGACAACTTCCACATGTCTTTCACACCACCACCAAAGACATCAACACCAGCCCATCTGTCGCCCTTTTCATGCCTGGCCTTGAGTTCAACAATCATATCGATTGGCTCAATGCCAGCGTTCTCCGCAAGCGTCCTTGGGATTATCTCCATGCTCTTTGCAAACGCATTTACCGCCAGCTGTTCCCTTCCTGAAAGCGTCTGCGCGTAGTCGTAGAGTTCCTTTGACACCTCCATTTCGGGTGCGCCGCCCCCTGCAACGACCTTTGAAGTCTCGATTACTGCCTTCAGGTCGCCTAGCGCGTCCTCAATCGCACGCTCTATCTCGTCAATTACGTGCTCTGTTCCGCCCCTAACCAATATTGTTACTGCTTTGGGGTTCTTGCACTCCTTAACAACTGTCATGTCCTCGTCTCCGAGCTTTACCCCTTCGACCACTCCTGCAAAACCGATGTCATCCTTTACTATGTCCTTCAAGGAGGTTACCACTCTTGCGCCGGTGGCCCTTGCAAGTTTTTCCATGTCGGACTTCTTGGCCCTGCGGACAACGTATATCTTCGCCTTTGCCAGGAAGTGCTGCGCTATGTCGTCCACACCCTTCTGGCAGAAGACGACGTTAGCCCCTGACGCCTTTATCTGCTCCACCATCTCCCTAATTATCTTTTCCTCGTTCTCCAGAAAGGCCTGCAACTGCTCAGGTGAGGATATCCTTATCTGCGCGTCCTGTTCGGTTTCCTTGATTTCAACTGCTGCGTCAATGAGCAGTATCTTTGCCTGTTTTACCTTCTTTGGCATGTCGCTATGCACCCTTTCCTTGTCCACAACTATCCCATGGATGAGTTCAGAGTCGTCTATGCTGCCCCCTGTCTTCTTCTCAATCTTGATGTTCTCAGTGTCTATCGTGTTCTTGTTGTCCACCTTCTCGCTCACCATATTGGCCGCGTCGACAAGGAGGTCTGCAAACCTTTCCCTTGCAGTCTCGGCACTTTTCCCTGTCATGGCGGTTATCACCACTTTTTTGAGCATTTCTTTCTCCTTGATGTTTATTGACTTTGCAATCTTGTTGAGCGTTTTGACCGCCTGCTCTGACGCCATCCTGTAGCCCTTTGCCAGTACGCTTGGATGGATGTTCTGGTCCAGAAGTTCCTCGGCCTGCTTGAGCAGTTCGCCGCTGATTACAACTGCCGTAGTTGTTCCATCACCGACCTCCTGCTCCTGGGTCTTTGCAACCTCGACCATCATTTTTGCTGCTGGATGTTCTATCTCCATCTCTTCAAGAATCGTAACGCCGTCGTTTGTTATGACAACATCTCCTAACGAGTCAACGAGCATCTTGTCCATGCCTTTTGGCCCGAGCGTTGTCCTCACTGTCTCGGCAACGACCCTGGCAGCCATTATGTTTGTTCTCTGTGCGTCCCTTCCCATAAGTCTGTTGTATGACTCTGGCAGGATGAGCACAGGTTGATTCATTCCTCTTTCTGCCATTTTTTTCCACCTCATAATTTTTTAGTGAGAATTGGTAAACATGGGCTTCATTATAAAGATTTCGGATGCGGAGGTTTCCGCAAAATCAGGCTATGAAAAATCACGCCTCGACAGATTCAAAAAACTCCTCAGCGCTTGAGTCGTTTATGGTTTTGGTTGAGAGCACCGGGACTCCCTTTATCTCTTTCTTCAATTTCTTCTTGGTCCTGAGGACAAAGAGAGGCTTCAGACCAAGAGCCTTTGATATGTGCTTGATGGTGTTGGCGTGGTATCTCAGCGACCACTCGCTGTTTCCGACCTTGGACGCGAGACCAAACTCGTGGAGCTTCGAAAGCAGGTCGCACACGCACGTGCCGACCGTTGTAGTTTCGAACCCCATCTCCTCCAATCTTTGCACAAACCTGTAGTCGCAATATCCTCTTTCAGTCAGCTCAAATCTCTTGAGTTCGTACGGCTTGAACACGTCTCCGAACTCCTCCCTGAACCTTTCAACCTTCTCCATTTTCACTGCTGCTATCTTTCCGCTGAGATAGTAGAACACACATCTCTTCGAAACACCGAGCCTCTGTGCAACCCCCTCCACATCCGCAGTGTCTAATTTTGCCGGATTGACCTCTACGACTATCCCTCCCTTTTCGGACCTGGCCACTGGCAAATCATTGTCAAGGATGCTGAAGAAGGTTCTTTCGTTGAACGCAGGTATCCCGTACCTCTGGTATACCACCTGGTCCAGAAGTGACTCGTTTCCCCTCTTCTCGCCAACCACCATGGCAAATGACTTCAGGAAGCCGGCAATCCTTCTGATGTTTTGGGCAACATCCGCCTTCAGTGAATTTATGTTTTCAGAGGACTTTATGAGGTAGGTACTCTCTTTTTTTGCAATGAGGTCAAATCCCAATCCCCAGAGCTGCACCACTTCAAACTCCCGCGTCGCCAGACCTGCTTTGAGACTCTCTATCATTTTTTCACCAACAGGAAAATCATGTGGTCCTTCTCAAAGGGCTCGAGACGTGCCTTTTTCAAGACCCTGAAATGTTCTCTGAGCTGCGACTCCACCTCGCCAAACACGACGCCGGGCTTCTTTGAGACGTTTATGCTCCTTGACTTTATGGCTATCATGCAAGTTCCATTCTCCTTCAGGAACAGCCTTGCGTTCTTCTCGAGTATATCTGCCTGGTTCCGCTCAGCAACGTCTTGGTAGATTAAGTCCACGCCCTCCACTATATTGCTGTACTCTTCTGGCAGATTTGCGTTGAACAGGAGAGGGAATATATTCTTTCTTTTCCCTGCGAGGAACAAGAGGTCTCTCATGACCCGCGGAGCAACATCCACTGCGTATATCTTGCCATTGTCCGCTATGTCCGAGACGTGTGAGACAGTTGTACCACTGGCCGAACCCAAGTAAAGTACAGTTGAGTCCCTCCCTAAGGTTACGCTGAATCCTTTTAGTATGGCAGCGGCCAGCTTGCTGCGCCGTGGGTCCCACTGTCTGTACTCCGCACCCCTTCTCCTGACCAGGCGCTCGCCGTAAACGCTCTCGCCAACCACCATGTTTTTGGTGTAGAGCTTCCCCTTTTCAACAAGCAGATTCATTCTTTTTCCTCCAGCTCCTTCAGAAGATTTTTACCTATGAACTCTCCGCCGTAGAAGTCCAGTTTTGCGGCAATTGCTATCTTTGACGCAAGTGCCCGCGCCATCCTCCCCCTGTTGCGTGCCCCTGACACAAGCGGGTGCTGCAGTATCACTCCATGCTTTGGCGGCTTCGCCCCTGTTTTCAGGTGCCTGAACAGCGCCTTTTCAGCGCCAAGCAGCTGTACAGTGGATGAGGGCATCCTCGCCAGCTTTTCCAGCGAGCCGGCGATTGCTATCAGCTTTGCCCCAAGCAGGGGTCCGCAGAGCGCCGACAGGTTCCTGCACATCCCTTCCATGGTGTCCTCCACATACTTCACCAACTTTGTTCTCAATACCAGCAAATCTTTGAGTGATGATGCGTAACTCTTCATCATTGAAATCTCCGCATCATCCACCTCTATACCCATGCTGCTATCCCTCACCTTCATCTTCTTTGCAACCATCTTCCTTTGTGGGTCCTCGGAGAGCATCTCTGCCATGGTTTCCAGGTTCATCTTCCTGTTTGCCTCAGGGAAGTAGACGTCGTATATCTCGCCCAGCCTCTCGTAGAGCATGTTCGTTGCTGTATCGATGTCCTCCACACCTGACACAACCTGCGCCATTATAGTCAGTGGGGACAACCTCTCTTTTATCCTGAGCTTGGTCAGTTCGATGGAGAACATGTTCATGTATCTCACAAAGTCGTCGCGGGACCTCACAAACCCCTTGCTGATTGCAACTGCTTCGAGGTCACCTACATGAACCGGTTTTTCCTTCGAGCCAAGGTAGGCATGGACCGCCTCCTCTGGTCCACTGAACTTTTTCCCGTCCTTTTCAAAAGGGGTGAGCATACCAAACACCAGAACTATTTCTCTTTTAAACCTTGTTCCATCGGTTAAATATTTAAGTTTGGTTCTCTTATCCTTATTTATGGCTGTGAGAGTCCCTTCTGGCATACCTGGCCTTGACAAACTCATCCGGGGCGGCTTTGAGCGCGGGTCAATGACGGTGCTCTCCGGCGGGACTGGAACAGGCAAGACAATCTTCTGCATCCAGTTCCTCCTGGCAGGCGCGAAAACAGGGGAGAACGGGCTGTTCATAACCTTTGAAGAGCTGAAGGAGGACATAATACGGGACGCTGAGAGCTTTGGCTGGGACCTCGTCTCGTTGGAGAAAAGCAAGAAACTGTTTGTTCATTACTACTCCCCATTCGAGTTTGAGAAGTTCCTGAGCGAGCTGGAGGACATTATAACAAAGAAGGACATCAAGCGCCTTGTAATCGATTCTACCTCTGTCTTTGGACTTTATCTGAAGGATCCGTACGAGATAAGAAAGAGGATATGGGAGGTCAGCAACCTTGTGAAGAGGTGGGGGGTGACCGCAGTTGTGACCTCTGAAGTCATAGGAGCAACTGAACTTGAAACAGCTGAGCACGCTCCGAGCGTTTCAAGGTTTGGTGTTGAGGAGTTCGTGGCAGACGTGCTTTTTATCCTGCACTACGCTGGGCTTGGCGGTGACTATGACAGGACGTTACAGATAGTGAAGATGAGGCGCACAGACCATATGAGGGGTCTCTTCCCCATGAAGATAACCAATAAGGGTATAGTGATAAGCCCGAAGCAATCTGACTAAAAACTTTCTGCCACATCTTTGTTTTTTGGATAGATTTCAATCTAAGTCCCACACAAGAGTTAGGATTACCGAAAATTTTAAATATTTAGGATATCCTAAATTTTCAAATGACAGAAACCAGTAGCGGAGTTGAAAATTATCTGAAGGAAATATGTGTTCTTATAGAAGAAAAGGGCCATGCAAAAACAAATGACATTAGCAAGAGACTGGGTGTTAGCCCAGCAAGTGTCACAGAGATGCTACAGAGATTGAGTGATAAAGAGTTGATTTTTTACAAGAAATATGCTGGGGTCACCTTGACCAAAAAGGGAGAAAAGATTGCCAAGGATGTAAAAAAGAGGTATATTACCATAAAAAGGTTACTTCATATAGTCCAAGTTCCAGAATCTATCGCTGAAAAGGACGCATGCGAGATGGAGCATCATTTAGACCCAAAGACAATCAGACAACTGGTAAAATTCGTGGACTTTGTTGAAAATTGTCCTATTAAGCTTCCAAAATGGAGGGAGTGTTTCAAGTTATACTGTGAAACAGGGCAGTACTCTGAATGTGAGGATGAAAAATGAGATATAGAAGAAGGCACAGAGGACACGCATATGAACCTCTTGATCACGCAATGTCTCCCTACAAGCCCCTATCCGTGCTCCATGACGGAGAAAAAGGAAAAATAATATCATTGGAGGGAGGGAGAGGTCTCGAAAGGAAGCTCATTGAGCTCGGCTTTCTTCTAGGTGTAGAGGTGAGGGTATTATGCAATACGAGTCAGGGTCCACTTGCAGTTTTATTGAAGGATTCAAAGATGGCAATTGGGAGAGGTGTTGCTGAAAAGATATTTGTCGAGGTGGAAGAATGCTAGAGATAAAGAACCTGTCAGTAAAGGTGAACGGGAAGGATATTTTGAGAGAGATTAACTTGGATGTCAAGAAAGGAGAAGTGCATGCCCTGTTGGGTCCGAATGCCTCTGGAAAATCTACTTTGGCTTATGCCATGATGGGACTCCCAGGCTACAAAGTCACAGGAGGAGAGATTAACTTCAATGGCAGGGATATAAAGAGATTGCCAATAGAGGAGAGGGTGAAGCTGGGGATGACCTTGGCCTTCCAGCACCCACCCGCCATAAGAGGGGTGAAGTTATCCAAACTCTTGGAGAAGACCTCCAGACAAACTGTGGACGTAAAAGAGTTTTCAGTTAACCCTGACCTTTTGGGCAGGGAGATAAACGTTGGTTTTTCCGGGGGAGAAAAAAAGCTCTCAGAAATAATACAGATAATCAGCTTGAGTCCAAGCTTTGTCATCTTTGATGAACTGGATGCTGGGCTGGACATAAAAAACCTTGAGAAACTGACATCTGTGATAAAGAACAAGTTGCTTGACAACGGTGTTTCCGTCCTTTTAATCACACATAGGGGCAACATACTGCGTTTTCTCGAGCCAGATGTTACGCATGTCATGCTGGCCGGGGAGATTGTATGCTCATCAAAAGATTGGAGAAAGATATGGAAGACAATTGTGGGGTCTGGTTATGAGAAATGCAAGGAATGCAAGCTACCTTCAGGTTAATCATGAAATACGTCGGATATTTGCCGAAAAGGGTGTTATCCTTCGCCCCAGCCACGAGGCCTATAGGGAGTTCAAATGGACCAGAGCGCATTTCGGGCAGAAGCCGAAGGAGGGATACTTCATCTGGGTAAGGGAGCAGGTAGACTCTCCTATATTCACATGTATTGCCATCTCCTCGCCAAAGGTCTCACAGACCCTGAGAAATCTGGTGGTAATAGAAGAGAGTATCAAAGCAGAGATATGTAGCACCTGCAACGCGACTAAAACGGGCTTGTGTGGAAACCATATGGGACATCTGAAGGTCATCTTGAAGGAAAACTCTGAGCTGAAGCTCAGGCACCACCATACATGGGGGAAGGGGGACACCGTTGCTTCAAGTCTGACGTTCTCCTTGGGGAAAGGGGCAAGGCTGTCTCATGTTTACAGATGTCAGACTGCGCCAAAGACATTAAAAACAGACCTCAAAACCACCCTGGAGGCTTGTTCCTCTGCAAGTTTTGAAATAGCTGTCTTGGCTAGGGGCGGCAATGTTAACATGCGTGACTCCACCTTCTTGAACGGGGATGGGTCCAGCGCAACTATGAGGTTAAGGACGATTGCTGACAAAAACTCTAGAATCGACGCCCGCAGCAAAATGATTGCAAATGGTGCTGGAAAGGGGCACTTGGACTGTATGGGTATGTTGCTGTCCAAAAATTCGACCATAGATGTGGTACCAGAACTTCTGAACAAAAACAAAGATGCCACACTTACGCATGAAGCATCAATAGGCAAAATCTCAGAGGAGGCATTGAACTATCTGAGGAGCAGGGGGCTAACAGAGGACGAGGCGATTGATTTGATTGTAAAGGGGTTTCTGGGTGAGGAGATGCCATTTAAATATAAGGGGCGTGTCCTGCCGTCAAAGGTGTATATGTGAGGTAATGACATGATCAAAGAATCTGACATTTTGAAAATAGTCAAAGAAGACATCCTAAGGGTATTGGGAGAGGAAAGGTATAAAAAGACTTCATTAGAGCGTATAAAACCAAAGGTCAAGGTCTCTGGCCAAGTTTTACGCAAGGCAATCGAGGCACTTGAAAAAAAAGGTCTGATACTGCTTCAAGGAAAATTTATTTCATTAACAAAGAGGGGGCAGCCCAGTGCAAAAAATATCGTCAAGAAACATCTTGTTCTTGAGAACTATTTCAAAAAAACGAGAAGCGAAAGGCAGGCACATAAAGCAGCCCATATCCTTGAACACTATGTTTCCGGGGAGGCCATGAACAACATAAAAAAACTATCTACTCTCAAAGAGAAGGACGTTCCCTTAGTTGAAATTGAGTCAAGGAAAGAGGCCTTGATTACAAATATTTCTTTTCGCGGCAGCAAGCTATTTGAGAGAATAATCAGCATGGGAATATTCCCAGGTGAACGGATAAAAATAACTAACAAAATTGCCAATGGTGTGGTTGTCAAGGTGAAAAACAAAAAATTTGCTTTGGAGAAAAACATAGCAAGAGGAATTAGGGTGTTGGAACATGAAAGAGCTTAAGATTGCCTTGATTGGACAACCAAACGTGGGAAAATCCTGTTTGCTTAATGCACTAGTTGGTCCAAGGGTTCAAATCTCAAATTACCCAGGAACCACTGTCGAAGTTACCAAGGCGAAAAAGGTTTTTAACAGAACAAAGGTGGTTTTTGAAGATACACCAGGGATATATTCTATATCTGACAGGAGTGAGGAAGAAAAGGTCACAAAGAGGGTTCTGTTTGAAGAAAAGGTAGATAAAGTGGTAGTTGTCGCTGATACTACTTCCCTTGAAAGGAGTCTTTATTTAGTTCTTCAGATATTGGAGTCTGGAATACCTGTTGTCATCGCCCTAAACTTTGTTGAAGATGCTGAAAAAAAGGGAATAAAGATTGACTGTGAAAAATTGAAGAAAATACTTCACGTCCCTGCTGTTTTCATAAACCCCCTAACAAAAAAAGGTATGGATAATCTTACAGATGAACTCCTAAAAGATGAGAAGGGGAGGAAGACATTTACTCCCCGATATGACGACCATATTGAAAAAGCAATAGAAAAAATATCTAAAGAGATAAAGGAAACTCAACTGCCAAAAAGATTTGTTGCATTGAGGGTTTTAGAAGATGACATGGACTTTTATGGGTACGTAAAGGATGAAAAAATATTTGAAACGGTTAAAGAAGGCCTACATGAACACCCAAAGGTCTCAGAGGATATATCCATAACAAGGTATGGCACAGCTGCCTTTATTGCAGAGAAGGTCACCCAGATAACCCGATTGGGAAGGGAAAAAAGGCTGCAATACAAAATTGATAATGTTCTCCTACACGAAACCTGGGGCCCGGTTCTCACCATCTTATCCTTTTCTACCCTCTTCGGCGTATTGCTATTCATCGGCAGTTTGGTACAGGAGGCCCTTCTTGGTTTTACAGAAAGCATTTTATCCCCTTTTCTTGGAAATGGATCTGTTGTTGGTGTAATAGTATCCCAGGCCCTTTATGGGGTGATGGCTGGGATTTCTATTGCTTTGCCGTACGTCTTCTTGTTTTACCTGCTCCTTGGTTTAATGGAGGATGTGGGTATTCTTCCTCGCTTCGTTGTCAACTTGGAACGGTTTCTAAAACGTTTGAATCTTCCGGGCAAGTCACTCATTCCACTCATACTTGGATTGGGTTGCACGGTGCCAGCGGTCAGGGCCACACGGGTCTTATCACATAAAAAGAAAAGGTTTTGCACTGCATCATTTTTAACCTTTGTGCCCTGTTCATCCCGAATTGCAATAATAATGGGTGTAGTTGGATATTACGGCGGCATGCTCCTAAGCCTCCTCGTTTTTGCTACTTTACTGGTCTCTGCTTTAATCTGGGCATTCATGATGAAAAAGCTTGTGAGGCCAGAAACTACACCATTAATCCTGGAATTGCCACCATATAGGAAACCCTCAGTCAAAAACATTGCCATTAAAAGCTGGATTAGAATGAAGGATTTTGTATACATTGTTATACCCCTTCTAGCAATAGGTGGGGCAGTCTATGCTGTTTTGGATATAACAGGCGTTACCAATATTATAGTAACCCCACTCTCACCACTCGCTTGGTGGCTGGGATTGCCCCCCTTGACAATCATCCCTATTGTATTCGGGTTTCTGCAAAAAGACCTGACCGGAGCAATGCTTTTATCAGTACTCGGCACAGAGATAGGTTCAGTCCTGTCCCCTCTCCAGATGTACACATTTGGTGTAGCAACCACAATACAGATTCCATGTATAATAGCCTTGGGAGCACTCATTAAGGAATTTGGATTCAAAAAAGCAATACTCTTGACATGTACATCCGTAATTTACGGTCTCTCATTTGCTGGCCTGGTTTGGAGGGCGTTTTCGTTTTTTTAGAGGATTTCACTTAAACTCCCTAATCAGAAATATCTTTCCTTCTTCATCAAATGCGCCCAAGCCGTGGGTGTTCAAGGCAGGAATTATCTTCCTGTCCTCGAACAATTTCCTTACGTTGAATGTGCCAGAGTCGCAGGCCAGGACCAAAATCGCATTTCCTTTTGGCTTAACTGTTTTTTTGACCACGCCGCTGTCGCACACCGGAGACAAAAGAAACTCATCAACCACATGATACCCATGCTTTTTTAGGTCCTCTTTTATCTCCTCTAAACCTTCTTCGCCTCCTGTCCCGCACATCCTTGCACACATGTTACAGCTGATTAAAGAGATTTTATCATCCTTTTCCAATTCTGCCTTTATCATGCCAAATGGTTTTGTCTCTGTTATTATCATACCGCTGAAATGGCTTTATACTCTTATAAAGTTTTCAACGTTGCTACGACAAAACTTTATAAACACTTCTCCGATATCCATCGGTTATGAGGGTCAAGAAGACGGTTGACAGGAAGTTTGAGTTGAGGCTGGAAATCAATGGTGAGGACGACACCCTTTTCAACATGCTCAGGGAGAAGTTGGTTTCCATGTCTGATGTTGAGAATGCTGGTTACAGGAAGGGGCACCCCTTGATTGACAAGGTTGAGTTCGTTCTGTTCACCAAGAAGAAGCCTGCAAAGACAGTTTTGAACGCTGCTATGAAAGAACTCTCAGCCAATCTCTCCTCTTTGAAGAGGGGTATAAGGTAAATTTTCTGGTTGTGGGTAGATTTTTAACTGAACTCTTCCTTTTCTGTTCTATGAAGAGTGAGGTGCGAATCCTTGGCGTGGATGACGCGCCGTTTGAGAGGGACCCACAAAAAGACGTGTTGGTTGTCGGCACAATCTTCCGCGGGGGCGTGCGCATGGATGGTGTGATGTCGACCCATGTGATGGTTGATGGGGACGACTCGACAGACAAGCTCATTAAGATGATAAATTCGACCTCTTCTTCGCAGCAGCTGAAATATATAATGCTTGACGGCATCGCCTTGGCCGGATTCAACGTTGTTGACATCCACAAACTCCATGAGGAGACGAAAATCCCAGTGATTGTGGTGAGTAGGAAAGAGCCTGATTTGGAGGGTATCCAAAAGGCTTTGATGAATCTGGAATCTGGTGATAGGAGGTGGGAGATGGTACAGCGTGCAGGCGAAGTCCACAGTTTTAGAAATATATATTTCCAGTTCGCCGGCTTGCGCCTTGGGGAGGCGCAGGAGGTCATCAAGTTGAGCACAAAACACTCGCTTCTGCCCGAACCAATTAGGATAGCACACATCATAGCGAGCGGAATAGCCCGTGGCTGCTCGTACGGCAGGGCGTAGTTCGTAAGGTTTTAAAATGGTGATTTACCATTCCACTACTATGGAGATACCACAAAAAGTCAGGGAAGTATGGGATTTCCTCTGGCATGGCAAAAGCGTGTCGAGTTACATAGCCTTTTTGCTGGTGTCGTTCCTGCTTCTCAAGTTTGCCATCTACCCCGGATTCCTCTTTTTGACAGGGTGGACCGATGTTGTCGCTGTACTGAGTTCATCCATGCACCACGGGGAAAACATCGATACGACATTTTACTCCTGGCTTGAAGACAATGGCTATGACTACAACAACTGGCCCTTCCTGGACGGGTTGAACGTCGGAGACGCCGTTGTTGTTGTAAAAGCTGAACCTGACGAGATATATGTGGGTGACGTGATAGTCTTTATCTCAGAGGGCGGGGAGCCAATAATCCACAGGGTGGTTTCCAAGGACGGGATGAGGTTCACCACAAAGGGCGATGCAAACTCTGCGTCCATCCACTTTGAGAGAAACATCTCCTACGAACGGATAGTTGGCAAGGCTGTGGCAGTGGCACCGTTGATAGGCTACCCAAGGGTCATGATGTCCAGAGTTCTGGGACTCTGAAAAATTTTTCAATTGTCTACACACAGTTCGTTTTTCACAACCTTTAAAAAGGCGTGTGCCATCGTCTTAAACTTATGTTCTGTGAGAAATGCGGCTCTCTTTTATGCCCCAAAAGGAAAGGTGGCAAACGGGTCTTCATCTGTCCAAAGTGTGGCAAGCGTGGCAAGGGTGAAGGAAAGGTTGTTGAGAGGGCAATCGAGCAGAAGGATAAGATAGTGATAATAGACAGGAAGGATGAGACGATGCCTAAGATGAAAGCCCAGTGTCCCGAGTGTGACAACGGTGAGGCGTTCTTCTGGACAGTTCAGACAAGGGCGGCTGATGAGGCTCCCACAAAGTTCTTTGAGTGTACCAAGTGTGAGCATAGATGGCGGGATTATTCGTAGCCGCACGTGTTCACATCTGAAATCAAATGTCAGGAAACCTGGTGGACCAGTTATCTGATAACATATTTAATAGACCTTCATTTATTGGAATGCAATGGCCAAGGAGAAACCCAAGAGGAGGAACCCTGCGGTTGAGATGTTCATCTCCGACGTGGGCGGGGGGTGTTCGCGCGTTGCCCTAGTTGGCAAGGTCGAGTCCAAGAGCGACACAGTTGCAGTTCTGCGGGACTCCACAGGTTCGATAAATCTTCTCTTCCAGAAGCAGGAAACCCTGGATTCCCTGAAAACAGGAGGGACCTACCGCATCATAGGCCTTGTTCTGCCCCATGAACAGGGTGTTGAGATAAAGGTTGAGATGGTCCAGGACTTCTCTGGATTTGACCTGAAGACCTATTATTGGTATCTCGAAAAGAAAAAACTATAAATAACTTCTATATCTATTGTTTTGTATGGTAAACGGGACTAAGTTGGGAGTTGGACTCCTGATACTGTTTGTTGGTCTATGGTCCACAAACTTCCTTAGCATGATTCCTGTGATTGGCAACCTGCTTGGAAGTATCTTTGGTTTCTTACCAGCATTTCCAATCACACTGCCGGAGATTATACCAGGGATACCAATTGGTTTGATAATTTTATTGATTGGACTGGCTGTCACAGCTTGGGGAGCCACTGCGCAGTACTGAGGGAAAAACCTTTTAAACCGGAACATTTTCCCCCTTTCCTATGTTTGAAGCGAAGATATCTGATGTAACAGTGGTTCGGGACGCACTGGCTACTGTGTCATCTATCATCACAGAGGGCACATTTGAGCTGGGTGAGAATGGCATCACACTTGTTGCCATGGACCCTGCGTCAGTTGCAATGGTTTCTTTCAATCTACTCTCCTCTGTCTTTGACGAGTACAACGTGAAGAAACCCACAAAGATGACACTCAACATCGACTACTTTGTCCAGATTCTGAAGCGCGCAACAGCAATGGACAAGGTGGCATTCAAGCTCACAGAAAACAAGCTCAACATAATCATGGAAGGCACCTCGAAGCGCTCGTTTTCAGTTCCTTTAATCGACGAGGTTGTGAAGGAGCAGAAGGTGCCTGACCTGTCGTTCAAGTGCGAGGTCCAGATAGAGGCCGGCGTGATTAAGGACGCTGTGCGAGACGCTGCAATGGTATCGGATGCGGTCTCAATGATGGCAAAATCGGATTTGTTCTCCATGTTTGCAAAGGCCGACTCGTCTGATGCGAAGATGGAGCTTACAAAGGACTCGCCCAGCCTCATAGCAATCTCATGCGATGGCGATTGCAGAGCAAAGTACTCGGTTGATTACTTGGAAAAGATGATAAAGGCTGCGAAGGTGGCGGACACGTTGGTTCTGAAGTTTGCTCCGGATTACCCGCTGCGCATGGATTACAAGGCGCTCGACAAGCTGCAACTGACTTTCATCCTTGCGCCAAGGGTTGAGACAGAGTGAACTCTTACCTTTGCACCCACCCTAAAACGTTAAATAAATCCGCTGAACTTAATAGGATATGAAGTACAGCGACTTTCTGGACCTGGGTTACAAACCCGGGAAGGACGACATAATCGCACTGTTTCGTATCAGACCTTCTGGCATGTCTATGAAGGAGGCAGCTGCGCGTGTTGCTTCTGAGTCCAGCAACGGGACGTGGAGCGAACTCCCTGAAACAGCACTCGTGAGGAGAATTGCAGCAAAGGTCTTCTGGATGGGGGCTCACTATGTGAAGATAGCTTATCCACTCGAGCTGTTTGAACTTGGTAGCATGCCACAGCTCTACTCGTCTGTTGCAGGCAACATCTTCGGCATGAAAGCTGTTGAGAGTCTGCGGCTTGAGGATATCCATTTTCCCAGGAAATATCTTCACAGCTTCCGGGGTCCGCAGTTCGGGATAAAAGGTGTGCGGAGGTTTATGGGGGTGAAGAAACGGCCGTTGCTCGCGTGTGTGCCGAAGCCAAAGGTGGGTTTGACTTCTAGCGAGCACGCGAAGGTCGGTTACGACATCTGGACAGGCGGCATCGACCTGCTCAAGGACGACGAAAATCTGACGGATCAAAGGTTCAACAGGTTTGAGAAAAGGGTTGAGATGAGTTTCAGGATGCGCGACAAAGCTGAGAGCGAGACAGGCGAGAGAAAGAGTTATCTTGTCAATGTCACAGCAGAGACTAGGGAGATGCTGAGAAGGGCAAAGCTTGTGAGCGATATTGGCGGCGAATACGTGATGGCAGACATCCTCACCGTTGGCTGGGCGGGTCTGCAGACCCTCAGAGACGAGTGCCAGGACTTGGGGTTAGCAATCCACGCACACCGCGCTTCACACGCAGCTTTCACCCGCAGTCTTGAGCACGGGGTTTCCATGGCGGTTGTAGCAGATTCTGCGAGGCTCGTGGGGGTTGACCAGCTCCATATAGGCACGGTTGTTGGCAAACTGGTTGGAAGCACGAAGGAGGTCAAAGATTTGGAGCGGGAGCTGAGTTCAGAGATTGTCACAGAGGAGCGTCTCATAAAGAAGGAGAGCCATCTGCTTGAGCAGGACTGGGGGAAAATCAAACCAGTGTTCCCGGTCTCGTCCGGCGGACTACATCCCGGGATTTTGCCGGACGTAGTCCAGATTTTAGGCAAGAACATAATACTGCAAGTTGGCGGCGGAATCCACGGCCATCCGGATGGGAGTCATGCAGGAGCAAGGGCAGTGCGCCAGGCAGTGGAGCTGATAACAGAAGGCAAAAAACTGTCCGAGACAAGAGACAAAGAGCTGAGAGTTGCACTGGACCTCTGGGGGAGGTTCAAGCCCAAGTAGCTCAAACCCAGCCCAACAACATAACAACCCCTAATCCTATCATCATCAGACCGGCCACCAGATGGAGAGTTTTTATTCGCTTCTGCCTGATTTCCTCAGCCTTGCTCGGGTCAAATCCTCTTGAGACCAGGATGGTTATCGCCACCATGGGAGATATAAAAATCAGGTTGTAGTAGATTAGTATCGGTATTGCTGCCAGCATCGTTGTTTTGCTCGAGAGGAGGCCGACTATGACTATGTAAGGTCCGCTTGTGCAGGGTGTCAGAATCAGGCTCACTGCAAAACCTGTGAAGAATGCACCAGTGGGTGTAGTCACAGACTTTAGTATCCTCTTGAGTTTTGGCCTCCACCGCATCGGCACCTCCATCACGAACCCACCGCCGCCGTAGTGGAAGTAGTCCTTGATGTTGAGGATGCCCACCACTACTGCAAGCACAGCAACCACCTTGAACAGGATTGCCGATATATTTGTGAACTGTATCACGCTGAACAGGCCGAAACCCATTACAAGATATGAGATGAAGATGGAGGCGGAAAATGCAAGTCCGCTCTTAAGAGCCTTTTTCCTGGTTCCAGCGTCAAGGATTGTCGTCATGAGGATTATCAGAACCGCGAACTCGCACGGATTTATAGCGTCAACGAGTGCTCCGGCTGTGACAACTGCGAAGGTCATCTGGTCCAGAAGGGTTGAGCTCGTCTGGTCGTCCTGCGTCTCTCCATAAGTTATTGTGTCGTTCGTGGATGTGTCATTTGTGCGGGTGTCGTTGTATAACATAGTATCGTTGTATCCTGTAGTGTCATTGTAGTCGTCTGTGTCGTTTGTCTGGGGTTCGTCCTCGGCTTCGAATGGGCAGAGGCAGCCGACGCCTTCAAGCTGTGCTATTTTGTTTTCGATTGCCGTTGGGTTGAACCCCTGGAAAAGGGAGCCCTTCACAAATGTGACAGGTGTTGTGTAACTTGTTATCGGATAGCCATACAGCTGCACAGTGTTCCAGAAGAGATTTGCGTTGGTCCTGTTCTGCCTCATTTCAAATTTATGGAGTTCAACGTCGTACTCGCTTTCAAACTGGTCCATATAAGGTACCAGCATGTCACAGTTGTGGCACCCAGTTTGCCAGAAGTAGTAGACGCATGTGCTCCTCGCAAAGGCGGGCGCGAAGACAAGGGCTGCTGTGAGGATGAAGATAACCTTTCTCATTTGCTACTTACCTCTTGACACATACTTTTAATATTTTTGAATATGTTGACAATGTCCTCAACGACCTCGGAGTCGGTCTCCAAAACAGGCCTCATCTTCACTATGGCGTCGACAACCGACATGCTGTGGCGTACGTATCCAAGAAATCTTCTGGAAGCCCATCTCTCGATTTTCTTTGAAAACTCCCTGTTAATGTCCCACCTGTTTACAACAACACCGTAAGGCGTTTGGAAGTGGTTCACAACCTGCACCATGCGCTTCATGTCCGAGAAACCGGCTGGGGTGGGCTCTGTTACGAGCACCGCAAAGTCCACGTCCTTGATGCTCGCTATGACTGGGCATCCTATGCCTGCTGCTGAGTCTATCACCATCACGTCATATTTGAACCCCTCAGCCTTTTTCCTCACCTCTGACACGATTTTGCCCGAGCCCGATTCACCAGGGTACAGCTGGCCAGACACTATTGGAAACCCCCTTTTTTCCACGTTTATCTCCCCACCCTGGACCGGTTTCAGCCTTATTGCGTCAACAGGACAGACCACACTGCAAGCACCACAACCTTCACAGAAGAACTGGATGACTTCAATGTCCTCTGATATGGCGTCGAATTTGCAGACCTCAGAGCATCTGCCGCATCTTGTGCATTTTTCGTGGTCAATGAAAGCTTTCTCACCTGTTGAGAGTTTTTCTGCGTGCCCCATCTTCTTGATACCAAGCCAAAGCGCGAGGTTCGGCGCGTCAACGTCACAGTCGCACGCCACAACCTTTGTTTCCCTTGCGAAGAGGAGAGCTAGCGAACTTGCCAGCATGCTTTTTCCGACCCCGCCCTTGCCTGAGGCCACAACTATCTTCATAGCTTCAACCCCTCCATATACGCGGGTTCGAACTCCTGAAGCCTGCACCCCGCGTAAGCCTTAAAGAGCCTTTCTGAGTGGGGTATCTCCAGGGCTATCTCTACGCCAAATTTTTTTGCCAGCTTTCCAACAGGTTTTTTGTTTCCTATATCAGACCTGTTTATAACGATCATTGGTTCTATTTCTATGATTGCAAGGAGTTCGAGTATGAGTTCCAGGTCGTGCAGACCCACAGGCGTGGGTTCTGTTACTGCGTATGCAACATCTGAACCATAGAGGGCCTGAATCACGTTGCAGTGTGTTCCTGCAGCTGTATCAATGACCAAGTACTCTGCCTTGACCTTGTTGGCAAGTTTCAATGCCCTCTGCTTTGCAGCTTTGACAACTGGCACAGCCTCCTCAACACCAGGGTTTGTCATCCCTGTCACCAGCCAGAGGTTTTTGTTGACCTTTGAGGCGAATGTACTTCCCATTTCCACATCTTCTGTTGCTATGGCCCCGCTCGGACAGGCGAGCCAGCACGCCCCACACCCTGAGCAGAGCTCGTGGATGAACTTTGGATATGAATCCTTCACGTAAAAAACCGCACCGTTTCTGCAGACTTCAGAGCACTTCCCGCACTTCGTGCACTTGCTTTCTTCCAGTTTCGGCCGCTCCGACTTGACCTTTTCC
>DAOVEB010000033.1 GCA_030669205.1 Candidatus Parvarchaeota archaeon | reverse complement strand
AACGATGCCTCTTTTCGCGGGGGGTTTCGAGCTTAGATGCTTTCAGCTCTTATCCCGTATGGCGTAGCTGCTCAGCGTGCCCTGTCGGACAGCTGATAGACCAGAGGCCACGAAAGTTCGTTCCTTTCGTACTAAAACTTCCTTCCACTCAGGCATCTAACACTTCCAGTAGTTAACAACCGAACTGCCTCACGGCGTTCTGAACCCAGCTCACGATCCTTTTTAATCGGTGAACACCCGCACCCTTGGCCGCTGCTGCACGGCCAGGATAAGGAGAGCCGACATCGATGTAGCAAGCCTCCCCGTCAATTTGAGCTATAGGGGGAGACGACTCGGTTATCCCTAGGGTAGCTTTTCTGTCACCCCAAGCCCTCAGTAATAGGGACATTGGGGATCGCTAAGCCTCACTTTCGTGTCTGGATTTCTCACTATGCAAAATCCAGTCAAGCCAGCTTTTGCCTTTGCACTCTATTCAGGATTTCTGGCCCTGATGAGCTGACCTTTGGGCACTAGTGATCCTTTATCGCTAGTGTGCCACCCCAGCCAAACTGCCCGCCAATCGGTGTCCCCTGCCGAAGCAAGGTAAGTACATCAGGCCGGAAAGGGTGGTGTCTCATTTTTGACTCCAGGTAATCTGACGACTGCCTTTCGACATCTCCCACCTACTCTTCACTTCCCACCCCGGGGTACAGCGACAGGTTGCAGTAAAGCTCCTAGGGTCTTTGCAACCCGCTGGAAGTCCCTGGCCTTTGCACCAGGATAGTGTGTTCGCAGGGTCCTAGCTAGGGACAGTGGAGAGATGGTTACACCGTTCGCAAAGCCATCAATTAAATGGCAAGGCATTGCGCTTGCTTAAGAAGGTTACAGTTACCTCCGCCGTTTACCAGTCCTTAATCCCGTTGAACCGGGGTTTCAGATACTGGCACTGGGCAGGTGTCGGCGACTGTACGCATCGTTTCCGACTAGCAGTCACCTGTGTTTTTGTTAAACAGTCCCCCCTCCCTTGTCACTGTGCCCAGCCCTGGCCACCTTGAGGTACCAGCGCTGGGACCCCTTATCCCGAAGTTACGGGGCTAATTTGCCGATTTCCCTTAGCTAGGTTAGTCCTACACGCCTTAGCCTTTTCAGCTAGGGGCACCTGTGTTGGTTCTCGGTACGGTCTCTCGGAGTCCTTACCTGCGGATTTTCACGGGCTCCAGGATTCGACCAGATCGTGCTAAGGCACGACCATTCCTGCTTTGCCCTGGTTCTCATCGTAACGATACTTCCCAGGCCTATAACAGTTGGACACAACGACAGTTGTGCCTGGCCTATCCTAAAGCGTTTCCGCGAGGTCTTGTGTCGCCACACGTATCCAAGAGGTACTGGAATATTAACCAGTTTCCCTTTCGCGAGCTTCAGTTAAGGGCTCACTTAGGACCGACTAACCCTCAGCTGACGAACAGTGCTGAGGAACCCTAGCCCCTCCGGCGACAGGGATTCTAACCCTGCTATGATGCTACTACCGCCAAGATTCTCAATTCTGCGCGCTCCACACGAACTCACGTCCGTGCTTCTGTGCACGCACAACGCCTCCCTACCAGTTCTTTCGAACTCCAAAGTATCGGTGACCAGTTTAGTCCCGTCCATTTTCGAGGCCGCCGCTCTCGGTGAGTGAGCTATTACGCTTTCTTTAAAGGGTGGCTGCTTCTAAGCCTACCTCCTCACTGTTTTTGAGAGACAACACCCTTTATCACTTGACTGGTACTTGGGGACCTTAACTTTGGTCTGGGTTGTTTCCCTCTCGGCAACCGGGCTTACCCCGGGTGCCCGACTCCCGCCATCTGCGCAGCACCGGCATTCGGAGTTTGACTGAAATTCGAGGGATTTCTCCCCCTGAAATTCCAATCAGTAGCTCTACCTCCGGCGCCTGCTCCGGCGAGGCTGGACTGAGGCCCACTTTGGGAGGAACCAGCTATTACCGCACACGATTGGCTTATCACCCCTAGACCCAGGTCATGGGAACGCTTGCCCGCAGTAACCCTTCGGACCTCCACCAGGCTCATCACCCGGCTTCATCCTGCCCAGGCCTAGATCGTGCGGTTTCGGGTCGTGCACCAGTGACTTCGCGCGCTTTCACACGCCGCCCCTCTTCACATGCGGGCTTGTTGGTTTCCCTACGGCTATGGAGTTTCACTCCTTCACCTTGCCACTGACACACACTCCTTGGCTCTTTATCCAAAAGGAACGTTGCAACGCCTGACTTGCGTCTTTGAGCGCCGCAACACACTATAACTACTGGGTTTCAGGATCTTTTCACCCCCTTTTTCGGGGTACTTTTCAGTTTTCCCTCACGGTACTAAACGCTATCGGTCTCAGCCAGTATTTAGGGTTGGGGATTACTGGCCCCCATATTCCCAGAGGATTTCCAACCCCTGGTACTCAGGAACGGTATATCTTCTCCTCGGTTTGCGCCTACGGGGCTATCACCCTTTGTCGCGTCCCTTTCCAGGGAACTTCGGCTTGGTCTCAGAGAAAATCAACCGCCCAAAATCCACATTCACCACGCCTCACAGCGGGGCGTTCAGATTGCCCTGTTCCGCCTTCAGTCGCCCTTACTAACGGAATACCTGTTGGTATCTTTTCCTGCGGGTACTAAGATGTTTCAGTTCCCCGCGTTCCCCCTCGTTTCCGAGTTCATGCCTTTCAGACATGAATGAGGTCACATTCGGGAATCTCGGGATCAAAGGCTGCATGCGCCTACCCCGAGCTTATCGCAGCTTGCCACGCCCTTCTTCGGCTGCTGAGCCTAACCATCCACTCAGTAGCGTAACTTCCTCTTTTATGCACGGCTTCATGAACGCGATTGCGTCTCGCCCTCGCATGCGAAGCTGGTGACTCCGCATGCCGTGGATTCACGTGATATACGTGAGCGTGATACGTGAAAAGTGATTTGGAACCCAGTAAGTCATCGCAGAAGAGCTCCTTACGATTCATTGACCTACCATTTTGACCAGAGTAATAACTTTCAATTCTGTTTATAAATGTTGCTAATCATAGTAGCTGTTGAGCTGACAGCTATTTTTGTATCACAATTCGATTCCTCCCATTTTATAAGATGAGTGGTCTGCACCAAAGCTTAAAATGAAATGTATCTGTTGGTTTGGTATGGTCGTTTCAACCCTTTTCAATATCACCCTAATCTCACTATCGCTCGTCAACTTGGCAACAGCACTGCTCACATTCAGGAGAGACAAAGCGCATCTAAAACCAAAGCGCAGGCCAAAAGTGACTGTCATAGCTCGTACGTGGGACGATGGCCATATTGTTGAACGGTTCATCAAAAATGTTCTAGCCCAGGACTATCCCAAGTCAAAGCTGCAGCTGATAATAGCAGATGACGCGAGCCAAGACGAGACTGAAAGAGTTTGTGGGAAGTACAGGGGAAGGATAACCTATGTGCGGGCAAAGAAGCACTACGAGAAGAAGGCGGTTTTTCTGAACAAGGTGATAAAGAAGCACGCGAGGGGTGAAGTCCTGGTCAACACGGATATTGATGCTGTGATGCCAAAAGACTGGTTGAAGAATCTGGTGGAGCACTTTGAAGAGGGCGTGCATGGCGTCTGCGGACCGGTTTACTCCGGCAACTACAACGACAACTGGCTCACCAAAATAAGAACTGTGGAGGACTTCTGGCTGTTCTCGTCGGGCATGTGGGGCAGATACAACGCAGTTGGCAACGCTGCAACGTACGGCAGCAACCATGCGGTGAGGCTGGAGACCTTGAAGGAAGTTGGCTACTATGGTACCAAGACCCTCACAGAGGACGCGGAGCTCACAACAAAGATGTGGGAGAGGGATTGCAAAATTACCATGTGCCCAAAAGCCCATCTGCTGGTTGAATCAGTTGATGGTGTGGGTTCATTTATGCGCGAGAGGAAGCGCTGGATAGTTGGCACAGTTGATACGACACTAAAATACAACTCGAGGAAAGGCCTGGGACATTCGGCGCTGATGGGGGTGAATGCGCTGGCTGGACTCTTCTCTCTGGTCGGATTAGCTTTCGCTGTTTTCAACGTATACCTCCTGTTACCCTTTCTCATCAACATCCTTGCAGTTGGGCTGAGCATGGTGGCCTTCAAAGCAAAGAATAGCTTGCTGTTCTGGGTGCCTGTGTTTTTGATTGCGGGCACAGTACTGAACGCGCTGGCGATTCTTCTCGCAGCCAAGGACTACCTCTTCGGCGAAGGTGTAGAATGGGTCAAGGTAGAGGGCAAGCACTACCACAAAGGTGTGGAGTTGAAGGCTCCTCTGAGGAAGTAAGATACTATTTTTTTGTAGAATCTTCGGCATCAGAGTTCCAAATCTTGTATTAACTCATCATATGAAATTGTTTTCCCACATTTGAACTCTTTCTCTGCCTTTGCAATTGACCACAAATCTTTCAGAAGTTCTTTGCATGCTATTGTTCTTTTAATCATCTTAGTGGACCCGGTGGGAATCGAACCCACGGTTTCCTCCGTGCAAGGGAGGTGTCATACCATAGTCTGAAGTCGGCAACTGCAAATCAGGGATGGTCGAAACTCAGACTGCAGCCACCAATCTCCACTAGACCACAGGCCCGTAAGACAAGATGAGGGTCCAGGTTTCTTATAAAAGTATCGGAAGTGGCGTTTGGTTGAGATTATACACACTGTGAGTTACATGTTCGTGGACTTGAACATGTCTTACCAATACCACAATCTGAATCACTATTGCATCCACAGCACTGACAACCATTGTTGTCTGTTATACAAACCGGTGTTGAACCACTACAAGTAACATCCGGACAGTACTCTGTGCAGCTTGTGGGTACAACATAACATACACCATCGGTCCTTTTCCAGACCTTTGCTTGGCCAATCGTACCTACAAGTGTTATCCTGCATTCCATGTAGTATTGACATCCATTTCCTAAGTCGTCGGTGTGGCTGCAAAAGGTTCCCACCGCTGCAGACCTTGCTACTGAGATGCTACTGTACCTGCTGCTGAGCGTCATACACTTGAGGTTGCAGTCGGAGAGAAAGGTTTCGCCTCCTTGGCCTGAAACCCCGCCGATTGTGCCGAAGATGTCGCCCATAGCTGGCACGAATACAACGGCAAGTATGATGAGGACAATGACTCCTATCCCTCCGAGAACTATAGTGTTTATTGGCAGGCCTTGGGACTTCATAGTAGTGCAGATAGGCATTCATTTCTTATAATTTTTACTAATCTCAAGAAAAAATGAGTGAGGTGTTGGTGATACATGTCATACCAAACAGCATAAATGTATGGAGGTGATCCATCCGCAGGTTCCCCTACGGATACCTTGTGACGACTTAACCCTCCTCGCTGAACCTAGGTTCGACTCTGACCAAAGGACAAAGCCTCACCCAGACCCAACTCGGGTGGTTTGACGGGCGGTGTGTGCAAGGAGCAGGGACGTATTCACCGCGGGTTTTTGACCCACGGTTACTAGGGATTCCATCTTCACGAGGGCGAGTTGCAGCCCTCGATTCGAACTGGGATCGGGTTTAAGAGATTTGCTTCCCCTTTCGGGGTTGCGTCCCGTTGTCCCGACCATTGCAGCTCGCGTGTAGCCCGGGGGATTCAGGGCATACTGACCTACCGTCGCCCTAACCTTCCTCATGGTTAACCCATGCAGTCCCACTATTGTGCTCAGTTCCCCGTAGGGAACCGGTGGCAATTAGCAGTAAGGGTCTCGCTAGTTACCTGACTTAACAGGACACCTCACGGCACTAGCTGACGGCGGCCATGCACCTCCTCTCAGCGCATTAGGCAAGCCCTTCAGACTGGCCTTCATCTTGCTGTCGCCCCCGGTGAGGTTCACGGGGTTAAATCCAATTAAACCGCAAGCTTCACCCCTGGTTGTGCTCCCCCGCCAATTCCTTTAAGTTTCAGCCTTGCGACCGTACTCCCCAGGCGGCCCGCTTAACGACTTCTCTTCGGCACCGCATGCTCTCGAAGAACATGCTACACCTAGCGGGCAACGTTTACTGCTTGGACTACTCGGGTATCTAATCCGAATCGCTACCCAAGCCTTCGTTCCTGACCGTCGGACCCGTTCCAGCTGAGCGCCTTCGCCACCGGTGGTCCACCGAGAATTACAGGATTTCACCCCTACTCACGGCATACCCTCAGCCCCTCCCGGTCCCTAGGTCTGTAGTATTCTCAGCACGCCGTTCGCTCTAGACGAACAATTTCACCGAGAACTTACAAACCCGGCTACGAACGCTTTAGGCCCAATAAACATGGTCACCACTTGAAGCTCTGGTGTTACCGCGGCTGCTGGCACCAGTATTGCCCACTCCTTATTCAACAAGCTTTTTACACTTGTCAAAAGTCCGTACAAAGTACGGACACTCTGGCTGACCTCATCACGCTTGCACGCATTGTGAAGGTTTCGCGCCTGCTGCACCCCGTAGGGCTGGAGCCGTTGTCTCAGTGCTCCTCTCCGGGCTACCACTCTCATGGCCCGTACCGATCATAGGTTTGGTAGTCCTTTACACTACCAACAGCCTAATCGGCCGCAGACCCATCCTCAGGCGCCTGAGCTTTGGGAAACAGGACATTCCAGTACCCGTTTCCTATGGGGTATTATCCTCAGTTTCCCGAGATTATCCCCCACCTGAGGGCAGGTTGTCTACGTGTTACTGAGCAGTTCGGCGAGTCCCTAAGACTCTCGCCTTGCATGGCTTAGTCTCAACCAGATAGCAGTGACCTCCAGCAGGATCAACTGGAGTTGAACTCATCATCCATCAGGCAATCGACGAATGGGAGTTGTACAATGGAATTGTACGGTTGCTGTTCACTACCAGGTATCACCAACATCACTCCCGCGCTTCGCACAGGACCTCACACTTCTCCTTACTCTGTGTAAGGGATTTAAAAAACTACCGATGCATGCCAAAAAGCTGACACACAGTAAAATGAGGTTCTGACGCTGTTATAAAGGTTTCGTGACTGGACAGATGTAAGTCGTGAAAAACTGTGTGCGGGGGACGTGACTCGAACACGCGCAGGCACTAAGCCACTAGGCCCTCAACCTAGCCCGTTTGACCACTCCGGCACCCCCGCAGTAAGAGTAAGAATCCACAACCCGATTTATAAAAGTTATTGAATGAAACTACCGCTTTCTTCGCTCGCGCTGCTTCTTCCGCTTGCGCATCCGTTTCTTCTTGGTCTTCCAGCGGAACTTGGTAATCTTCATCTTCCAGACTCGGGAGCCTCGCTTCATCTTTCAATAACCCGATTCGCACTTTTAAAAAGGTTACTACAACCTGAGCAGACAGGCAACAACAAATATGAGCAGGAGAAGAGGGGGTATGGTGATACCTCTGTCAATTCTCATTTTGATTTTTTCGGGTCTGGTAACAATCCAGATGACAGGTACTGCGCAGACAGCTGTGACTGCCATTGGGATTTTGAAGTCGTAGACGAGAAAGGAGACCAGGTAGCTTGCCAAGGAGACGGCGACTATGGCCCAGAATTTGAAGCCGTTCGTTTCTATTGCGGTTCTGTTGCGTATGTCTACCTTGTAGAGCATGTAGCCGTAGGTGTAGATTACGCTGAAGCAGAAAATGATGAGAAAGGGAAAGTTTGCTGGTGACGAGGTCAGCGCGAACCAGCCTGTTGAGAACTTGACGAACTGCATGAGTATCATGTTTGGCGAGCGCAGCGAGCTGTTCCTCAGCCTTACGAAGTTGGAGGAGTGTGCGAAGTTCACCATCAGGAGCACGAGCAGAAGCGCTGTGAAAGTTGTTGAGATTATGGTGGATATTGTGAGGCCAACTGCCAGTAGGATGAAGCTCAGACTTGCGGCTTCCTTGACAGTCATGTCGCCGCGCGTAATCGGCTTCAACCTGTGTTTCTTGTGTTTTATGTCCTCTTCAAGGTCCATGATGTCGTTGAAAGGGTAAACCGCAGCATAGGTCACGCACAGCGCCACCAATCCAACCAGGGTATTGAAGACGTTGATGGTGTCATGGATGTAGTAGAAGCAGGCAGCGCCTACGAGGAACTGCAGTGCGTTCTTCGGCATGGTAATAAGGAGATTGCTCTTTGTAAGACCTCTCATCTCCTACTTCCTCACGTCGGTTATCTTTATCACATGCCAGCCGAACTGGGTGTGGACCACGCCAACTGCGCCCTTCTTGTTCGAGAAGCAGAACCTCTCAAACTCCTTCACCATGCGTCCCCGCTTGAAGAAGCCCAGGTCCCCTCCTTTCCGGGCAGACGGGCACTTCGAGTTCTCCATCGCCAGTTGTGAGAACTTTTCCCCTGCCAATATCCGCTCGTACAGCTCCTTCGCCTTCTCCTCGCTTTTGACCAGTATGTGGCTTGCCTTCATTTCCATATGTCCCTGCCGGGATTCGAACCCGGGTCTTCGGCTCGAAAGGCCGACATCCTTGACCGAATTGTCCCACATCTTTCCGTGCGTGTGCGCGGCGGAAAGGGTGCCTAGACTACAGGGACGTTGAAATGGATATGGAAGACACTCCTTTTAAAACTTTATCGCCGAGAAGTCCCCTTCCTCAAGCCAGAGGCTTAGGTAGGGTAGTTCACAACTTTATTTGATACGCTGCGGCTTCGCGCCTATCCAGATGGAGTTCGGAGGAATCTTCTTGTTGGCTGGTATCACTGTGTTCGCCCCGATTATCGTGTTGTCGCCGATTTCAACCCCAGGGAAGATTGTAGCACCGACCCCTATTGTGACGTTGTTTCCAATCTTCACCTTTTTCAGCACGTAGTTGTCGCCCTCGTAGATGTGGGTGATTATTGCAGCCAGAGCCCCAAGGAAGCAGTTGTCACCCATCTCAATGCGTTCGTTGTCAACCAGATATCCGCCTATGTACGTGCCCTTGCCAAGTTTCGCACCGAATAGATTGTGTATCTTGTTGAACCTTGCCAAGCCCTCAAAGGGTCCCAGAAACTTGGAAATCAGCGTGTAGTAGTAGCTGTTGCGGAGCTCGTTGAACCTGTTCTCCGCCGAACCCTTTTTGTACACGCCGTCAGGCACCTTCTTGTAGAACTTCCTGAGATGCATGAACAGAACCATCACAATTGAGGCGAAGATGGCGTACAGTACAATAAGCAGTGGGACCAAAATCCATACGATCATGGCACCGATTCTCCCGTGTATCCACAACACTATGGCAGCACATGGCAGCGCAGCAAAGGCGAGTGCGAATAGTATGCTCAGCGGGAAGTACGCGATGCGGAGATATTCTGACAGGGTCATCGGCAATAAATCGAAGTTGGACCATTTAAAGGTTTTCAAGGCTGAAGTGGCCCACAAAGTCATACAGCAGGTTTGCGGTGAGGTAGTAGTCGATGTTTATCAGAACACCCAAGCAATACAGCAGGGTAACGACGCACAACGTCTTGATGTACTTTTTCATGTCTTTTTCGTCGTCCATCACCATTACTAAAGGTATTGGCCAGAAGAAGTACCACATCATCATCCACCTGAAGACGAAGAATACTGCTGGCAACAGGACGAGGTAGATGTTCTCCTTTTTCGTGACCTGGCTCAGCGTCGGGATTATGTAGGCTATGAAGAGCGCCAGGGTTGTTGCTGAAAGGGGATTGCTGAAGATGAAGCCGAAGAAGAGCGGGTTAGTAACGTATATGGAGTACCTGAAGTCGTTTGAGGCGTGCATTGTGAGGCCTGAGAAAACTCCACTTGCACCCGGCAGGATGAGTCCCATAAGCACCAGGCTCACAAAGAACCAGAGTGATTTTTTTCTGGTCTTGAAGATGTAATATGGCAGCAGCAGTAGGGGGTAGACCTTCATCTGCACTGCGAAGCCGAGCAGGAAGTTTGCCTTGCCCCAGTCCTTCTTTTTGTACAGCAGTATGCTGAGAAGCGTCAACGTATTCGTGACAGGCTCCATCTTCCCGCCCCAGACAGAGAGAGTCCATCCAATCAAATAGTATCCCCCTACAAAGAACCAGAACCATCTCTTTTTCCTGAGTCTGCCGCCAAGATGGATTATGAGGAGCACGTTCAGGTTGAAGAAGAAGAACATGACCGCGTTGACGAAAAGGTGTTGGAGGCCGTACATGCCTGGATAAACCCCTGAGACAACTGCGAAGAAGAACAGGGTGAGCGGCGGGTATTCATATGTCACGTTCACAAATTCTCCGAGCAGTGAGTCTTCCGGGACGTTGAAGTTCTCCCTGAGGTAGTCATCGTCGAAGTTGTAGACCTCCATGCCGTAGGTCCAGAACAGCTCACCGTAGACCTCGTTCCTGTTCCTGTCCCGCTGGATTATTATTGAGTTGAAGAGCGGAATGGTTATCATACCAACGATTGCAGAGACTAGGAAGAGCTTTTTGTACTGCAGGAATGTCTGCTTCATCGACTGTTCCATTTTGGTCATATACAATCAAGAGAATAAAAAGATAGTGGGCTCGAAGGGATTTGAACCCTTGGCCTCCGGCTCTCTTAGAGCCTGTTGGAAGCTAGGCCATATAAGACCGGCGCTCCTCCAAACTAAGCTACGAGCCCACTTCTTACAAGGAAACTGATTTTCTTTTTAAAAGTAACTAATTGACTAGTCGCCGCGGACCTGAATCAGAATCACTGCCGCAGCCAGAATGATGCCCGAGACTATGACCGGGTGCATGTACTGGAGCCATCCTATTGCCTCTGCCTGCTCGCCGTAGGTGAGTCCGAGTATGGAGAAGAATACGGGTGTGGTGAAGGTGAAGTACATGGTGAAACCCAGTATCGCGACCATGAAAGCGGTCATGAAGCTCGCGCCGAAGATGAAGAAGAGCACGCCTGTGAGGAGGCCTATCATGATTATGGGATTGAGCAGCAGCATCCACATCTGGACCTGCTCGCGCGTGCCGCCGAACAGACCTATCTTTATGAGGAACTCCTCGTCTGTGACCCTTTGGTAGAGCAGGAAGATGAATACAAGTAATAGGAGCCCAACGAGAACGCGCCGCCAGGATATCTCGGCCATACAAAATTAGAGAGATTGGAAACTTATATATTTATTCTACACTGATCGAGATTTCTTCTGGATATCCAATCCACAGCGTGTTGAAATAAGGACGGTAAACTGATAAGCTCTTATGAGGTGATTTCCCTCCAACATAGTCGTTCACAACAATTGTGGAGTAATCCTGACTATCTTTCTGCATCTGCATGATAGTTAACATTGCTGAGTCTATCTCATCATGGCAGAAAGAGTCGGCTGGATTGAGTAGGAACACCAAATCGTGTCCATACATCTTTTTTGAAGATAGGTAGTCAGCAACTATATTTGCGCCTCTGAAAGCTCCACCACCCTCTATGTTGTTTATAATGCCTGTTGGTTCGAGTTTTGAAACGAGCTTTCTTTTCAATAAACTTGGACTTGATAAACTTGGACTTGAACATCCTCTACCAATAAATTTTGTTAAATGTTCCAAACCAACCATGTCTTCTGGTAATGAAGCCTCGCTGCAAAGTGAG
>DAOVEB010000062.1 GCA_030669205.1 Candidatus Parvarchaeota archaeon | reverse complement strand
CTGCAGACCATACAGACCGAACTGTTTGGTGTGAAGGGCGCGCTCTTCCTGACATCCGTCCTCTTCGGAATCATGCACCTGATATGGAGGAACCCGCTGGAGTTCTTCTTCACGACCTTTGCCGGGTTTCTATTCGGCTACCAGCTCATAAAGACCAAGTCGATCTGGCCCCCTGTCTTGGCGCACGCGCTGAACAACTTCACCTGGCTGCTCATCTGGCCGATTCTCACGGGCGCGAGGACCATCTACCTGCCGTTTTAGGCGAATTCGTCCTTTCCGTTATTTCGTGGCTCTCACGAGAAACTGCGTCCCGAAAAAGAATCTGGACACATTGACTTCGGCGAATCTCTTAAAGTAGCTCCTCAAATCGCGGGAGGTCGAGTATGAGTGCGGGCCTTCAGGGAATTTCAAGTGCAACCTGTCCAGCACTTTTATAACAAGCTCCATCTTGTGGTTCGGGGTTGTCAGAGTTAATCTCCCTCCGGGTTTCAAGACCCTGAAGACCTCTGACGACAGCCCCCCCTTATCATCCACGTGTTCGAATAAATCAAATGACACGACCAATCCAAAGGAACGGTCCTTGAAAGGCACTGTTGACGAATCTGCAACAACAAACAGGCTGTTGTGCGAGTGCCTCTTGGACATGATCAGACTCTCCTTGGATATGTCCAGACATACAGAAACCTTCTCTTCTGTGTCCAACCCATAACTTATGCCTGAACCCAGGTTCAGATAAAATCCGTTCTGCTTCCTGTTCAAGAGGCGTTTTTTGAACAGGTTGTACAGTATGGTCAGAAAGCTTCTTTTCGTGTATCTGTCGTACTGCTCTGCCCTCGAATCATAAAAATCCATGACAGATTTCCTGTAAGTCGTGTTCGCCATGCATCACCCTATCCTTCTGCCCACTTTATAAAATTATACGATGGAATCGGGTATGGAATGGAGTTCCCCCAACTGAGTTAGATTGTCGCCTCAAGGTATTCTCACGCGTGCGGAGCATCCGCCTGTTGTTTTAGACGAACTTTTAAAAGAAAGGTTGGGGTTGGAACAACTATGATTTCGATTGTTCTTGGTACACGGCCAGAGATAATCAAGTTCTCGCCAGTGATAAGGGAGCTGGAAAAGAAAGGCATCGATTTCTCGATAATACACACTGGGCAGCACTACTCAAAGGAGATGGACGAGGTGTTCTTTTGTGAGCTTGGGTTGCCTGAGCCAAAGCACAATCTCAGAGTGGGTTCTGCCCCGCACAGCGTGCAGATCGGAAACATGCTGCTCAGGCTGGACAAGGTTCTCAAAAAGGAGGCTCCGGATCTGGTGATGGTCCTGGGTGACACGAACTCGACTCTGGCAGGGGCGCTCGCAGCGTCAAACCTTAGGATTCCGGTTGCGTACGTGGAATCCGGGCTGAGAAGCTTTGACATGGACATGCAGGAGGAGAGGAACAGGCTACTGGTAACCCAGTGCGCGGACCTGCACTTTGCTCCAACTGAGACCAGCAAGAGGAATCTGCTAGCTGAAGGGGTGCCAGAGAAGAATATCTCAGTTGTTGGCAACACCATTGTCGACGCATGTCTCCAGAACCTGAAGCTGACAGAGGAGAAGTACAGGAAAGAATTGGGTGGTTTCGTGCTCATGACAGCGCACCGCGCAGAGAACGTTGACAACAGGAAGAGGTTCAGCGAGATAATCAATGGTGTGAACTCCATTGGTGCGAGAATCGTATATCCAATCCATCCGCGCGCGAGGAAGATGCTGGAAAAGTTCAAGCTCGACCCAGGCAAGATCAAGCTGGTGGAGCCGATGGGCTACCTCGAGTTCCTATACCATCTGAGCAGGGCCCGGTTTGTTATAACCGACTCCGGTGGTGTGGTTGAGGAAGCAACATGCCTGAAGATCCCGAGCGTCTGCGTGCGGGACTCAACAGACAGGCCAGAGGCAGTCGAGGCGGGTCTGTGCGTGATGGCGGGCGCTGACTCCAGTGCCATAAAGCGGTATGGAAAGAGGATAAGTGAGGATGAAACGTTCAGGGATGGGATGAAATCGGGTGAAAATCCGTACGGTGACGGCAAAGCTGCCAGACGTGTTGTGGACGCGCTCCAAAGCCGTCTCTAACGCAAAATATTAAAGAGTCGCGGGCCATTATATCCTTGATATGATGTCGAGTGTGGTAGTTTCGTCTACTGCAGTGAGCAGCGCGGTCACTTCTACGACAACAACAACCACAACCGCTGCGACACTTGCAGCGCTCTCCACAACCACAACAACCACTACAACCACCACGACCACTACAACCGCAACGCTGATGAGTTCGACCTCAGTCGCGACGATGCTGAGCGGAATCACGTTCAACTTCGCCATATCAGCGCTCGTCTCGATACTGGTTCTCATCATATTCCTCATGATAAAGGAGTTCACGTCCAAAAGATACACAAAACGCCTGGAGTTCCTGAATCTGAACTATCTCGTCTCGATTCCAATCAACGCCTTCATAGTCATCTTTGTTCTCACAACCATCTACAAGACCTTCCTGGCAATGCTGTAGCAAAAGCCTTATCTGATAGCTACGCCTTTATTTTCCTGTGATAACCCCAAACAACCGGTTTTCTCGGATTTTCATAAAGAAGAGATATCTCCCATTAAAAATCAGGGCAGGGCCGCTTATAACAGCTCTCCTGCTCTTGTCACTGTTGTTCCTTCTCACGTGGTGGGATGAGAGTCCGGTTTTGAAGGCTTCGGTTGTCTTCTGGACGGTCATAGGTTTCTCGGTCTTCTTTTTTGTCGGGGTTGTCAGCACGAGGCACGGCAAACACCTAAAGAAACTACCAAGAGGTATCAACGGGGCGATAAGATTGTTTGTCAGGGGCGTGTTGCTGTCGCTTCATTATATTGGGGTGGGGGTGATGTACTTCTTCTATTATGCTGGTATGTCTGTGAGGTGGTTGTCAAGAACTGTGTTGCTGTTCCTTCACTATGTTGGGGTGGGGGTGATGTACTTCTTCTATTATGCTGGTATA
>DAOVEB010000050.1 GCA_030669205.1 Candidatus Parvarchaeota archaeon | reverse complement strand
CGACAGACCGAGATCCTGGACCACTAGACTACAGGGGCTCAAGGAAGTTATTCCTCCGCAACGTTTTAAAAGTTTATCTATGTCCCGGCGGCTGGAATCGAACCTGCAACCTTCCGGTTCCCATAGGGAACTTCCTACTACAGCCGGACGCTCTACCGTTGAGCCACGCCGGGGACAAAAATGAGAATATCCGATTCCTTTAAAATCTTTCCTAATCCTCAACAGTACTGGTAACTGTAACAACCTCGACCACGTTCGACTTGCGTTCAGAGACAGCGCCTTTTTTGTTCTCGAAGGTGACATAGGTTGGCGGCAGTTCCACAGGGCCAAGTATCTCAACTCGGGTCTTCATGCGGTAGGTCAGCAGAAATTCCTCGTCAGGTTTCACCTCGTCAACGTGCCAGTGTATCCTCTTGCCACCGCCCCTGGAGACAACTTTGCCATCCAGCGAACCGAAGCCTGCAATTGCTGAGACAAATGGAGGGAGCCGCTCGCTGATGGTAACGTTGAAGATGGAGCGCTTGTGCACGTTATGGATGCGAATCTGCATCTTCATCTCAAGTGTTCCGCCCTCCATCCTGTAATCAATAATGTCTTTCACAACAATTACCTTGCGCGTCCAGAGGAAGACGATGAAGGCTATGGAGATAATTATGAAAGGGATGATGAGTATTGGGACAAAGGTAACGCTGAAGGTGTATACAACCTCGCCACCAACAGGAAGCTCGTCGATGAGCCATGATATTGATAGCTCGGAAACTGTGGCACCGGGAGAAGAGTAGTAGAGAAGGTAACGCTCCAAGGAACTGATTGGCCTGACAGCTGTGAGGTTGTAAATGGGTAAGGTTCCGTTGTTCACCACCCTCACGTTGACAGTCTCTCCCAAAAGCGACCAGCCGGTCTCATAAATGATTTCCGGGTTTGAGTAGGACTCAACCTCAACTCCAACCTCCGAGTGCCTGACCAGGTTTCCAGAGTAGTATATCTCCACAGAAAGCCTGTAATCGCCTGGAGGTGTGAGGTAGTCCACAGACATGTTGATGTAATAGGTGTCTGTCCCCTTTGCGAAGAGGGTCGTCTGATTGTGTCTTGAGTAGGTCCTGTTGTCCTTGGTGAGGCTCAACTCTACCTCCATCTCAGCCTCTACGCATCCATTGTTGATGACGAGTGTTATTGGAATCCCATGCCTCGGGTCAATTGACGTTGGTGGGGTGAGCTGGGTTATGTAAAGGCGTTGGGACTGTGGCACCCCTACTATGGCTAGGAGTGGGACTCGCTGGGATTGCTCGCCGTCACTCAGATAAAGCGAAGGCTGGTAGATGAGGTCATCGCCGCAGGTATCCACCTCATCAGGTGCGTAGAGTTTGAAGTTAACCACTTGTGACCCGCCCGGGGCCAAATCAAATGAATAGGGGTTTGCCTCGCTCTCCCAAGAAATGAAAGTGCGCTGAACTGTGATGTGCTTTGTTGTATCACCGTTGTTCAGAACAGTTATCTCGTACTCAAACGTGCCGCCGGGCGAAGCCCTATCCTTTATCGGGTTTATGTTCACGAACAGCGCGTGCGAAGCACCAAAGAGGAGCAAGACAAGGGACAGTGCTACAAATCGGATGTTCATGGAGCCTTCTCCCATTTACCTTAATAAATAATTATCGGGATGGGACCGCCGAGATTTGAACTCGGGAGCTCCCGCGCCCCGGGCGGGGATCCTACCAGACTGTCCGCCAGCCTTTTTTGGTCAAGCTTTTTGCGCCGAGCGGAAAAAGGTTGCTCTAGACCACGGCCCCAACTACAGAGAGAGATGTAAGATGCATTGAAAAAGTTTTTCCATATTCAGTCCAGGCCAAGGAGTTTCACAAACCTGTCTACCTGCTCGTACAGCTCCTCAAACGTGTTGCTGTTGTCCATCCTGTGGTCGGCCATGGCAAACGCCTTTGAAACGCTGAACAGCCCGTCCTGGCGTCTCTCGTGCTCCTGAAACTTCTCAAAGGTGTCCGGAAATCCGGGTCTCCCCCTGCTCATCATGCGCTCAAAGCGTATCTTTGGGTCTGCATCGACAAGGACAAATGTTATCTTGTCCCCAAAACGCTTCTTGAAGAACTCAACGTCAAGCGGGTACCTTATACCATCAATGACTACTCTTTTCGACTCGGATGATTCGATGCGGTTCGCTGCCTTCTTCATCCAGTACTCCAGACCGAACTTGCTGGTCCGCTCCTTGGAGAGTTTGTCCAAGTTGTCGCGGGTAACTTCCAACCCCTGCTCAACAATCTCCTCGCGGACCAGGTCACCCATGGTGATAACTTCAAAACCATAGTCGTTGTGGAGATAGTCGGATACTGCTCCTTTCCCGGCTCCGATTGAACCCATGAGACCTATTACCTGCATCTTCAATACCTCGTGCGTTTCCTTATCTTTGCCACCGGCATTTAAATTGTTTTTCATGAAGTCAAGGACCTTTCCCCTCAGCTCATCAACTGTGCCCTCATTGGCCACGCTCTGGTCAGCTATGGCTATGGCTTCACCAAGGCCCCAGCTGAGCTCCTTGTTGTCCCGACCCCTGAACTCGTCGATGGACTGCATGTCCCAAGACTTGCCCCTCGCCTTGAGACGTTCGAACCTCGTCTCTGGTGAGGCGTGGACAGAGAGAAGTATGAAGTCATCGCCGTACTTGCGCTTGAAAGCCTTGACCTCATCAGGCGCGCGGATTCCGTCTATTATCACGACATCCGATTCCAGTTTGTCTATCATTGGAAAGCAAAGCTCTGCAACAACTCCCTTGCCGTGCTTTTTCCTGAGCTCGGTCGCGTATTCCCGGATATTGGAGTTTATGTCTGTGACTCCCTTTGCACGCATGTCTTCCTCAACAGCATGGCTCATCATGACAACCGGTGCCTTGGTTCTCTCGCAGATTATTTTCTGGACTTCGCCTTTTCCTGAACCCGGCATACCTGTAATTGCTATCAGTTTCATAGAGGTGGGATGTAAACAGCAAGTTTTATCTTTTACTGTTGCAGGGTATAGAGGATGATAAACTACCTTGAAGCAGATGACGTGAGACGCGATGTCCACGTTATAGTGGACAAGCTCGGCATGGAACACATAGACAAGGAAAACGTCTTCTGCTTCAGGAGCATTGGCTCAAGGAGCAGGCGGACAATAGCAAGGTGCTGGGCTCTCCCCAGGGTCTGGCAGCAGGCGCTTGGCCGCAGGGCGGGTTACGTGATTGAGGTGATTTCCGAGAGGTATGACAGATTATCCAGGGAAAACCAGCAGAAGGTCCTGATACACGAGCTGCTCCACATACCAAAGGCCTTTGGCGGGGGTATGAAAGGCCATGGCTACGTGAGCAGGAAGCGGGTTGAAGTGATGTTCTCACTTCTTAAGGAATAGGTCCTGGATACTTTTGGCTGATTTCCTGGCAGCTTTCGCCACCTTCTCAATTTCCTTCTTGGAATCCCTGGCCAACTTCCTGATCTCGTTCGATTCATCATCCAGTTTCTTGGTCAGCTTGTAAATCTCCGTTGAGCCCTTGGGAAACTTTTCGATTTCCTTTGAGCCCTTAGCCAAGTCAATGTTCTCAGCTGCGTGGAGCAGGGTCCTGACATGTCTTCCTGTGAGGAACAGATGTGTTGTGCCCAGATGCACAAAAAGGTTTGCTGCCTTTGAACTCTCAAATCCTTTGCCTATCCTACCCATATAGCTGTGTGTCTTATCAAAGAATCGAAAGACGTGGCCCTCCCTGAGTGTGGCTGCCATCCAATCAAAGTAGGCCTTCAGCATCTCGAGGAGCTTCTCAAGATTTTTCTTTTCAAAGTCGTTTTCCAGCCTCTTCAGCAGCTTGTGTAGTCCCTTTCGCACTTCATGCGCGTAGCCCGCAGCTTTCTCGTCATTATCGCATTTTTTCAGCAACCTGCCGAACTTGGTTTCGCCCTCCAGCGTGTGCTTCAGGTAACCTATTACCTCTTC
Source organism: Candidatus Parvarchaeota archaeon (assembly GCA_030669205.1). Classification (GTDB taxonomy): domain Archaea; phylum Nanobdellota; class Nanobdellia; order JAFCGN01; family DAOVEB01; genus DAOVEB01. The sequence goes on along the minus strand of DAOVEB010000050.1, from coordinate 1,824 downwards.
GGCTTTCTTGAGCTCTCTCTTCGTCTCCCTCAAAACCCTGTATATACTTTTCATCACACATGACCCGGGAGCAGTATGTCAACATTCAAGGAACTTAGTTTATTAATAGATTCCTTCATCTGCACATTGTTTCCTGTGGGTAAGTCGGTTCTGCCGAGGATTCCGTCGTTGAACAAAGTGTCGCCTGAGAATAGGATGCGCGCCTTCTCCTCGTAAAGGCAGATTGAACCGTCTGTGTGGCCCGGTGTCTCGATTACTCTGAAGAGGTGGGTTCCTGTGTCTATGGTGTCGCCGTCCTCCAGGATTCTAGTGACCTCAATCGGTTCTCGCTCCACACCGAACCTCTTCACAAGAGTGGCCCCATCCATCACTGAAATATGCTTTGCGCACTTTGCACTCGCCCAGACGTCACACCCCGGCATGAAAGCTGTGTGGTCAAAGTGGGAATGGGTGAGTATAATGGCCTCTGGTTTCTTGTCTGTGGGCGCTCCTGCGTCGATCTGGACCGTTTTCTCGTCTTCTATGACGTATGAGATGCCGTTACCCTGCATGTATCTGAACATCTTCGGTGCAACTTCCACATCCATATCAATCTACCTGTCAATAAATAGGTTTTTTAATGGGTTTTTTCTACATGTTTGCATGGAGTGGTTCGATAAGTTCAGGAAAAAGGCATATGAGCTGCACAAAAAGGGGAAAATCAGCATGGTCTCAACTGGGCCAAATCACTCTGCATACAAGGAGAAGGAAGACGCCAAGATTCATGTGCGATACATCTGCCCACACTGCGGACACAAGGACGAGTTGTACGAAGACCTCGGATTCCCTTACAAGGTTAAGTGCTCACAGTGCCGCAAAATCGTCTGGAAAACCAAAATCCAGAAGAAGCGCGGCAGGAAGAAGAAGGAGTGACTTATATCCGCGTTTTGATTCTGTTCAGAAGTTTTGAGAGGATATAGGTCTTTCCAATTTCTATTCCGAGTTCCTCTGCCGCTTTACGGTCTTCGTATGGAAAGTCACAATGTTCATCATGGATATCACAGATATTACACAGCTCGTCTGGTTCTTCTGTTATCAATACCTCAGTGTCTGGAGGCAAGTCTCTGAGGTAGGCCACCATCCCCCTAATCTTGTCCGGACCATACTTCCGCACAACGTCTGGATGCAGTGTTGGGTGATAAAAGTACCTCATGTGATGTGCTCTTATCGGAAGTGGTTTTACCATAGTATCACTACTTTTAAATGATATATTTAAAGGTTTGCAAAATGAGGCCAGTCCGGACACGACTTTCAGTTGATTTGGGGTAATGTTTTTCAAGGATTCGAGCCCTAAGATAGAAATTCGCTGAACTTCTTCCTGAAGTCCTGGAAAGAGTCCTTACTGAAGTTGAACTGCAGCCCCTTCATGTTATTCCTCCTGTTGCACTCCTCTGCGAACTCCTCTTCTGTGAAGGGCCTGATTCCCAACTCTTTGCAGACAGCGATTATCCGGGACTTGTTCTTCTCAGCATCCTCCATGGTCGACATTATCTCTGCCTCAAAGATGTAGCCGTAGTCCTCGACGTGCACAAGTGAGAACTCTATGCCTTTGTAACCGTATACCATTATCTGGGTTGCGTAGGCGGTTGTAGACGTCCAGCCCAGGTTCTTTAGGAGCTCGACCATATCCCCAAACTTCGAGAGTGGGAAGTCAAATGATATCTCTTTCCTCGAGTCAGCAGCACCCCAAGAACCATATTTCATCACGAGCTCAGCGCCCTTCCCTGTAGTCCTGAGCCTCAAATCGACCATTTCGTCCTTCAGCTCGTTGACGTGCTTCGGAAC
>DAOVEB010000028.1 GCA_030669205.1 Candidatus Parvarchaeota archaeon | reverse complement strand
CACCGTCTGAGAGCCAATAAAACAATTTTTTATTTTTAGATTATGACCTACATTTTTGCAATATCAAGCGGTTGTCCACAAATACTTTTATAAAGGAACTTATATAGTCTATTAAGGTTAATATGGCGTTCAAAAAGGATTATAAAGTCGAGAATGTCGTGGCTTCTGTGGTTCTTCATGCTGATATACCACTTGAAAAAGTGGCCTATGAGCTAACAAATACAGAGTACAACCCAGAGCAGTTCCCCGGGCTGGTTTTGCGTCTGCTCGGTGAGGGTATAACTGCTCTTGTCTTCTCATCGGGCAATATTGTGTGTACAGGCGCAAAGTCAGTGGAGAGGGTCAGCGTAGCAGTCAAGATGATAATCAAGGAACTCGGAAAGGTGGGCATCAAAATCACGAAGGAGCCGGTGATAACCATACAGAACATGGTTGCCAGCGGTGACATCGGTGAGAAGCTAAATCTTACTGAACTCGCGTTCAAGCTCAAAACCGCAGAGTACGAACCCGAGCAGTTCCCAGGTCTCGTGTACAAGGTGCCAGACGACCACATAACCTTTCTGCTCTTCGGAACAGGAAAGATAGTGTGCACCGGGGCAAAAAACGACGGGGAGATAAACAAGGCTGTTGACGAGCTGATAAAGGAACTAAAAAGGATAATGAAACCCAGGAGGGGGAAAAAGCAGGAACTAAAGGGGGCAATGAAACCCAAGAAAGGGAAAAAGCCAGCAAAAGAGACAAAGAAGTGAAATCTCTTTTGTTTTCCATGCGAACTCCACAAGAAGGATTCGGGTTCTATCTGAAACAAACAGTGATGCAGTTTCCTACATAAAAGGTTTTAAAGCGATAACAAGGAAACACGGTCTATGCATGACAGGGAGATTATAGACAGATTTGAGGTCTTTTTGAAGAAAAAATACATCCGCGCTCTGGCAAAGGCTGTGAAGTCAGGGGAGGGTAGCATACAGATAGACTATGGCGACCTGGACCTATTTGACCCGGTTCTCGCAGACCATCTGATAAACGAACCAAACAAGACAGTAGAGCTTTTTATGGATGTGATTGCGTCCATGGACCTGTCGCTTGAGCAGGGGGCTGCAATAATACCAAGGTTCCACAATCTGCCTGAGAGTGAAAATATATTCATCCGCAACATAAGGTCAAAGCACATAGCCAAGATGATTGTGATTGAGGGTCTGGTCAGACAAGCATCGGACGTGCGTCCTGTATCTGCGTTGATTACCTTTGAATGTCCCAGCTGCGGAACCCTGATAGAACAGTTGCAGGCAGCAAAGAAGATGTTGGAGCCCTCCAAATGTCCAAGCTGTGGCAGGAAAGGCAAGTTCACGCAGAAGGGATCCAAGTTTGTGGACACGCAGCGCCTGGTGATAGAGGAGTCGCCTGACATGCTGGAAGGTGGCAGTCAACCCAAAAGGATCTCCGTCTTCCTGAACGAGGACCTCGTTGACCCTGAGATAGTGAAGACAACATGCCCCGGAAGCAGGATAAGGATAACGGGTGTTGTAAAGGAGATACCCATAGAGATGAGGTCAGGTGTGAGGACAACCCGCCACGATTTGATGATAGTAGCCAACAACTCCGAGTCCATAGAGAAGGAGTTTGAGGAGATAGACATAACAGATGATGACATGAAGGAGTTAAAGAAACTGGCAAAGGACAAGAATGTATACCAGAAGCTGATAAACTCGATGGCCCCAACAATCTGGGGGTATGAGAGGATAAAGGAAGCAATAGTGCTGCAGCTGTTCTCCGGCGTCAGGAAGAAGCGGGCTGACGGAACCGTTGTGCGCGGAGACATGCATGTGCTACTGGTGGGAGACCCTGGCACAGCCAAGTCACAGATGCTCAAGTATGTCTCATCCTTGGCTCCCAAGGCGAGGTATGTAGTTGGAACCTCTACAACGGGTGCAGGTCTCACAGCAACAGTTGTGAAGGACGAATTTCTGCGGGGATGGAGTCTAGAAGCTGGTGCCCTTGTCCTTGTAAGTGGGGGAATAGCCTGCATAGACGAGATTGACAAGATGGGTAAGGACGACAGAGTCGCCATGCACGAGGCAATGGAGCAGCAGACCATCTCCGTGGCAAAGGCGAACATACAGGCAACGCTGCGCGCAGAGACAACAATACTGGCGGCTGCAAATCCCAAACTCGGCAGATTTGACCCATACGGGATAATCGCGGACCAGATAGACCTCCCGCCAACGCTCATAAACAGGTTCGACCTCATCTTTATCATACGTGACCTACCTGAAGAGACAAAGGACCAGAAAATTGCAGAGAGAATCTTGGAAGCAGCTGAAAAGCCTGACGCCATGGTCTCTGAAATAGAACCGAGCCTGCTGAAGAAGTACATAGCCTATGCCAAAAAAAATCTGGAGCCGCGGCTGACCAAGGAGGCGATCGAGAGCCTAAGCAGCTTTTATGTCACCCTGAGAAACAAGAAAACAATGCAGTCAGACGAGGCAATCAGACCCATCCCAATCTCACCACGGCAGCTTGAGGCACTGATAAGGTTGAGCGAGGCCAGCGCGCGTGTGAGGCTGAGCAAAAACGTAACAAAGTTCGACGCTGAGAGGGCGATAAAACTGCTCACCTACTGCCTAAAACAGGTTGGAATCGACCCTGAAACAGGGGAACTGGACATAGACAGGATAGTCAGTGGGATATCAACTTCAGCGAGGAGTAAGATAGTGACAATCAGGGAGATAATAAGGGATCTCGAGTCGAGGATTGGAACCAACATCCCGATGGAGGACATAATGACAGAGGCAGATGCCCAAGGGATAGAGGAGGGCAAGGCAGAGGAGATAATTGAGAGGTTGAAACGGGATGGAGAGATATTCGAGCCCAAGCCCAACATAATAAGAAGGATGCCGAGGTAAAAAGGACATGATATCCCCTGAAACCAAAAAGGTGAGTGTTGCTGATGTGCGGCTGGAAATGGACGTCCAGCTCATGGGCACAGTTGTCTACAGGATGTCAAAAAGGGACTACGGCTTTTTTGTTGTTGACGACGGAACCGGCACGATTCCCGTGCGGCTCTTCTCGAACTTGAAGGCCCTGCAAAAGATAAAAGAGGGTGACATAGTCGACGTCTTCGGCAGGGGTGATGATTATAAGGGTGAGACATTCATAAGACCCACCTTCATAAGGAGAATCAAGGACCCGAACTGGTGGCTCGTGAGAAAGATGGAGTTGATGGGTTCAGAAGGAAAAAAAGTATTAAAAGCAATAAAAGAGTTGGATTCTGGAGACGGGGCCGGGCTGGAGGATATTGAGGAACGCCTCAAAATCGGCGAGGAGGCCCTGAAAAAGGAACTCAGCAAGGTCCTCAGCGATGGTCTTGTTTATGAGCCCTCGCCAAGACGATACAAGGTGACCGACGATGGAATATGAAAAGCTTTTGAAGCGCGTCAGGACGCAGATACCTAAGGATGTCTTTGAGAAGCCACGCTTTGAAGTTCCAAAGGCCAAGGGCTCCATCGAAGGCAACAAAACCATAATAATCAACTTCTCGGAGATAGCAAACTACCTGCGCAGGAGACCCCAGCACCTTCTTAAGTTCCTGCAGAACGAACTTGCCACCTCAGGAAACATCGACGGTACGCGAGCAGTTTTTGTGGGAAAGTTCTCATCTGCGCAGATAAACGACAAGATAACAAGGTATGTGAAGGAGTTCGTCACCTGCCAAGTTTGCGGCAAGCCGGACACGAAGATTGAAAAGGAAGAGAGAGTCTCCCTGCTCAAGTGTATGGCTTGCGGGGCGCGAGAACCCATCAGAGGGATAAAATGAGCGACATGCTGATGAAGATACAGCAGGTGGACTTGAAGGGATACAGGGAGGTCATAATCGCGCTTTGCGACAAGAAAATCATTGGCAGGGTGCTGAAGGATGGTGAGACCGAGCTCTGGGTGAACCCGAGGTTCTACAAGGGTGAAGAGGTGAGCGAGAGTGTTGCCCTGAGCGTGTTGGGAGGTGCCACAATAGCTAACATGGTCGGAGAAAAAGCAGTCGGCGTGGGAATAAAGTCAGGGCTGGTCAACAGGGAAAACGTAATCACCATCAAGGGCGTGCCGCATGCGCAGATGGTGCGGATGTGGTAGTGAACAGTTAAATATTGACGTGCTCTCACATTGTCATGAAGAGAATAATCCTTTTCGATTGCGACGGAACCCTGTTCCCAAGTCCAAGTTTCTCCGATGTGTGGTTGCCAACAGTAGCGAAAAAGTTCTTTGGAGTGCCTTCAAAAAAGTTGGGAAAAAAGGCCTTTAATGAAGTTTTTTTGAAAAGGGAAATAAAAGAGGGATATCTGTCCTTTGGGGAAAGAATAAGGTTAATGGCAAAGAACAACAGCGTAAATTTAAGTGAAGAAGAACTTGAGAAACTCTCACAAAAAGTGACTTTAAGACATAAACAGTACTTGAGCGACCTCTCACCAACAAGCGGTCTGGTTCCTTTGTTAAAATTTTTGAAGAGAACATCACACGCCCTGTACATCATATCTGTCGGAGCTATTAAGTGGAAGAAAGAGATAACGGACAGGTTGGGCATAACCCATTTTTTCGAGGATATCTTCACCGAAGAGAATATTGGTCACTTGAAACCGTCAAAAGAATTTTACATGACAGTATCAAAAAGGTTGAACACTCCTCCAAAAAATCTCATAGTCATTGGGGACGATGAGATTGACCTAGCAGCAAAAAAATTTGGTTTCGAAGTTATATGGATGGACTTTCATGACAAAAAGAACAGCGGATATTCTTATGACCTGAGGGCAAGAACATTTTGGGAAGTTTTGGACTATTTTGAAGAAAAAGAACACGTCGGTGGCATATACTCTTTCTAAAGTTCTTTCTTTTGCAAGTTTTAAGAGGTTTCGACCACCGTTTGGAAAACGGTGGAATTCTTAAGGTTTAAAAGCCCGTGTCTGTTTTTCACCCTCATGGCTGAAGGGGGCGGAGAGATAATACGTGTGCGCATGCCAGGGAAAGGTGAAGTTATGGGGATAGTCACACAGAGGCTCGGTTACGGCAAGATGTATGTGCGGTGTTCTGACAACAAGGTGAGGCTGGGCAGGATTCCGGGAAGGTTCACAAGAAGACTGTGGGTCAGGGATGGCAACATAGTTATAGTGAAGCCATGGGATGTGCAGAGTGACAAAAGGTGTGACATCATCTACAAATACACAAAGGGCCAGGTGGGGTGGTTGAATCGCCACGGCCACCTGAAAGACCTCGAAGAGGAGTTCTGAGTACCTCAGATTATGGGATGTTGATGCAGTTTCAGTGTAAAGTAACACCTATACGTCCGGCGTAGCTTGGGTCAACATACCCACTTACATGGAGTACCTGTTCTCCTATTGTAATTTTCAGACTGCTTCTCACTATCTTATCTTTCTTCCTTCTCGGCAATGCTACTGCCGGTCGTTTGAACCTCTCTTCATCAGGAACATCTTCAGGTTCCAATATACTTTCCAAGCCCTTGCTTATGGCAAAATTGTGGATGTCTTCGTACAAAACTCTCTCGTTCGCTGGGCCGGGACAAGCCATATACTTCCATAGATTAAACCCTGATACATTCCTTCCCTCTCCGATAAAGTCGCAGGATTGGATTCTATATTTAGATTTCAAGTGTTTTGCTAAGGTATTGGCAAAGCCGCTTGGAGTGTTGGGGTTGTACGTACATTGGAGATAATTTGTCATAGTTTCCGCAAATGCTCTGGACACCAACTCCCATGAACTCTCATTCATGGAGTGGAATCACGCCCCCGACTATTTAAACATTTATTAAAATCATCCTGATGTAGTAGTCAAGTAATGTGACACGTATGACACGCACAAAAAGTGGCCGACTTACGTTCCGAGCTTCGAGCACTTATCCTTTTTAAAAGCAAAGTTCCATATCCTTCATGTGACAAGGAACAAATACAAAGTATACGGTGAGGTCTTTGATGACTTCACGCTGCAGACCCTTTACCGGCTGGCGGACAAAGGCTACTTCGAAGTCATTGAGGGAGTGATTGCAACCGGAAAGGAGGCCAATGTCTACAGGGTGAAAAAGGGTGACAATTATCTGGCTGCGAAGATATACATGACCCTGACCTCGGAGTTCAAGAACATGTGGCAGTATATCAAGGGCGACCCGCGGTTCATGAAAGTCGGAAGTTCCAAACACCAACTCGTCTTCACCTGGGCAAAGAAGGAGTTCAAGAACCTTATGCTCTGCGAGGGACTGGGAGTCCGCGTGCCACATCCAGTGGTGCAAAAGAAAAATGTGCTGATAATGGAGTTCATAGGTGAAAACGGTGTGGCTGCGCCGATTGCGAAGAAGTTGCCGCCGGAAGATCCGAAGGAATGGTACAATACCCTGTCTGCGTGGGTTGAAAAGCTTTATAAAAACAACTTTGTGCACGGGGATATGAGTGAGTTCAACGTGCTCAACGCGGGCGAGCCAGTTGTGATAGACGTGGGGCAGGGTGTGAAGAGGGAGCACCCCATGGCAGAGGAGATGTACAAAAGGGATGTTGCCAACCTGAAGCGTTGGTTCTCAAAACTCGGTGTGGATGTTGATAGGTGAAGTTAAGGTAGGGATGATGCGGCTGAAGGAGCTCAAGGACAACCTGCGCGAGATAGAGAAGGAATTCGGCGTGCGTCTCAGCATAAAGGAAAAAAACATAGTCGAAATCGGGGGCGACGGCATCGACGTGTGGCTGTGCACCAAAGCCATCAAGGGCATTGCACGCGGGTTCAGATGGGAGCAGGTCCGATGCCTGAAGCAGGACGACTGTGACGTCGTTGTGTTGGACATCAAGGAGTTTGGGCGGGGGACGAAAAAAGACACGGTCAGGCTGAAAGGCAGGGTCATCGGCGATGAAGGCCGCAGCCGCAGGCACATAGAAGAGGAAACCTGCACCAGCATAAGGGTGTATGGAAAAACGGTCGCAGTAGTGGGAAGGATGGACGATGTTGAGCTTGCAAAGAGGGCGGTTATTATGCTGCTGGAGGGTGCAAAACACTCAACAGTATACCGGTTTCTGGAAAAGGAAAACCTTAGGAGAAAACGGGGCAAATTGGCTTAAAAAACCGCTGTAACTGTGTTTTATGGGGTTCTTATGGGGAAAAAGTATTTAATAGTAGATTGGATTTAGAAAATATAGGTAAATTGCCTCTTTTTGGGGATTTAAATGGCAAAAACAATAGCAGATGAACTTGCAAAATCGCAGAGGGAAATCAGCGTTGCGGAGTTCTTTGAGAAGAACAGGCACCTGCTTGGATTTGACTCAAAGATAAAGGCAGTTCTAACTTGTGTGAAGGAGGCTGTTGACAACTCGATGGACGCGTGCGAAGAGATGGTCTTCCAGCTGAGGAAGGAACTCAGAAAGTCCAATGGCAGCGTGGCAGAAGAGTTGAAAAGGAAGATTCAGGAGTCGCTTCCGGACATATTGGTCGAAATAAAGCGCGCGCAACTCGAGTTCAAGGTCCTTGACAGCAAGAACTTCAACAGGGGCTTTCTCATCCTGCGCCATGACCACCGCCACGCAATAAGGATAGACGACGTTGAAATCCGCTTCGAACGGGAAAAAACAGGGGAGATACTGCTCAAGGAAAAGGGGGTAAAAATCCATCTGGAGAGGAATAGAAGGGGTGAATACACAATAAAGATGAAGGGTGAAGAGTTCATGACACAGCAGGTGTCGACAAACAGGTACCTCATCTGCGTGGAGGACAACGGGCCAGGAATCATCGAGGAGCAGATGGCGCGGATATTCGGAAAACTCCTCTACGGCTCGAAGTTCCACAGGCTAAAGCAATCTCTCACTGCTGATGAACCTTTGTTACTGGAAGAAAACGGTGAAGTGAAATTAATTCCTATAGGTGAATTTGTTGACCGATACTGCGAGGGAGAGCAAGACAAAGATGTCTCACATCTCGATATCAAAGCTCCTTGTTTTGACTGGAAAAGATACAAGTACTCTTTTCAAAACATATCTCACGCCATAAAACACAGACGGGCAAATGAACTTGTGCATGTAAAAACAAAATACGGTAAATCCATAAAAGTAACTGGATGTCACAGTTTATTCGCGTTAGATAATGAAACTTTCGAAGTTAAGGAAGTACAAGCAAGGAATCTCAAACCAGGAGACTTTATTATTTCGCCAAAAAAAATCCCTGAGCCTTCTCTGCAACACTCAATAAATATTATTGACTCTTTGTCGTTGGAGGATACAAAAAATAAACGATGGTATGTTTATAGTAATAAAGACTTCATAGAGAAGATTTTTTCGCAATCAAAAATAATTCATAAAAGCAAACCTGATGATAAGTCAAGAAAATATTATCAATTCGAACTCAACAATAAGACTTTGGACATTCTTGACGATTCATACAAACAATACAGTGCTAAAGGATTTTTACCCATATGGTTTGTGAAAGAACTGCAACTATCAGAACAGTTACCTGCAGGGTTTTTCGATGAAGCAATAGTAAAAAGTTACTATCATGGAAAAGAATACATCGTTCCCGTAATCTGGCCTAAAACAGCTCAACTTATGAAATTTTTGGGTCTATTTGTTGCTGAAGGGCACGTGGACGCAAGGCAAGTCGGTCTAACATTTGGCAGGCACGAAAAAGAACTTGTAAAATTTGTGACTGAATTCGCGCTCCATCATGGAATAACAGCCACCATTGAGGAACGAACGGAAAGCAACAGCATTCGAGTAAAACTTTTTGGGGGTTTGTTCAGTGTTTTGCTGAAAAATTGGTGCGGGAAGAGAGCGGAGAACAAAAAAATACCTTCTTTTGTATTCGCCAGTGACAAAGAACTACGACAGTATTTTATTGATTACCTTTATCTGGGAGATGGTCATAAAGTGCCTGCTAGAAATCAACTCATGCACTCAACAGTAAGCAAGCAATTAGCAAATCAACTCTCTTATTTGTGGTTGATGCAAGGAGTACAATCATCATCAAATACAAAGAAAGGGGGGTCTTTGAGTGTTCATTCAAAACCTGCTTTTGTGACAACAGTTTATGGACGGGATATCGATGCAAGTTTGATGTTTTCAACTACCAAAGATACAAGATCCAAGCGAAACAGGTTTTTGTTTTTGCAGTGGTTGAAGGACCAGAAACTAGGAAGTAATAAAGAACATGCGCAAAACTATTTGAGTCTCTTTTCTCAAATGCAGGAGAATATACAGTATCCTTCCCATGAGCTACATAGGTTCATAGGTTCTAAAAAACCAGGATACAAGTTACGACACCTTTTACAAAACGGTCTGTTGACTGAACAAAATGGACAGTATATGCTAAGCAAACAGTCTCTTTTGCTCAAACAACAAATTCAACGCATCCAATTGTTTATGGAATCAGATTTATCCTTAGCTGAAGTGAAAGACATTTCTATAGTTGATGATGGTTACGATTGGGTATATGATATCTCAGTTCCACATGGAGAAAACTTCATTGGAGGGACAGGGGCTCTTTCTTGCCATAATAGCCGAGGCCAGCAAGGCATTGGGATTTCAGCTGCTGTGCTCTACGGGCAGCTGACAACTGGCAAGGGCTCAAAGATAATATCAAGGATAAGTGAGAGAAAGCCTGCTGTGGAGTACACAATAGTCATAGACACCATAAGGAACGAGCCTGAAGTGATAAGCAGGGAAATCAACAAGGAGTTCAAGAGGCCGCACGGGACCAGAGTCGAGATAGAGGTGGAGGGGAGTTATCTGAGCACGGGTGAAAAATCAGTCTCAGAGTATCTTCGCAGGAGTTCAATAGCAAATCCGCACGCCAGGTTTGAGTTCATCGAACCAGACGGGAGCGAGAAGGTATTCCGGCGCACCAGCACAGCTGTGCCAAGGGAAACCCTTGAGATAAGGCCTCATCCACATGGCATAGAGCTCGGCGTCCTTATGCGAATGATAAAGCGGAGCAAAAAAAGGACGCTGCTGAGTTTTCTGACAACCGCGTTCACTAGGGTCGGTGCGACCTCTGCAAAGCAGATGGTTAAGCATGCTGGACTGAAGCAGTCAATGGACCCAAAGGACCTCACAAGGTTCGACCTGGAGAAGCTGATAAAGGCCATGGGAAAGGTTGACCTGATGAAACCACCGACAGACTGCCTGAGCCCAATAGGCCACGCCGCGCTGAAGAAAGAGATAAAGGTCGAACTCAAGCCAGAGTTTGTGACAACTGTCACGCGTGAGCCTTCGGTTTACAGTGGCATGCCTTTCCAGATAGAATGCGGACTCGCGTATGGCGGGAACATAAGGGAAGGGGGTTCAAAGGTGATGCGATTCGCGAACAAGGTCCCGCTGATGTATGAGAAAGGCTCATGCGCCATAACCAGGGCAGTGAGTTCGGTTGACTGGCGGCGCTACAACCTGAGCCAGCCTGGAGGCTCGGGAGTTCCTGCAGGCCCACTCATGATAGTGGTGCACATGTGCAGCGTCTGGATGCCTTTCAGGAGCGAGGCAAAATCTGCCGTGGCCACCTATCCTGTCATAATCAAGGAGATGAAACTGGCGCTACAGGAGTGCGCCAGGCAGCTTGGAGTCTACCTGGCCCGCAGGTCGAGGGAGAGGAGGCACCAGGCCAGGATAAGCACGTTCGTAAGGTATTCGTCCGAGGTGGTGAAGGCCCTTGCAGGACTCACAGGTGAAAAGGAGGAGAGGGTCAAAAAGGCAATGGACGACCTGCTGAAGGAGAAATTCGGTGATGTAATTGGTATTGAACAAAGAGGCAAAGGAAAGGCTGACAAAGGTGGGGAAGGAACTGCTGAGCCAGGTGGAGGCGGGGCAGAACCCGAACTATCAGATTCCGACAAGGGCGCTGAGTAACGTCTACTACGACGAGAAGTCGGGGCTGATAAAACTTGGTAGGTCCAAGCAGAAGCGCCAGTTCCTCAACCTGGGTCAGGCGAAGAAGTTCATGCAGAGCCTGCTCATAGCTGAGCGCATCAAGTGGCTGCTGGACCAGGACAAGACACTCAGCATCAGGCAGCTCTTCTACACGCTCAAGCACACGATCGGGGACACCGATGAAAACACCTTTGACACGCAGGACGAGTCAAACCCGCTCATAGAGGACGTAGAGGTCCTGATAAACGTTCTGAGGGAGAACCTGGGCCTGATAGCAACCCCAAAGGGGGTCCTGGCCGGGCCAATAAAGATAAAGGACATGAAGTCCGGCGACCTGCTTGATTTCACCAGGATGGGCTCTGCCGGCGGCGCGATACCTGCAATAGTTGAGGAAAATGTATTCCAGATAAAGGAGTGCAGCGCCGACTACATACTTGTTGTGGAAAAGTACGCGGTGTGGAACAGGCTGAATGAAGACAGGTACTGGAAGAAGAACAACTGCCTTGTAATGACCGGGAAGGGTCAGCCTGCGCGCGCTGAGCGGAGGCTCCTGCACAGGCTCTCGAATGAGTTGAAGATTCCTGTGTACATCTTCACAGATATGGATCCCTACGGCTACTACATATACTCCGTGTTCAAGCAGGGCTCCATCAACCTCGCGTACTTCTCCGAGCATTCGGGCGTGCCAAGTGCCAAGTTCCTGGGCTTCTCTGTCTCAGATGTCAAGGACTTTGACATGCCCAAGTCCTCGTTCATAAAGATGAAGGACATAGACATGAAGAGGCTGAAGGAGATACAGAACTACGACTGGTTCAAGAGTAGGGGCTGGAAAAAAGAGCTGGAGGAGTTGAAGAAGTTCGGGTACAAGATAGAGCAGGACGCGCTGGTTGCGAAGAGCATCGAGTTCACCTCGAACACGTATCTCCCGACCAAGATAGACAACAAGATGTGGATAGACTAGAGGAACTTCTCCCTGAAAGCCTTCGGGTCCTTGACATCCGGCATCCCCACTGAAGTGAAGCCGCACTCCAAACACTTCATCGTGGAAGGCGCTGAAATCATCGACATGAAGTCGCTCGCTGGGATGACTTCTGTTGAGCCGCACTTTGGACATACGAGAACCATAAATCACAGGATTTGGCTCTTGTTTATCTACCTATTTATTTGCAATATTGCAAATAAATAACCATGAAAAGCCTTAAATCCACCCAAACCCCACTAAGCCCCATGCCGAAGATAAAGATAGCGTTCAAAAACGGCAAGACAGAGGAGTATGACCACAAGAAATATGAAATACCGGACGAGCTGCCGCTCACAGCAACCAACTTCAGCATAACAAACAGGAAGACCCACAACGTAACGGTCTTCAGCATGGACACAATCGAGAAAATCGAGATAGTCGGCTTCCCGAAGAAGACGCTGCACGCCTATACCGAGTGAAACCATGAACTCCATCGACCTGGTGATACTCCTAATCTTCATTTTTCCTCTCGTAGTTCTCTCGTTCACGCCGCAGAACCCTGCGCCAGCCTCGTTCGTACTGTGGTCGGCGATGAGCCACAATTGGGATGGCGTCGCAGGCGCAGACGGGATAGAGATAAGCATCCGGCCGCAGGACGAGAACGGTGAAATCGCCAAGGTCACAGGCGAGCTGGACGCGGTCCTGCTCTCACGCACCGGCGAGGTTGTGGAGTGCTGGAGCGTCCACGTCCCATCGGACAATTACACCAACATGTACTCAAACCCGATAAAGCTCCACTACTCCTACCCGCACTCGCTGTGCGAATCCGGGACCCTGCACGTGAACTTCACCTGCGTGGGAAAAACGCTGAGCGACACGCGCCACAATGTGCCTCTGGGCGCGGTATGAACGTTTTTAAACTGGAAAATCTTATCACTGCAACGTGGCACAAAGTCCGTACACAAGGGTGAAATCCCCGGATGAAATCTGCGGAGACGGCCACGTCTTCCTCGACACCAACTTTCTCATAGCATATCTCTTCAACAAGGAGGAGTACCACGACGAGGCCCACAGTCTTGTCATGGACCCAAGGTACAACTTCGTCATAGACTCCTTCCAAAAGCGCTGCATCAAATCCAAAAATTTTGGACCCCAGCTCCACGAGCTTGCAGAAGAGATGAAAGGGAGGCTGAATGTCGTCGATTCTGTAGAGAAAGGGGATTTCAAACCAGGAAAGGCGGATGAAGGTCTCGTCTTTCTGCACAGTGACCTGGTTGAAAGAATTGGGGAGTTCAGCGACAGGATAGTCACCAGTCCGAAGTGGGTGAGAAAAAGAATAGACGCCTACAAACCGCCGCAGTTCAAAGCCATGAACAAAGACTCCTTTGACGGGATTGACGACGAAGACATTTACAGATTCATGAGCGCTGTCCGCTACAACATCCCAATACTCATCTCAGAAGACAAACATATGAAAGGCATCTCACTGATAACCGAGGTAAGGCGTCCCATCTACGAGACGCCGGAAGTACAGATACCATACATCCTCCACCCGAGTTATGTATTCCGCGAACAGAATGGTCCCAGAATCGACCACCTGGAAATAGCCCGGAAACTCGAAAACTGGCACAAAGGGCTTACCAATAAAAAACGTGGAAAAGGCCCATCCAAGAAAATAGAAAATAACAGGCCCACTCTAAGTGACTTTGTCAGAATGCATGAGACTGCGCATGTATCAAAGTGCTAGAAAAGCCCGACTTAGGAATCCAGCTCCCATCTGAGAGGCTTCGACCTCTCCACCAGCTCGTCCAGCGCGCCGCTCGCTATCACCCCTTTCTTCAGTTCGTCGACCAGCTCCTCCAGACGCGTGACTAGGCCCTGCTTGAAGTTGTCCCTCAGATGGTAACACCTGGCGGTCACAATTCCGGTGCCCGTGGTGTGGAGAAACCCAAGACACTCCCTGTACTCATTGACCCTCCCACAGTAAATCAGCGGCCGTTCACCATCCACAAACCTTGGAACCAGTTCAACGGGCTTGTACGTCCCGTCCCTCGGCAGAGTTCTCACACCCGCAAACGGACACCTTAATGTTCTCATACCATCTCCACGCATTCATCCAGAATCCTTTTGGTAGAAGATGAGATT
>DAOVEB010000020.1 GCA_030669205.1 Candidatus Parvarchaeota archaeon | reverse complement strand
TATCGCCCTGTTCCTCTCATTCTTGCAACTTGCAATCAATCCAGCCACCTCATCCCGCGTCAGGAACTTCGGCAACCTGCGACCTATCTTTGGAGCTGGTATGTCATCCACCAAGTCGAGTCCTACTGTATCGAAGAACTGCTTGAGTGCCATGCGTGCCAAACGGATTGAGTTCGGCTTCATCTCCCTGTCCTCTGACAGGTGGAAGAAGTAGTCCTCGACATCGTCTTTTGTGATGAAGTCAATGTCCTTTTTTGTGAATGTGCGAAAGTCGTGCACGAATCCCAGGTAAGAAGATATGGTATGCTCGCTTTTGTTGCCAATCTTGAGTCTGCGACGGAACCTCTCGATTTTTTGGTCAAAAACAGGCGTTTCACTCATTTCGCTATAAAATAGGATTTCAAGGCTTAAAAACGCTTCGCATAATATAAATTATGCGAAGTATCTGCTCTGGCCCAAAACCCTGCCACAGTACCCCTATCTCCAGCGTTTATTTAGAAGGTTGCAGAGTCATTACCTGACATATATCGCATGTTTTTCATGCCGTATTGCAGTTTTTCCCGGACAAAAACCTAATTTTTCAATGGTTTTTGACTCTTACAAACTTGATTACAACGAAAAAAAGTTTTAATCGCGTATTTTATAGTATATCTTCTTGCCTTCGGCGTACTTATCAACTGCCCCAAAAGAGTATAACCTGTTAAGCCTAGACGAGGCTGTAGACCGTGATATCTTCAGAGCAGATGCAAGTTTCTCCGCTGTCATTGGCCCATTTTTCAGGATATCAGCTGCATCTCTATCCTTTATAGTAGCCCTCTCCAGCTCTAAAATGGCCTTATTTAGCCTTTCGGATCGCTTCCCAGAAGCCTCCAAATCAGCCTTCTCCTGTTTCAGAAGCTCCAAAACTTCGTCTAGTTTAGAGAGCTCTTTGAGTTTGGTGTTGATACTGTCCAACACATTCGTCAGCTGTTCCAACAGTTGGCTATTTATAACACGTACTTGGCTTAAAGGGTGGTCCTGAACGGTTTCGACAAGGTTTTTCCAGTTTGCAAGCTCATTGCTAGCGGAAAGCGGCCTCCCAAAAGGCTTTCTAACCCCCTTAGACTTAGTCTTAACAGCAGCCTTTTTAGAGGGTTTTTTCTTAGTTTTTTTCTTTGTGGTCTGTTTTGAGCGCCTGAATCGGTCAAGAAATGCCATTCGAACACCTGTCCAACACTTTCGACAAGTGTCCAACACTTTCGACACTTAAATATTTTGTGTTGGAACTGTTCCAACACTTTCGTCAACACATCCAACACATCCAACACATAATATTTATTATATATTTAAAAAAATAGTTTTTATAACAAATAGTTCATAAATAGATTTTTATAAAATATCTTAAATAAAATATATTTTATAATATAGGCTTAACTCTGCGGGCTGGTCTAGAAATCATAGCGAACTGTGTAAATAGCTACAAAAACAGCAAAGTGAGGGTTTGGTAGTTATATGAGGACTCCAAAATCAGATAGAAGTGACTTTCAAGCCGGGAAAATGTGAAAAGTGAGAGTTGGAAGGATGTTCCAGAACGACAGGTATAACTCTCGGCCAGAAAAGTTGTCCCAGAAAGATATATTCCAGCGTTGAAATTGGCTTCCTAAGGCCCAAGAAAGCGAAAAGTAAGAGTTAGAGTGCAGTTAAGAAAGTTTATAACGTTTGTTGGCCTTACAAAGAACATGAGAATCACCCCAATTTCCTTTGATTCTATGGGAATGAGGGGTATGGGCACTTTCGTGAGTGCTGGCAAATATAACATATTCATAGACCCCGGCGCAACTGTAGTAAATGTGAGGTATGGATTACCCCCGTCAAACATAGAAATCAGAACACTGGATGCCACAAAAAGAAAGATCTACGCACTTCTGCAGGACACACAAATAGTCATAATATCACACTATGATAAAGACCATTTCATCCAGCCACAAGATATCAACGCAAAGATGTGTTACAGAAACAAAATAGTTCTGGCGAAGGAAAGAAGGTCAAAGTGCAATTTCAAACAGAGAAAGTTGGGAAAGGACTTTGAGCTGTTTGTGAGGGGTGTATGCAAAAGTCTCGTTTCTGCAGATGGAAAAGAATTCAACTTTGAAAATGTCAAAATCAAGTTCTCGCAACCAGTAGAACATGGTGTCATAAAAACCAACCAAGGTTATGTACTTATGACAACCATAGACGACGGAACCAAACGGTTCATGCACTGTTCCGATGTCCAAGGACCTGTGCTAAGAAAGACTGCAGATATCATAGTTGCTGAAAATCCAGACATAATAGCAATAAGTGGACCTCCAATTCACGAAGCCTCCTGGTATTTCTCAAAGGTAGGCTGGGATAGAGCAAAGGATAACTTGAAGTATATACTGACAGAAACGAATGTAAATACCATAATACTTGACCACTACCTCATAAGGGAACTTAACTTCAAAAAGGAATTTGAGGACGTCTACCTCTTCGCCGAAAGGCAGAACAAACGAGTATTAACAGCTGCTGAGTTCCTAGGACAACCAATAAGACAACTTGAAGCAAGGAGAAGGTTTCTCTGGAATGAAAGAGACGGATTTCAGTCCGGATTTCAGCCTATGTAACCCTGTCTCTTATCAGATAATTTCAGCTTTGGAAGTGGAACTGGGGATGGAAGCATCACCTTTCTTGCGGTGTATATTGCTTCCAATTGCGACATGTCCAAAGCGGAACTGATTATGTTCCGCATCAGTTCCGAATCAATTTTCTTCCTTTTCTTCCAGTCAGCAAGTATCTTCTTTTGTTTATCCTCTGAATCAACATATATCAGCTCACCAGCAATCAATATCTCGCCAAGTTTCTTTTTAGCTGGTTTCTCCAGCTCGTAGTCAACAGAAAATTCAAATTCAAATATCACTGATTTTCTGAGCTCGGGAAGTTTAATGTCTCTCTCAGATATGTTCCTTACTTTTATGTCGGTTTTCACGCGACCAAGCTTAATCTTCTGGGATTTCAAATCAAACCTCTTAAAATGCATCTCCTTGAGATTTGAACCGATTATTGGCATCTTGAAATTCTTTTTGTCTCTATCTTCTTAAAAACCTTTGGTTAGCCCCGCCAGGATTCAGAACGCACCTTTCTTGGGAAGAAAGTTGCACCAAAGAACACGATATAGCCCCGCCAGGATTCGAACCTGGGTCAACTGGTCCAGAGCCAGTTATCCTTGACCACTAGACTACGGGGCTACAGCTGAAAGTAGTAGGATTGCCTTTAAAAATATTTCAAAATGTATAAATCACAAAAGAACAACTTCAGTGGTATGATGTGCATCGTAACCTCTGAAAAAGACATTGCAAGTCTCAATGTATGGGAAATTCTCTCAATGGCGTCCAGCCAGAAGATTGGAACATTTGATGGTAACCCACTGCTAAAGATTGGAAAGCATGTCCTACTGAAAACAAAGAAAGATACAATATTCTCGGATAATGTAGCAAAGATAAACGCGGACATCTACATCTTCGCGTCAAGACACAGTTCTGAAACAAAGAAGCCCTGCCTGAGTGCGCATGCAACCGGAAACTTTGATGAAAAGGCTGTGTATGGAGGGGAACCAAAGGAACTAGGAGTCTGTGCTGCCGATTTGATAGGATCCGCAATCAGAACCATGGAAACCACCTGTCCATCTGGTTTTGAGGTTTCCATGGAAGTAACGCATCATGGTCCAACATCCATCAGAAAGCCGATGATGTTCATAGAGGTTGGTTCCTCTGAGGTTGAATGGAACAATATTGGCGCGTGCAGAATAATTGCGGACACCATACTCAACTTGAAATCAGAGCAAAGAAAGGTTGCAATAGGTTTTGGAGGCGGACACTACGCCCCAGCATTCAAATCAATGGTTCTAAAAGGGTGGAACATTGGGCATATCTGTCCAAAGTACAGGCTTGACAATCTCGACCATGAACTGTTCTCGCAGATGGTGGAGAAGACCTCACCGAAGCCCGAGGTCGCAATATTGGACAGAAGGGGAATGAAATCCAGCCAGATGAAAGATGTAAAGGAGCTTTGCGATGAGTTCGGAATAAAGGGTGTTGTGACATGACAGACATCATCCTCCAAGTAGCGTTGACATTGAGTCTGGTATTCTCAGTTGTCCTAGGAGAGTCGCTGTCAACGAGGGTTTTTGGAGTTCTCAAAAATTCTTGGCTTTACCTTTTAGACATCCTACTCTTTGTAGTTCTGGTCGTGGTAGCCCTAAACAACATAGGCGTGGAAAATCCGGTGATAGCACTTCCACTGTATTTTCTTTCTGGATTTCTGATAATCATCTCAGTGAGGGGATTAACAACCCTCCTAGGGTTTGAATCAGCAAAGTCAATCAGAAGGGACAAGAAGAGGGTCGAGGCCAATGAAGAGCATTACATAGAAAATTTGATACGGAACTTGGAGAGGTATAACCTAAAAGTAGATGAAATAGAAGAGGTCCTGCTGAACTCAGGCTTCAAAAAGAAGCTGGTAGAAAAGAAGTTCCGGAACAGATAACGGAACGTTCCGTATGGCCAGTTCCGGTTCCGGCTTAATCCTTTGCCTGTTCCTTTGCTTTTTTAGAAGATATGGCCTCTTTTACAGAAGCAAGTTTACCTGTTGAGATGTGCCAGTATCTCTCATTTGCCCTTTTGAATGTCATCAAAACACCATGTTTGGTCAACGAGATGAGTTTCTTCCTGAGTCCTCTCTTAGTAATGGGAAACGGCAGGTTATCGTATATTTGAGCTGTTGTAACAGCGTTCAGGGTGTCAAATGCGGCGTTTTGATGCATTATCTGTAGGACAACCACATCGGTGTCTGGAAGGTCTTCCTGTACAGGAAGCACCTGAGGCTGCTCAGGAACGACCTCACGGATGTCCCGGTCCTCAGCACTTTCCATTTTCTCGACGAGGGCATTCATAAAATAGAGAAGCTTATCTGTTTTTGAGTTGACCTCTTCTCTGAGCCTGGCCATTTCCTTCTGGTTGGCCTCATGCAGCTTGTAAAGGTTTTGCGTGTGGCCCCAGTGGTTCTGGGTGTCAGAATGGAAGCGCCTTATAATCTCTTCAAGTTTGGTTATACCAAGCAGTCTCTTTATCATGTTAACATGAACTATGCTGTATCAAAATATAAATTTATCCTGTGAGTTCCGTTGTTTTTTCCCTTGAGGGATAGATGTTTTTTGGAAAAAAATTGTATCCAAGGGTAAAATCAATTTCAACCCGTTTTCAGAGCCCAGAACCGCATTTTCTGAAATCCACTCACTTTTATTTCAGAGATTCTGCATGTCAGAACCAGAAAGGGAACTGAAAGTGGTTCCGTGTCTTAACAAGAGAACTTGAACAAGGAACCATTTTCAAGTGGGATTGGATACGTAATGGAAAGGGTGTTGTTCTGTTTTGAAACGAAGATAGGGAGCTCAAACTCTGAATCAAAACAGCCAACAGCCTGGTCAAATGAGAAGATGTATGGTCCACC
Organism: Candidatus Parvarchaeota archaeon; assembly: GCA_030669205.1. GTDB lineage: Archaea > Nanobdellota > Nanobdellia > JAFCGN01 > DAOVEB01 > DAOVEB01. Next base: position 11,818 of record DAOVEB010000020.1, on the reverse strand, counting down.
TACGGAATCGAGACAACTCTCGAGCGCTGCCAGATAGGAAAGATCCTCACATCTGCAACCCAACAGACAACTTTGAATCTCAGATGTTGGAAGCTCAACATCCAGGAGTTCTGAGTAGGGCAAGCCCAGAACAACCGTCGCATTGGAGGAGTTTATCCTCAACACGCCCCCTTCCTCAGATATAAAAACTCCTTCCACATGCAAATTCATGTGGTCCTCGATTTCACCCAATGAGAAGAGAAAGGACGTGGCGTTCAGGAAGAGCGACGCCAGAAGGTTCTGTGAGTTGAGTTCTGATACATCCTTGGAAAAGATCGCCTGTGATAGCTCGAACTTCTGCTCAAGACCGCGATCATGTATTCTTTCTAGGTGTGTAATGTGGATGTATACAAATACGAAAAGTGAGAAAAGGAGTACGAGAATTAGTGGTGAAAGGATGAAACCCTTCTTGTAAATCATTAAAATCATTATTTTTTTAAAGTAGTAACAAATTTAATAACGTTATGATTCAGGAGGTTGTAGAGGGGGTCTATAGCATAGAGTGTGTCAACTGTGACAACAATGCCTCTCCAGCCAATAAAAACTGCATGCTTTGTATAATGAAGGCTGTAAGCGAGGTGAAGCCAGAAATGCTTGTTCTCAGGAAAGGTATATTCAGCAGGGTGCTTGGGAAAGATGACATAAGGATACTGAAAGATTTTGTGGATAAAGTCCCATTTGACGAGGAACTCTGGTCAGACCCGTTGGGCTGCTACAAAAAAAACAAGGGAAGCGTGCTGGGGAAAACTATGTTGGTGAAAAAGGGTTCCGGGCACAAATTGAATCCTGTTGAGAGATATCATAAAGTATTCAGCAACCAGTTCCAGCCCCACTTTGTCAGCTCGATAGTAGACAGGATGAAAACAAATGGTAAAAGATACAAGGTCAAAAGCTCCCATGTCACAGTTGGAAATGGTCTGTACATAGTTGAACCTTTTGAACTCGGTCTCAACAAAGAAGAGATTGAAATCGTCTCAAGGACAATATCAAACATCAGTGAAGGTTTTGGCAACAATATAGCTGATGTCAAAGGTAGGGTGGTTGAACAGGCAAAAGAGACCCTGTCTGGAGTCAAGGGAAAAAGAAAGGAAGACCTCCTCGACGTTGTGGTGAGGTATACTGTTGGCTATGGGGTGCTCGAAACGCTCTTCAGAGACAAAAACCTTCAGGATATCTACATAGACTCTCCAGACAACAGAGTCCACGTGTTTCACACAGACTCAGAGGAATGCTGGACCAACCTGAGGCTGAGCAACATAGAGATGGAACGTTTGGCAACTAGGTTCAGGGCAGCGAGTGGAAGGGCGTTTGACCAGTCATATCCCATGCTGTACCTAGACTTGAAACCTTACAACCTGAGAGTCTGTGGGATATGTGAACCACTCACCTTCAAAGGTACTGCGTTCGCTTTCAGAAAGCACATAGAAAAGGTATGGACCCTCCCGGCATTTGTGAGCAATGGCATGATAAACCATGATGCTGCGGGGCTGCTGGATTTTCTGGTTGATTCGCAGAAGTCCATATTGATAACGGGTGCCCGCAGCTCTGGAAAAACAAGCCTGCTCGCGTCCCTCATAGCCGAGGTCAACAGGAACTACAGAATCCTTGTAATGGAGGACACTGCAGAGCTGCCTGTCAAAAATCTGAAAGCCGAGGGTTACAAGATACAACATATAAGGACCCGCACAACAGGTGATTATGAGGTAACGGTCGATGACGCCCTGAGAACCGCGCTACGCCTCGGTGAGTCTGTGCTGATAATAGGGGAGGTTAGAGGACCTGAGGCACACTCACTCTTTGAAGCGATGCGAATTGGAGCTGCTGGAAATGTGGTGATGGGGACAATCCACGGCTCAAGTGCGTACGACACCTGGGACAGGGTGGTGAACGACCTTGGAGTTCCGTCAACCTCGTTCAAGGCAACTGACGTGGTGGTCACCTGCGCTGCGACCAGAAAGGGTGAGGGTACCAAGCGGGTAAGAAAGGTCGTTGAAATAACTGAGGTCGGGAAGAGGTGGAAGGACGAACCGGTGTTCATCCCACTCATGGAGTATGAAAACGAAAAGCTGGCTTTTGGAAACCTCAAGAGTTCTAATCTCATCAAGTCCATAGCCAAGTCGCAGAACATGTCAATGGACAGTGTAATGGCCAGCATAAAGACGAGGGGAAAAATAAAGGCTTTTATGGCAGGCAAAGACCTCACAGACGTCCGCGATGTTGCCATGGCTAAGGAGGAGTTCCTGAGAGGTGCCGGCTCTGGATATGACAAGGTCCTGCAGGGAGTAAAGGCTGTTTTTGGAAGGTTATAGTACATAGAAGTATATGGTTGCGTAGCAACAATACTTTTTAAGAATGCGGCCATATCCTTTCATATGAAGTGGATGCTGCCACCAAGGTTCAAAGTTCTGCACGCCCTCGGTGTGATATGTGACAACAAAATAACATGGGTGTCAAACAACTCTGCAACTGTTGAGAACAAGAATGTCTTCTTTGAGCCATCCAACAACGCGGTCTACTGCGAGGATTTGGAAAGTAAAAGGGGTTATATCAGCCACCACGCCCTCGCAGTACTCATGTCCAAGGGTCTCCTGCCATTTGACAAGGAGCTCTGCAGCTGCATGGAAGGGATGGAGTGGGAAAAATACAACTACTCAAACTACAGCCTGGGTGAAATCGAGATAAAAAAGATTCTAAAAGGCAGGGGCGTGGAGGAGTGCGACGTGGACCGATTTATAGAGCGCGTGATGAGGCGCATAACCCAGAACGGATTTGAAGTTCTGGAGTGCAACAAAAAGCAGTCTTCGCTCCTTGGCTTCAGTTGAGATTCCTCCAATACTTTTAAAAAGAATTCTGTTTCATCTCTATTCTGGGGGGTCGTAGCTCAGTGGGAGAGCGCACGGCTGAAGACCGTGTGGTCCTGGGTTCGAATCCCAGCGACCCCACTAATTTTTTAAGATTAAGATGGTCCTATCTTGATTCTCATATGGCAACCCTAAAGCAGTTGGAAAGGGAGATTGGACAGATAAAACAGAGAGATAAATGTGTTGAAACCAGACAAGATAAACTACTCCCATTATGGAAACTGGGTCCCACACCCGCACCGGCACATAATACCCGGATTCAAAGAGGATGAGGACTTTGGCAATCCGCCGACGATTCCAAGGAAGAATGGGGGGTTTGAGAGGAAAGAGCTCACAGAAAAGGAGGTTGAACTGTTGAAAAGAGAACTGAAGCTTCTTGATAGTTAACCACTTAATAACAAAAAGGTTTATTTCTGATGAGATATAAGGATATTACAATGACAAGGATAATAGTGGTTGCCTCTGGAAAAGGAGGGGTCGGCAAAACAACAGTCACAGTGAACCTGGCAGATGCTCTGACCGACTTTGGAAGGAGCGTTGTGGTTGTTGACGGCAACATAACCACGCCGAACGTGGCTCTACATCTTGGGATAAAAAAGACACCCTACACACTGCACGACGTGCTGGATGAGCGCATACCCTCCATAAGAAATGCGACATACTTGCACCGTAGTGGTATACGTGTTGTGCCAGCAGGAATTTCAATCTATAACCTTGGGAGAAAGATTAAAAAGAATCTGGGCAGAGCTATCTTGGATTTAATTGGAGCTGTTGATTTCATCATCATCGACAGTGCCGCTGGTCTGGGGCGCGAAGCGCGGGCGTCTATGGAGGCTGCAAATGAAATCATAATTGTAACCAATCCAGAACTGCCGGCTGTCACAGACGCGTTGAAAGCAGTGGAGCTCGCAAAGTTATTCAACACAAAGCCTCTCGGGGTCGTGGTGAACAAATACTCTGGAGACAACTTTGAGATGAAGCCTGCGAACATCTCTGACTTCCTGAACACGCCTGTGCTATGCGTTGTACCTGAAAGTAAGATGGTCAAACTGTCGATAAGCAGGAGAAACACTGTTGTGAACGAGTTTCCAAGCTCGAACGTCACGCGGAAGTTCAGGGAACTGGCAGCGTGGATGATTGGTGAAAAGTACGAGTACAAGGGGAAAAGAAGTCTCATCAGCAGGATAAAAAGCAGATTTGGTGGTTCAAAATCAGGACCGTACTCTCGCTAGGCGGGTCACTGCTCTCGCCAATAGACGTTGGTTTTCTCGAGAAGTTCGTCGAATTGGTGAAGGAGAGGGAAGTGGGTGTTGTCTGTGGGGGTGGCAGGATAGCGCGCGACTACCAAAGTGCAGCCAGAGAGATGACAGATGATTTTGAATCGTTGGAGTTGGTCGGAATCTCCGCAACAAAGCTCAATGCAGAGCTCGTGCGCGTCGCGCTGGGATGGAAAGGGGTGTTCAGCGACCCAAATGAGGCTGCGACACACTTCCCGCATGTAGTATGTTCGGGCTGGAAGCCGGGCAGGACAACAGATTACGTCTCCGCTCTGCTCGCGTCTCTGGTTGGCGCGTGCGTGGTGAACATGACCAACGTCGACTATGTCTATGACAAGGACCCTAACAAGTACAGCGACGCGAAGCCGATAAAGAAGATAGGCTGGAGGCGGATGATTGAAATCTGTGGTGACAAGCACACGCCGGGCATCAATGCGCCCTTTGCACCAGTCGCCTGTAAGTTTGCAATGGAAAACAAAATCAAGGTGATAGTTCTGGATGGCAAGGACTTGGACAACTTGGAATCGTGTCTCGACGGAAAAAGGTTCCATGGGACAACGGTCCAATAACAAATCTTTTATGCGCGCAGCGGATTTCTTATATGCGATGCGATGCCTTGCAGTTCCAGTGCTACTATTTTTCTTACTCAGTGGGGTTCATGGTGCTTGCGAATACGGCGAACAGCTGTTCGACTGGACAGGTATATCTAACATACCTATGGACCACTACTGGAGAACTGACGAGTTCGGCGACCCAACACATCCTGCTTTAAACATCTCTGCGGTATATGTAGGGCTGGACAGGGACCACATGTATCTCAAATTCGAGTTCCCGGGTTATGGAGTTGTAAGCGATAATCTGTTCTACGAGGTCCAAATACACCCACACAAAGGGAATACGGACTACTTCAAACTCTTAATCCGCTGCAATGAGATTATAGAACTGCTGGAAAAACCCCACACAGGTGCTGCGGTCAACCGGACCGCTAGTGTGAACTGGAAGGAGATAAAGAACAACTTCAATATCTCCGCCCATTCCAAATCGGTTGAGGTCAAGGCTCTGTTGAACTATCTGAAGAACTCGAACGAAATCGGACTAAACATCTGGGTATATCCAGATTCTGACCCAGCCAGTGCCGCTTCTCTGAGCGAATGGCCTCTCAACATCTGCCCAGCAACTGGTTTTGTATGTGGTAATGACATCTGTGACGAATTCGAGGACTATGTGCTCCACCCCTGTGTTTGTCCAAACGACTGTCCGGACATGGACACAACCTGTTTGTATACAGACTGCGGGAATGGATGGTGTGAAGAAGATGAAAAGATTCCGGGAAGTATCTGTGAATGTCCTGAAGACTGTCCAGAGATGGGTTCAATTGGAGTCCCGTGCCAAGTAGGGGAGCCAATAATAGATTGGTCAAACCCAAAGGAGCTGGCCACAAATGATAGAGACGTGTGGCAGGAGAACAGCAATGGCACAGATTTCGCTGCTCTCAAATCAAAGGTGGACGGTGAAAGGCTGTATATGAAGATAGAACTAGAGTCTGACCAGGCTCCGCATGAAAACATAACCTACAGCATGAAGCTCCACCCAGGGATGGGCGGAATCGAATACATAATCTTCAAGTTGAACTGTGGTGGTCTTTATGAAGTCCTTGAGAAGAGCTCGCAGTTCCCATCAGCTACAAACTACACCTCAGCTCCAAACTGGGACGCCATAAGAGACAATTTTACATTCTCAACAACTGGACACGCAATCGAGATAAGCATACCTTGGCACGCCATTTATAGACCGTCTGGTTTTCATGTCGAGGTCAGGTCGCTCCTAGGAAACGAAGAGGCAGACTACATATCAGCATCCATCCAGGACATGAGCTCCCTGTTTGTAAACACATGCGGTGACGGAACATGTACAGAGGAGGAAAACAGCTCTTACAACTGGTACCAGTACTGTCCCCAGGACTGCCCGGATGCTCCAGCAATCCTGTGGAACAATGGTGTCTGTGACGAAGGCGAGGATGACAGGTGGGGTCAAACACAGTTCATAGCTGACTGTTCAGAAGCATTTGGATGGCTCGACCCTGGATGGAGTCAAGAAGTTGGTCCTAAAGACCCACAAGAGGGAGGTCCCATAGACCAAATCCTCGGACCCATCATAGTTATCGCCATCCTGAGTATAGTTGCAACAGGTGTTTACAGGGGTGTGAAAAGGGTTTACTCCAAGGCAACTGCCGGGAAAAGGAAGGTCGGGGAGTTAAAAAAACGCAGGGGAGACATCGCAAAGGAGCGGAAGGAGTTGCAGCAGAAGTTCCTCGAGACCCGCATTTCGGAAGAGCAGTTCCACAAGCAGATGACAGAGCTCGAGAGAGAGAAGCAGAACATCGACCTTGAGCTGAAGAAGTAGCTACTTGAGTTTCAGCAGGTTGAGTCCCCTGTCTGTTATCTGGATTGGATGCCTGGTCTCACTGTGTTTGGTCCTCCTCATCTTCCTGACGAGCAGGTGGCGCTTGTACTCTGGCATCTCCTCCATGTAGCGGAGAACAACAACTCCATCAACCAAGTATTCGACGTCGCCTGTTGCGCTGTACTGGGTCATGGAAGCCGCCTCCTCTATGAGAATGGTTGTGGCCGTGCTCTTGTTCAAAAGCGAGATTATCTGCAAAAATGTCTTCCTCAGTTCAAACTGGTTGTCTATGGAAAGGGAGAGCATTGTTGTTGAGTCAATCACAACCCTATCCGGCTTCCTGCTGTCAAGTATGGAAGAGAGGCGTCTTGGAAGCGTGGCCATCTCAAGCGGGTTTATCTCCTCAAGGAAAACGTTTCTGTTCTCGAACTTGGAGAAGTCCATGCCGCACCTCAACCAATCTTGTTTCAGCTTGACTATGGGCTCTTCAGTTGTTATGTAGACACACTTCTCACCTGCAAGGGCGCCTGTCATGAGGTAATGGCCTGCAAACATGCTCTTGCCAGTGCCCGTGCCACCAGATAGCAGAACGGTCGAACCCCTTACGAATCCTCCCTCAATCAGATTGTCAAAACCGGGAACGCCTGTTGCAACCCTGTTGAGCTGAGTTTTTTCCGCCACGTCACATATCTACAATACCAGCGTTTAAAATTCTTTTGAAGAAACCCTTAAATAAAATCCGCACTTCCTAGAACTTATGGGTGTGCTCAAGTCCATCGGAACCGGGCTACTTTCATTTGTTATAGTAATGACGCTTCCAACAGGAATCTTCGCTTATTTCTTCTTCCAAGACTTTGACCCATCGGATTTAGAGGGCCAGGTCTTCGGCTCTGTTCTCAGCACGATGTTCAAGTCGGAGCAGTTCAGCCCAATGCTGGAAGAGTTTGAGAGTGGACTGGACGACATGCTCGACAGCGTATTGCGTGACATTTGCATCGCGAATCCGGAGATGAACTCCACCGAAATGCTGGAGATGTTTGAAGAGTATGGAGAACTTCCAGGGGGAAGTGAGATGGAAGTCCTGAACATGATGTTCTCCTCCATATCGTGCGCTGACATAAATGAAACAACAACTGGTGCAGACTTGGTGGACATAATAATTGAGGGCTTGGCGTCGGGTGAGATAGAACTCCCGGCATCGCTGCTGAACATGACCGATATGGGGGTTGGCATGGATGACGGCCTTGGTGACATACTCGGCAAACTTGAGACAGTTACCGGGATGGTCGACAATTATGTATACTACATGGTGATGGTCGGACTCATCTGTTCAGTTCTCCTTCTTGTAGTCCTGCAGGACCCAGCAGAGTTCTCAAGGAAAATGGGAATAATCTTCCTCTCCCAGGGGCTGTTCATGACAATTTTTGTCTACGGTATGGAAATGCTACTACCGTCGCTCATCAACATGCTCGCTGGCAGTATTGGTGGCGGAGGCATGCCAATAGACATAGGAGGGATGGTTACCCCCATATTGAACGCGCTGATATTCGACCCGCTCAAGGCTGTGATGTGGCTCAATTTCCTGTTTGTTGGTGGCGGGGCCGTGGCTTACATAATAGGCAAGGTCGCTGAAAGAGAGAGGATTTAATGGGACTTCGTGGAATGGTCAGAGATGCAATAAGTATCTACATCGGCTGGCTTCTCATCAACGACGCGCTCGGATTTGTTGAGCTGTCTTCGCTCCAGCTTGGATTTGTAGGTTTGTTCCTACTTTTCTTCTCAATCTGGTTCTTCCTGGAGCGGTTCGGAGTGATACCCAAACTATAGGATAGAAATACTTTATATTGGCGATTGACGAAAAGTTGTAATGTCTTCGTACGAAAGCCGTGGAAGGCTTGAGGATATTATATCTGCGTCCGATTTTGAAGAAGTCAAATCAGAGTTCAATCTCCCTGAAGGCTTAGATCTTGGAGATTTAACAACAGCGTTGAAATATGGAGACCCTCGTGTTATTGGTTTCAGTGGGTCTGCTGCTTCTGGAAAAACAACAACCGCCCTTGAGATGGCAAAACTCTTTGCATACATAGGAAGACCTGTTGTATACATTAAGTTTCCAACAAAAGACTCGTACTTTGGGAGAAAGCTCCATGAGAGATTAAATACAAAAGAAGGCAGCCCCAACCAGTACCCAAAAAAGGGGGATAATGTACGTTGTAACATACAGTATGTCGATTGGGAGAATAGTACGGCTGAAGTTTTCATTGAAGGTTTTGAAAGAAAGGCTAGTATATACATCCCCAAGGACGACGGTTCAGGGAGACTCCAAAATGTAAAGGGAATATTCTTAGAGAAACTTCTTGAAGATTACAGGGAAGCGGAAGAGCAGGGGAAGAATTTACTCAAAGAAGTTTTCAAACAAGGAGAAAGTATTGTGTGTACTGTGGAGCAAGTTGATAGAAGAAAAAAGGAGATAGAAGTAATACCCAGACGATGGAAAAAATCGTCGTTTTTGAAAGACTCGGTTTACATGCTTCTAAACTTTTTCGAGAAAAGATCTTACATAAAAAGAGCTTTGAGTGAAGGATACTTCGTTTTTCTGGATCGGGGGAGATACAAAGAGTGGTTACAAGCTCCGCCAGAAGTAGTCAACTCGTACTTTGGAATTTGGGTTGAGAATCTCCTGAAAAGAGTATCATATGTTGGCAAAGGAATTGACATAGCACACATAGTATCGCCTGAAAAAGGGATGGAAAGAATAGAGGACAGAAAGATACGAGGCGAAGCCGATGATCAGTCTTATGATAGTAAGAAAATAATAAAATGTACTAGATGGAACCAGATAAAATCATATATTAGAATGAAGAGAAAGGTCAAAACAAAACCTCCAAGAAAAAGAAGGGATTTGTCTCACTTAAACTTAGAGGAGTTGGCTACGGAAGCTGAAAGAGCCAAAAGGGGCTCAGGACAAGAAGAGATAGGGGAAGCTGACATAATAATTAATTACGATGGGCAAAGCGAAATGATTGTAGACACAGAAGCCAAAAGCAGGAGATTCATAAGAGCAGCAGGTATAGCTGTTGCCGGTCTCTCTGCTGGAGCAGTAATTCTCAGGAAAATCTTAGAAGAGTATTTTGAGAATCAGTAAGCTCAGACAACCTTAAAAATGTAGTTTTGACAACTTCAGTTATGGAGTTCAAGAAAGAGTTCATAGAGGATTACAAGGAACTCCTAGGCGACGAATTAGAAGTCTTCCTTGACTACCTGCGGAGACCGCTACGTAAATCCATCCGCATCAACACAATCAAGAAGCCTGTGAAGGAGATGTTGCCACGCATTGAGGGTTGGAAACCAAAAGCTATCCCTTGGTGCGCTGAAGGTTTCTACGTCGAAGCGCGTGGTGTAGGTAACGAACCCGGTCACTGCCTCGGTCACTACTATGTTCAGGAAGCTGCCAGCATGATACCGCCGGTCGTGCTAGAGCCGGAAGGAGTCGTGTTAGACATGTGCGCCTCGCCAGGGAGCAAGACAACTCAACTCGCAACGTACGATTGTGTGGTGTTCGCAAATGATAGGGTTCGGAGGATGGCGCCGCTCCAGCACAATGTACAGCGTTGCGGTGCGACGAACGTAATTCTGACACGGCAGGACGGAACAAGATACCATTCGAACTTCCTCTTCGACCGGGTGCTGGTTGATGCACCGTGTACCGGGGTAGGTGCAATACGCAAGAAGTATGAAATTGCAAGGATGTGGAGCCGGCGCGCAATCAACCAGTTGGTTTCAACTCAAAAAAGGTTGATAACTAGGGGTTTCAACCTGTTGAAACCAGGAGGCATCCTTGTCTACTCAACATGCACATTATCTCCAAAAGAGAATGAGGGTGTTGTTGATTATTTGCTGAGAAGTCACGACGCTGAACTCGAAGAGATAGCTCTCCCGATAAAGCGCTCTGAGCCTGTCCTAGAATGGAGGGGGGAAAATTACCACAGTTCGATTTCCAAGTGTTTGCGTCTGTATCCACAGGACAATGACACAGAGGGGTTCTTCGTTGCAAAGGTGATGAAGGTTGGTTGAGATTCTCAGGAGAAAGGAGATGAAAGAGATAACTTCTCTGCTATCGAGTCAGTTTGGTTTCGGAGAGTGGGACAAGGAACTGATGCTCGTCAAGAGGAGAGACAAGCTATGGGTCGTGCAGAAGAAAGCACTTGAACAGGACATCTCCAATATGCGAGCTGAATTGGTTGGTGTTTACTTCGGCACGCTCGAGCGGTCCGGTTTGCGGCTGTCGATAGAGGGCAGTCAGTTGGTTGGTCCAAAATCAAGTGAGAACATAGTTCAAATAGATGGAGAACAACTGCACGACTGGTTGAGGGGATTTGATTTGGACGTTGAGATAAGTTCTGTATACGTTCTCCTGAAGCATGGAACTAACTTCGTCGGCTGTGGCAAGCGGAAAGGTAACCAGGTGATGAACACAGTTCCCAAGTCAAGGCGCATACGTAAGCTGTAAATCTTTTTAAGTTGAGGCGATACCAACTACTTGACGCCTCGGTAGCTCAGTGGTAGAGCGTTTGCCTCGTAGAGCCTTTTTGCCTTCGGCAAAAACCCTCGGGAAAAAGTGTTCGGGTGAGCAAAAGGTCGAGGGTTCAACCCCCTCCCGAGGCTCAAATTTAGAAGATTATAATGTTTTCAGGGATTTTGAATATGTGCAGCGAGCAGACTGTTCAGTAAATTTATTAACATGAATTGTTGGGTTTGAACTGCATGAGTGATATGAAATATACAAGAAAAGTTTATGATAAATTCGCTGAGGAATATCACTATAAACAGTCTAAAAGTAGTGAAAATTTTTGGAATAATTTTATAGAAATTCCAGCAATGAACTTTCAACTTAGAAATATTGTAAAAGGGAAAAAAGTTCTTGATCTCGGTTGCGGTTCAGGACTTTCTACTAAAAGATTGATTGGAATGGGTGCTAAAGCCATTGGTATCGATATCTCAAAAAAGATGATTGAGATTGCGAAAAAAGAATGTGACAAAATCAACTTCTATGTGGAAGATGCCCAAAAAACCCGTTTTAAAAATGATGAATTTGACGTTGTTTCTAGCACATTAGTTGTTCATTACTTTAAAGACCTTGACCCTCTTTTTAAAGAAGTTTCTAGGATCACTAAAAAAGGTGGATACTTTGTTTTTTCTTTTCATCACCCTTTTAGCAGCGTTTTAAAAGAAAAATCA
>DAOVEB010000034.1 GCA_030669205.1 Candidatus Parvarchaeota archaeon | reverse complement strand
GGTGTAATACGCTGGAACATCCAAGGAGACGGTGATAACTCCCTCCTCGCCAGGGGAGTATACCTCCCGGTCTGTGGACGCCTCCATGGCAACCACTGAACCAACTGCGAAGAGCCAAAACAGGACAACTGACAACCTGCGCATATCTTACAAGATGAAGCTGCAACTATAAATACTTTCTTCGAAACTTTTTGACGTCCAAACCTGAGACTCGGAGCGACGCGAAAAAGATGGCCGATGAGATGAGGGCGTAGACAGCCAACATGAGGTAGTAGTTGTAGAGCTGGAGGTAGAGATTCACCACTATGGCCACAGCATGGAGCAGAAACGCAGACAGCAGGTACTGTGTCTTCTTCGAGCTGAAGTACTGCAGCATGATCAAGGTGAACGACACCTGGAGAACTATGTACAAGAGGGGTTCAAATGCGGAAACCAGCGACAGGTACCATGGAATAGTGTCCAGGAGCTCCAAATCCAGTAGGATTGCCTCCAGTTCGGTTGTAGAGTACAGTCCGCTCTCATTCAGGGAGGATACATAGGACTCTGCTCCCATGGAGGCCAGAGGAAAGAGTTGCATGGCAAGCAGGAGGAAAAGTACGCCCAGCAGAACCGGCTGCGCAACACCCCAGCCCAGCCCGAACGCAACTGGCTCCTTCCTGTACCCCTTGAAATGCCTCAGAACCAGAAACCTGAGCGACTCCTCAGTCAGGGCCATGAAAACTCCGAGGATAATCGCCACGGTGAGTATTGAGGATGAGATTAGAAGCCAGCCGGAGACCAGAGACTCCAACGCGTAGTTGAGGGGGATGTAAAGCAACTGGGAGACGAAAAATGTGAGTGTTGCAGCCCCGAAGATTACCAGCCCAATGCCTCTCTTGCGCCGGTGGAGATAGATTCCCATGAGGGGAAGTGCAACCATCAGGATGCCGGAAACCACGTACCCAACAGGGAGCAGTAGGTCGATCAGACACACCCCCCTCTGTCCAGTTCTATGGTTGTCCCGTCAAGCGAGGAGAGCACGCACGCGTACCTCACCAAGTCGTTATCCTCACGGTAGCAATGGTCGGAGAAAATTCCGCCATGCTCATAGGTGTTGAAGGTGAGGGTGCAGAAGTCGGACGCCCTGAAGTCAATGGAAGGGTTTGCCCTATAAGTTGGCACCAGTCCTGTGCACGAGGACTCGCATGCGGCGTATGCCCCGTCATAGGCGGAAGGACTGTTGGATGGCTGATTGTCCTGGGGCATGAGAAGCATCCCGGCAAACAACAAGAAGCCGGCAACTAGAACTGTGACGAGTGCTATGCGCATATCGGCTGATACCAGACTGTAGAATATAAGCGTTTTGTCAGCTTATTTCTTTTCCCATCTGTCACCGTCCCTGCTATTGTACTTGTCCATGGTCTTCTCAAAGGCCTCGTTCAGGTCAATGTCCATTGAGTTGGCCATGCACGCGACTGTGAAGATGATGTCAGCCATCTCATCAGCTAACTCCTTCTTGTCCTCCCGGTCCTTTTTCCTCTTCGGTCCGAATCTGTGGTTGAACTCCCTAGCTAGCTCGCCCGTCTCCTCAACGAGCCTTGCCAGCATCTCCAGAGGTTCCCAGTAGCCCATGGTATACTGCTTCACCCAGTTGTCAACCTGTTTCTGGACGTCCTTCAGTGACATATCTGCCAGATAGAAACAGGTCATATATAATTCTATGCAACGGTTGATATAGATAAGTTGGTCGACCTGTTCTCGACCAACATGTTGATAGGCGTGGCTTTCCTGTTCCTTGCGCTGCGCTACCTGATGTACGGGCAGAGGGAGTACCAGACAGGGTACGCGTTCGCGATGGTTGCGTATATCATCTTTTTCTTCTTCAGGTGGAGAAGGAAGAAGAAGTAAAAGATACATAATTTTAATCCAAGCAATCCCAATCCGAAAACTTTTAAATACCACTCTTGAGTTACTTATAATGTCAGGGGAAATGACTCTGGAGGAAATCACACTAAGACCAACAATTATCTGTTCTTGGGGAAACCCTGTTTCTTCAGGTGGGAGAAGGTCTGGTTATGGTGATGGCGGAGTCCGTTCTGAAGATAGATTAAGAGATTTCTTTGACAATACTGAAAATCCAAAAGCTAAAGCCATGATTGACATTTTTGACCAACATTTCGAAGACACTTTCCAATTCTTTGATGCGGACCCTCTTTATGATGGCTGGAAGCCCAAAATCTATCACGAAGGTCCTCTGAAAGATAAAGCTCAGTTAGATCTTCAGTTTGAGGAAGGAATTTTGATCTCTGGAAGAATAGGTATGTGCGGTGACACTATGACATATGATTCGGATAGTTTCTATCCAAGACCCACAATTGAAGTCATCGCAAAAACAATGAACGACTATGGAAGCTTTCCAGCAAGAAAAGATATGTTTGGTGGGGAGACTATAGATACGAGAACTGGTCGAACTATAGAATACAGGAGTGGGGTTTTACCAGATGAAGGAAGATATGACGTCTATCACTTTTTCATATATGATATAGAAAGGGGGATGGTAGATGTAAGAGAAGAGAACCAGTTTATTGGGAATTTATTAGTTAGAAAAACTCTTCCATTAACAACCTTTGAAAAACTCGAAGTATTGGGAAAAAGGTTTGTAGATTCAATTGAATCTGCTACATAATTTAGAATCAGAAAATCAGGATTCTTTCAGACTCGCCAGCGCACCTCGAAGAGCATCCTGGCGAACGTTCCAGAAGCAAACCCAAGAACACGTAAAAACAAAGAAGGAAGAAAGGTAAATTGTGGAGAAGGAAAAAGAAGTAACTTAGAACTTATACCTTAAACATCATCTTTGTCAGATATCCGCTTGTTAAACGAACCGAACCAAAGTGCAACGGTTTTTGTCGAAAGCAAAAATTGGCGAAGAGTTTCCAGATTTGAGAAATTTCATGCTGTTTTTAGTGAAACGTAAAATAAGAAAAAGTGTTTTTATCAGTATTCTCCAAACTTTTCTTTAACTACTTGTTCTGCAAGAGTGTTCTTGATACCCCCACCTGGGAATATCCAGAAGCAGTGAATAACTCCATCATAGTAAGGCATTACAGTATCAAGGAATTTAGTGGTATACTCAGCGTGTTCCTCTTCATTAAATATTAAACGATCACCAGTTAATCCAAGTGGTGCTTCCCCAGTTTCCACATAAAACTCACCAACATAAATTGGAATTCCAATCTCTTCTGCTGCTTGTGATGTCGCTTTTACCATTTCCTCTAAACTGCATGGGCGGTAATCATCACCTTCCTCTTTTTCTTTTGACATATTAAATAAGTATTTCATTCGAAATGGTGTTGGTGAAGCAAAGTCAAGCATTACGCCGTCAAAATCAGTGCTTGCCATCACTCTGTAAACATATGCTTCTGTTTGATTATTCAAGTCATCAGCAGAGTCATCATCGCTCCAACAACTCCATTGAGTAAGCACTTTGCCAGAGAACACATCCCTTACTTGAAGAAGTATTTCAGCATTCCACTCTACTGCCCTGTTCCTGCCCAAGACCAAATCATTCTCGCTTAAAGGCGTGAAATATTCAACACCACACTCCTCGCATAATTCAGCCCATTCCAGAGCCCTAACAGTATATGTGTTTATCTGCTCATTTGTAAGAGTATCGCTTGGTGGTGGACTAGGACCTCCCTGACCAGCCACGTGCACTGCCATTCCCTGATTCTTAGCCTCTTTTATAAGTCCTAAAGTGAATATATTCTCAATTTCATAAAAAGGAGATGGTAAATACGGAGAAAAATATACTTGAATAGTATTCATATTATCACTTTTCATCTGAGTAATATCACTTGCTGTAATCAAGAAATGAAGTGCAGGTTCAACAATCCCTTTCATATAGGTTACGTAGTGTCTCTCTGTTGGAAAATCCATGGTGCTTACTTGAATAGATTTGACAATCAAAAATACAGAAGTGCCTGTAATAAAAACATAAAATATAATCAGGAAAACAGATAAAATCTTATGTTTCTTAAAAAAGAGTTTGAAACGGGTTAATTTCATAAAAAGTATGACAGACAATACTGCCAATAGGACGAACTTAATGTACAAGAATAAGGGCAATACTATGATTAAAATACATGATATAAGCAGAGATACAAATAATTTTTTGTGCTCTTTGAAAAAGTCTATGTTCATTATTTTAATACATTAGGGAATATGTATATAAATTTTTACATTCATTCAACTGTCTACCACGCGCTTTTACCATAAACTCAAGTATGGAACCACTTCCAGCGCAGAATGAACCATTTTTCTTGATAAGTGTGGGCGTCAAAGGTCTTGAAAGCCTCACCACAAAGGGATTTGATTCCCGCCAGCGCGCCTTGAAGAGGCAACCGGCGAACATTAATCGAAGCTGCCTTGATGCCATAAATCCGAAATTATTTATTTTTCAAATGTCAATTAACTACTTGGGAGAGCAACCTGTACCTCTCTCTCATGGTGGTCTAAGGGGCTCTCCCTACATTCTAAAAATAAATGTAAAAAAGAAAATTAAAGATTTAGACTTACCCAAGAAATAGCTTCCTTTGGCAGCTCCCAAATCTTCGGGCTCAGGCTCTCGAGCTCGGCGAGGCTGAAATAGCCCCACTCCGAGCAACCCCATAATCCAGAGATTTTTATTTGACTCCTCTCAGCAACGAGAAACTTTTTATTTGTTCTGTCTTGTGAACGGATTATGATAATAGCAGAATGGTCGGTCAACGTTCCAAAGGAGAAAATGGAGGAGTTTTTGAGACACTCCAAGGAGGTTCTGAAACCTTTCTGGGAGTCCCATGGGACTTCCTCTTACTCAGCTTACCGTTGCATCCCAGACAAAAGATATTTCTCTTATCAAGAAGAACACGACGAAAACAGGATTGTAGAGCACTATTGCTTTGATGACATAAAGGACTTTGAAAGGTTTCTGGAAACATCACACACAGAAGGCACAGAAGAGTATGAGATGCAGAGCCTATACATGGGCAGGTTCCATGTGACCGATGTGGTATTCAGGATTTACAAAAGCATATAGTCACCGGAACTGTCTGCGCGTGCAAGTAGACGAAGTCCAGTGAGAAGGACTCCTAGGCGCGGATGATTGGCTTCCCGCCGACTTTGGAGCCGGAAACAGTGGTGCTTGATGGAGAAATATAAGTACTGGTTTGCCCCCGCCGGGATTCGAACCCGGGTTCTCGGCTTTCACCGGCACTTTCTTTTGTGCAACTTTCTTTCGCAAAGAAAGGTGCTTCGAGAGGCCGATGTCCTTGGCCGTACTGTCCCATCTTTTTGGTGCAGCTTTTTGCCCGCAGGGAAAAAGATGCCTAGACTACAGGGGCACCGTTCAAAGTAGTGTCGAAAAAGGTATTAAATAACTTTTGCCTACAGTTAACCATGGACCCTATGTGGAAGGCAGTTGCGCTGGTCA
The DNA here is from genome assembly GCA_030669205.1 of Candidatus Parvarchaeota archaeon. GTDB lineage: Archaea > Nanobdellota > Nanobdellia > JAFCGN01 > DAOVEB01 > DAOVEB01. The sequence goes on along the minus strand of DAOVEB010000034.1, from coordinate 5,398 downwards.
TAGGTACCTGCATCGGCGCAGGGGTCCTAGCCTTGCCAAAGGCGTTCACGCTCTCAGGCTTCCTGCCTGCAATGTTGCTCACAATAGTCATCGGCGCCGTCTCAATAATGATGAACCTGTTTGTGACCGAGGTGACCCTCCGCACCAAGAAGGAGAAGCAGATAGTCGCGCTTGCTGAGATGTACCTCGGCAAGTGGGGCAAATACATAATATTTGCCTGCGTGACAGCGGGCATGTTCGGCGCGCTTGTTGCGTACACAGTTGCAATAGGGGAGATAGGTGAAGTGTTCACAGGTGTTCCAAACACGGTGTTCTTCGCGCTCATAACCTTTATGGCCTTCGCAGTCCTTTCAAAGGGATTGAAGGCAGTTGGCGAGATTGAGGTGGTGCTCACAACCGTGATGATAGTTTTCCTGCTCGCAATAACGGTTTTTATGTCCCAAGACCTGGATGTCTCGAACCTGGCACAGATAAACATAGACAAGATATTCCTTCCCTATGGTGCAATTTTCTTCGCCCTGCTGAGCTACAGCGTGCTGCCCGAGGTCGAGGAGATACTGAAAAATGAGAAGCATAACATGTTCAAGGCCTCGATATATGGGATGTTGATATGTATAGTGATTTACATCACCTTCCCGCTCGTCTTCGTGTCCGAGTTCGGAACAGGTGTTGCAGAGGTCGCAACAGAAAGTTTGAGCGGCTGGCTCGGTGTTGTGGGCAACTTTGTCGCTGTCCTGACAATGGGAACCTCCTACCTAGCAGTCGGCATGGTGCTCCGCGACATCTTTGGGCGCGACCTGAATCTGGGCTACGCCAAGGCGACTGTGCTCGTGTGTGCTGTTCCGTTCCTGGTCTCGTTCCTCATCTCCCCAAGCTTCCTCACAGTTGTTGGCTTGACAGGCGCGTACACAGGGAGCGTGACAGGAATAATGCTCTGCCTCATGGTCCAGCGTGCGAGGAAGTATGGGAACGACAAGCCTGTGAGCGTTGTGCCGGCAGGCAACTGGCTCGTCTACCTCCTGATAGGATTTTTCGCGCTTGGTATAGTTCTCCAGACCCTGGCAATGTTTTAGAAAAATGAACACAGCCGTTTCCAGAAGATAAGTTTTTCCATTGTCTGACACAACAGTGCTTTAAAGCACAGGGTGCGTTGGTATTTTTTTAGGATGGCAAAAGACGAGGGACTGGGCTATCTCCTGTTCTCTGACGTTGACAGGGAGCAGTTTGACGACGTGAAGAGAATGCTCAAAGAGTTCAAGATTGAGAAACCAATGTGGCAGCTCCAGAACAGGAATGGAGACTATATTCCGGTGCGTTTGAACAGGGAGAATGGGGCATTGTTGCCGTTGTACACGCCCGGACACGAGAGATAGCCGAACTGGAAAACCTTAAAACATCGCAAGGTTTCAGATACCGCATGGAGTCTTCTCCTGAATACTACTTCGATCTCAAGGGGTTCAAGTTCAGGCACATCTTCAAGGACCCAGTATGGAAGACGCTGAAGGAAATCAAGGCGGCGCTGGAGACCGTTGACGCGACAATCTTTCCGGAGATTCAGGATAGCGTCTCGACCAATGGCAAGGTCCACATAGGAAAGGGCACAGAAGTCGGCGAATTCGTCGTAATCCATGGCCCTGCCTACATCGGCGAGAACTGTGACATAAGGCCTGGCGCGTTCATACGTGGAAACGTGATAGTTGGAGATGGCTGTGTTGTTGGCCATTCAACTGAGCTGAAGAACTCGATACTTCTCAATGGTGCCAAGGCGCCGCACTTCAACTATGTCGGCGACTCAATCCTGGGAAACAGTGTTAACCTGGGCGCGGGCGTGAAGCTCGCAAATGTGAGGAACGACAGGGGTGAAATCCGGGACGGCATGGCCAAACTCGGGGCCATAATAGGTGACGGTTCGCAAATCGGGTGCAACACGGTCACCAATCCGGGCACGATGATTGGCAAGAAGGTCATGGTACATCCAAACGCGACTCTCAAGGGATTCGTGAAGTCCGATTCAACTGTTAGAATCAGAACAAAGACAGAGACTATTCCGCGTTCTTCAAGACGAACTCGCTGATGGTGTAGATGTCCTCCGGCTTTGCCAAGTCCAGCCAGTAGTCCTTGAGCTCGAGAACCCTCACCTTTGAGCTCTTTGCCATAAGGTTTATCGCGTCCGTAATCTCAAGCTCTCCACGGGGTGAAAGCTTTGTCTTGGACAGCGCGTCAAAGATTTCAGGCGTGAACCTGTAGAGTCCGACATTTATCAGGCTGCTGACGTACTCCTGCGGCTTCTCGACTATCTCCTTGAGAAAACCGTTGTCCTTGACAACAGCACCATAGCGCGAGGGGTCGCCCTTGGCTACAGAGACGCAGTTGCCTTTCATCTTGGCCAGCCTTGCCAGGTCCCTGGGTGAGTAGAGGTTGTCGCCCATAACAACCACGAATTCCTCCTTGCCTGCAAAGTCCTTGCACATCTTCACCGCATTTCCTGTACCTGTCTGCTCTTTCTGCTCGATGAGCTCAAACTCCCAACCTTTGGATTGAACAAACGACTCTACCATCTCTTTTTTGTAACCAACCACTATCCCAATGTCGCTGTAGCCCGAGCCCTGGAGGTCGGCAATCAGGTGCTCAAGAAAAGGCTTGCCAGCCACCTTGACAAGCGGCTTAGGCTTTTTCAGTGTTATGGGGAGCATACGCGTGCCCTTTCCTGCCGCGAGAACAACTGCTTTCATTTCACTGTCACGCTCTTGGCCAGGTTTCTGGGTTTGTCCGGGTCGCATCCCCTCTTCACAGCCAGATAGTACGCCAGAACCTGTATGGGAACCACCATGTGAATCGGATGCGCCTCGTCTGAGATAGGGGTGGGTATGTAGAAGTCAAAGACACTGTGCCTAACAGGCGAAACTCCTATTATGTAGCCCCCGCGTGCCTTTACCTCATGCGCGTTGTTCAGGACCTCCTGGTCGCCGTTCGGCACGAAGACAATGCAGGGAGTCCCTTCCTCGATGAGCGCGAGGGTCCCATGCTTCATCTCTCCGCCTGCAAAGCCCTCTGCATGTATGTAGGACACTTCCTTGAGCTTGAGCGCCGACTCAAGCGCAGTTGCGTAGGAGATTCCCCTGCCTATGAGAAAGATGTGCTCCTTTTCCTTGAGGTAGTCGGCCAGATACTCCAGATACTCCGCGTTGTCCAGCAGGTCCCCAACCCTGTCCGCCACCTTGCGCAGCTCCTTCCTTCCCTCCTCAAGTCTGCCAGCAGTTGCGTACGCTATCAGCAGGAGGAGTGAGAGTTGGGATGTGTAGCTCTTGGTCGCGAGCACGCAGATTTCGGGCCCTGCGTTCAGCATCAGGGAGTTGTGCGAGGTCCGCATCAGTGAGGAGCCCATCACATTGACCATGCTGAGGATTTTCGCGCCCCTGCGCTTGGCCTTTTCAACAGCATCGAGCACGTCTGCTGTCTCACCTGACTGGGACACAGGAATCACGAGTGTGTCCTCGTCTATGAAATGCTCGAAGTGGGGGAACTCGGACGCAATCACCACGTTCACGTGCTTCTTTGCTATCTTTGAGAAGATGTAAGACGCGCAGAGACATGCATGGTAGCTCGTGCCGCACGCGACAAAAAACACCCCCTTTGCCTGGTTTACCATGCGGGCCACGTCATTTATCTCGCCTGCATCCTGTTCAACTGCGCAACGGATTGTGTCCTTCTGCTCGCTTATCTCTTTTATCATGAAGTGGGGGTACCCTCCTTTCTCAGCTGACGACACGTCCCAGCTCACTTCCTGCACCTTCCGCCTGATTGGCTCGCGCGTGAGAGCGTTGTAAATCGTGACGCCGTCCTTGTCAGCAACAGCAACGTCGTAGTTTTCCAGATACATCACCTTTTTTGTGTGCTTGATGAAGGCGGGCACGTCTGAAGCAAAGAAGTTTTCACCCTGTCCAAGACCCGCAACAAGCGGAGAGTCCTTCCTGCATGCTATGACTCTTCCCTTGTCAAGCACCAGAAATGCGAATGAACCTTTCAGGAGCTTTGCTGCGTTGAACACTCCGCTCAGCGCATCAGGTGCCTCCTCAACGATGTGGGCGATGACCTCGCTGTCGGTCTCGGACGCAAACCTGTGCCCTCTGTCAATCAGTCCGGCCTTCAAGGTCGAGTAGTTCTCTATTATGCCGTTGTGGACGATTGCTATCTCGTTTCCACAGTCGGGGTGTGGGTGGGCGTTGGCCCGGGTGACCCCTCCATGGGTTGCCCAGCGCGTGTGGGCAATCCCGCTCTCGCCAGGCAGGGTTCCGTATTGCAGCAATCCGTCGACCGTACCTATATCCTTGACTATCGTGACGCCCGAGCCAACTGTAGCAATGCCAGCAGAGTCGTAGCCTCTGTACTCCAGACGCCTGAGACCGTCGACAAGCAAGTTGTACGCTTCCCTGTCGCCAGCATAGCCGATTATTCCACACATAGCAGACAAGTAAAGTGATGATTATAAAAAGATTTTTTATAGTGGTTTGATACCCCTAAAAAAATTATTTTAGCAATATTTATATTTAATCCCAAGATGCGCGTAATCCACTAAAAATAATTTGTTATAGGTAACCTTTATAAATAGTTATTCGGTGGTCTGGATTATGAAATCCAAACATCTCCTGACCGAAAAAAAGGACGGCTCCTACATGAAAAAGGTCGCGGTTGTCCAGCCGGAAACGATGAAGTCGGCCTTGCATCCGATAAGGTGGCAGATACTGAACATGCTCTGCAAGGAGGAGATGTACCCAATGGAGATTGCCAAGAAGCTGGGAATCCACGAGCAGAAGATATACTACCACATAAGGAAGCTAGAGAAGGCCAAGATGATAAGGGTAGCACGCGAGGAGGAGTTCCGCGGCGGTACCGCACGCTTCTACACCGTGAACCATCCTGCGTTCGCAGTCGAACTCCCGATTGGTGAAAAAAAGGTCAGGATGAAGAAGGTCGGCGAGGAAAAGGTCATGGATTTCTTCTCAGAGTTCAACGAAGACGGAAGGTTCGCTGGCGGCATAGTTGTGGGCTCGCCTGACGCGCACGGGCCGTTCAAGTCGCGGGCAAGGGACGGCCACTACGCAACCCATCTCGCCCTTGCGCTTGGCCAGTTCCTGGACATGCCGAAGGAGTTTGTGGTGAAGCTGGATGTTGACGCAGGTGATGGAAACGCGGTCGTTGTCGGCGGCCCTGGAACGAACATGCTCTGCTACAAGCTCAACAAGCACCTACCAGTTCGGTTCAACGTCAAAAAGACAGAGCAGGGCTTCCTGTTCGGGGGGCTCTTCTCTGACAGGACAAAAAAGGTCTACACAGAGGCTAGCACTGGCGTGATTGCCAAGGTCAAGGTGGCTGGCAAGACATACATAGTTATAGCGGG